>JBIJBO010000090.1:0-14280 GCA_044345215.1 Prosthecobacter sp. | reverse complement strand
GATGATGGTGAGCGGGCGGTTGGTGACAAGTTGCACCACCTGCAGGGCGTGGCTCTGCGCCACGCGCGACTGGTTGGAGACCACCTGCATCAGCTCGCCGGCCTTGGTCGTGCTGAAGAAGGCGGGCGACTGGCGCATGATGGCGCCGAAGACGTCGCTGCGGATCTGGAAGAGCATCTTGTTGCCCACCCAGGCCAGGCAGTATTTGTTGAGGTATTCCAGAAAACCGCTCAGGAACATCAGCAGCGGGATGCCCGCGCAGGCGAGGATGACCCCCCACAGGCCGACGGGCGTGCCGGGTTGCAGGCCCAGCAGTTCGGCCAGGTTGATCTCGCCGATGAAGGCCAGCTTCACCGGCTGCGAGAGGTCCTTGCCGGTGCCGTCGAGCACCACCTGGAAGATGAGCTGCAGGCCCAGAATCATCACCGCATTGAAGCCGGCGGCGAGAAAGCCGAGGGCCACCCCGAAAAAGAACCGTCCCAGCCAAGGCCGCAGGTAGGGCAGCAGTCGCCGGTAGGGCATCTTGAGGTTCTTGAGCTCGGCCTCGCTGACCTGGGCCAGGCTGTTGGAATGCTTCGCGGCGGACATGGAAAAGACAGGGCGGCGGGCTCAGGGCCCGCCGGCCGACCCCTAGCATGCACGCGCCCCCTCGTCGAGTTGAAGTTGGCCGGCCATCCCGGGTCATGACGGCACTTGACCCGAGCGCCTGCCCCCTGAAAGTCACCCCTGGTGCCGCTTTCCCTTGCCATCGCCGCCTACCTGTTCCTGCTCGCCGTGCTGGCTCTTGTCTCCGCCGTCGAGACCGCCATTCACATGGCGCGCGACTTTGAGCAGCGGGTCGAGGCTGCCGGCGGCCGGCTGGCACAGAAGCTGCGCAGCATTGCCGCGAATCCTTTCCTGCACTTGCATCGCGCCCTGCTGCTCTCCGCCACCCTGAACCTGGCCCTCGCCGCGCTCGGCCTGCACCTCGTGTCGGGGCCCCTCCTGCAACAGGGTTGGAATCCGTGGGCGACCGCCTCCGTGCTGTTCCTGACGACGGTGCTGGTCGGGGATGTGCTGCCGAAGTTTCTCGCCGCGCGCGCACCGTCGGCCGTGCTGCAGGGCAGCCTGCGACTCCTCGAACCGCTGCGGCCGCTCATCGATCCAATGGCTGCCTGGACCGACCGTGCCACTGAGGCCCTGCTGCTGCGGCTGGTGCCCCGCCGCGTCAAGACCCAGCCACCGGTCACCCGCAGCGAGTTTGAGACCCTGGTCGAGATGCGCGAGGAGCAGGGGCTGCTCGATGCCGCCGAGGCGGAGATGCTGCGCGAGGCGCTCGACATCGAAAACCTCACCGTGCGCGACTGCATGGTGCCGCGTGTCGACCTGACCCTGGTCAGTGCCGGGGACAGGCCCGAGCGCGTTCAGGCCGCCCTTGAGCAGTCGGCCGGCCGTTACGGGATCATTTACGGGGAAACCCCGGACATGGTCGAGGGGGTTGTGGACACCCAGGCCTGGCGTCTGGCCGGTCGGCCGCCGTGGCGGATGCTGAGAATGGATGCGCCCTTTGTGCCGGAGACCATGCCCGTTCTGGACCTGCTTGAGGGGCCCCTGCGCGGCGGTGCCGGCCCGGTGCTCATTGTCGACGAGTACGGCGGCCTGGAAGGGCTCATCAGCCAGGAGGAAATTGCCGACTGGCTGTTGCACGAGGCGGCGCCATGGCTGGGCGAAGCCAGTGAAATTCGCGAGCTCGGCGGCGGCCGCTACATCGTCGACGGCGGCGCGCGGATCGATGACGTCAATCGTGAGCTGGGCACGGAGATGGCCCTGGGTGGACTGGACACGATCGGCGGCCTTGTCTTCAACCAGCTAGCGCACGTGCCGAAGGCGGGCGAACGCCTTTCCGTGGCGGGCGTTGAGCTCAAGGTGCGCCGGGTTGTGCGCGCGCGCGTGCTCGAGGTCGAGCTGCGCCTGCCGCTGGCGCCGGCGATGGAAGCGGAGGTGGTCCGATGATCGTTTTCTGTGCCCTGCTGCTCGCCCTGGCCCTGTCCTTTGCCCTTTCCGGCTTGGAGAGCGCGGTGCTGACCGTCAGTCGCGTGCGCATGCGCCATGCCGCGAGTGCCGGCGACCGCCGCGCGGCCCGGCTGCTGCCACTCGTCGAAGACCGCGACGCGCTGCTCGGGGCCATCACGGTGTCCAATCACGTCAGCAATCTGGCCGCGTTTCTGCTCGTGGTCTGGCACCTGCCGCCGCAGGCCGGCCCATGGGGGGTCTTCTTGGCCTTCATCCTCGCCCTGCCGCTGTTTCTGGTTGGACTGGAGGTTCTGCCCAAGAAGCTGTTCCGGCGCTATCCCTTCCGCAGCCTGCGCGCGCTCGCGCCGCTGGTTCACTGTGCCGGTCTGTTCCGCCCGGTCTTTCGCGCCCTTGCGGTCAGCGCCCTGCCGCCGCAGGATGTGCCGGCGCAGTCCTCCGGCCGCGATGACCTCGGCCACCATGCCGAACAGCTCAGCCGCCAGGGATTGCTCAGCCCGGGGGCTGCGCGGCTGATCCGCCGAATCCTCGATTACCGGCCGTGTCGCGCCGGCGAGCTGATGCGGCCGCTGGCGCGCGCCGTGGCCCTGCCAAGCGAGCAGCCGCTGGAGTCCGCCCTCATCATCGCGCGGCAGCACGACCTCGCCACCCTGCCGGTCATTGGCGATGACGGGCGCTTCATCGGCGTGCTGGATCTCACCCGCCTGCCTGCCTGCCTGCCGCCCGGACGCCGGGTGCGGCACCACATGCGCACGCTGGAAACCGTCCATGCCGGTGACCCTGCCCTGGCCACCCTGCAGCTGCTGCGCCGGCGCGGCCAGACCCTCGCGCTGGTGCGTGACGAGAGCGGCGACGCCATCGGCCTGCTGCGCGAGGAGGATCTGCTGGCGCGCCTGCTGGGCACCGGCGTCTGAGGCGGCTCCCGCTTGCGTCCGTGCCGCGCCGGGGCGACACATGGCCATGGCCTTTTTTCCCAGCGAAGCCGCCCGGCTCGAAGCCTTTCCCGTCGCCCGCGACAGCATCTTCCTGGCCCATGCCGGCGTCACGATTCTGCCGCGCGTGGTGGCGCGCACGATGCAGGAATACCTCGAGCAGAGCTGCCTGCGCATGCAGGAGTATCCCGAGGCCTGGCGCGCGGTGAACGAGACCCGCGTGGTCGCCGCGCGACTGCTCGGTGCGCAGGCCCACGAGATGGCGCTGCTCGGACCGACCTCGCTCGGCCTCAGCCTGGTGGCCAACGGCCTCGATTGGCGATCCGGCGACGAGGTGGTCTGCTACCCCGATGATTACCCGGCCAACGTCTATCCCTGGACCGACCTTGAGCGGCACGGCGTGGTGGTCCGCCGCCTGCAGCCGGCTGAACCCGGTGCCATCACGCCCGAGCTCGTCGAGGCGGCGCTGACGCCAAGGACGCGCCTCGTTGCCCTCGCCTCCTGCCACTTCCTCAGTGGTTACCGACTCGACGTTGACACGATCGGCCGGTTGCTGCGCGCGCGCGGGGTGCTGTTCTGCCTCGACGCCATCCAGACGCTCGGTGCCTTCGAGACGCGGGTGGACCATGTCGATTTCCTCGCCGCCGATTCCCACAAGTGGCTGCTCGGACCGATGAGCGCCGGGCTCTTTTACGTGCGCGAGGAAGTGCAGGAGCGGCTGCGGCCGAGCCTGCTCGGGTCGTGGAACGTGCGCAGCCCGAACTTCATCGCCCAGCCAGGGATTGAATTTGAAAAGGGCGGCCGGCGCTACGAGCCCGGCGCGCTCAACATCGCCGGCATTCTCGGCATGAAGGCCGGCATCGAACTGCTTCTGGAAGCCGGCCTGCCTGCGGTGAGCGCGCAGTTGCTGGCCCTCAAGGCGCGCTTGCTGGCAGGCTTGGAACCGCTCGGGTTCCGCAGCCTTGGGCCTCGCACGGGCGTGGACGCGTCCGGCATCACCACGGTCTGGTGCTCGCCGGAAGCCGGGCCGTCGGTGGAACGGGTGTTCGAGCATCTCGCCAGCCGCCGCATCCACCCCTCACTGCGCCACACGCGTGACGGCCGCGCCCACCTCCGCTTCAGCCCGCACTACTACAACACGCTGGAGGAAATGGATCGTGTGATCGACGCCATGGCCGGGGCGCCGGTGTGACAATTAATTTACTTTTTGTTTGGCAGTGGAGTGAAGTCACAAAAGCTTCACGCAGTCTCGATGGCGGGGCAGTGACTGGAGGCGTTAGGCATGGTTGGAATCCACCCGATCATGACGCCCTCCAAGTTCTCTCAAACCTCGGTTTTCACACGCCTGACAACCTGTGGTTTTGCCATTCTGGCGATGGCCACTGCAACCGCAGCTCCCAGGCTTGTAATCACGGAGATCAACTCGAATGCGGCCGGAGGCGACTTCTGGGAGTTGACGAACACAGGCGACATGCCCCAGGACATGAGTCTGTGGAAATGGGACGATGACAGTGCCAACCCACAGGACGCGGCTGCTGTGACGATTCCTGCCGGGATCACCATCGCACCCGGCGAGAGCATTGTTTTTACCACAGCCCTCGATGGCACAGCCTTCAGAACAGCCTGGAACCTTGATGCAGCCGTTCAGGTGATTGTCAGTCCCACCGGCCCCGGTTTCGGTCAGAACGATCAGGTTCATTTGTTTGACGCATCCGGCTCGGGAATCACAAGCCTCTCATATGCCATTGGGGGGGTTACCCGAAGTGACGGAACACCCTCCATTGGAGGTCACGCGGGCGCGTCTGCTGGTGGTGCAGCCACCTCGTCCCTTGTGCTGGATCCGTTTCATGGTGCGGCAGCTGGAAGGCGCTACATGGCGGCGACCCAGGGCGTTGCCGCCGCCTATGTCAACAGCTCGGGGGGCTTGAACATTGGATCGCCCGGCCGCAGCGGTCTTTTGGGCTTCAACCTCTCGAATTATGTCCGAGTTGGCCGATACAATCTCCCGGAACCAACTCGCACCACGCTTCCCCAGGGAACGCCCACCCACAATTATCTGGCCCAGGAGGCTTCCGCGGTCACCTACAACTGGGACACGGACACGCTGTTCATCACCGGGGATGGAGGCCGCGCAATCACGCAGGTCTCGAAAAGCGGGGCGCTGATTGACACGATGACGCTCGCAGTGGGTTCGAGCCCCCAGGGAACTGATTTCTATGATCCTGAGGGCCTGACTTACATTGGCTCAGGACAATTTGTGATGAGTGAGGAGCGCGACCGACAGCTTGTTCGCTTTACCTATGCCGCGGGCACGACCCTGGGCCGGAACAGCCAGGGAGTCAGCACCGTGAAAATCGGCACCTTTGTGGACAATACAGGGACGGAGGGCCTGTCCTGGGATCCGTTGACGAATGGATTCATCTGCCTGAAGGAAATGACTCCGATGGGTCTGTTCCAGACCATGGTTGACTTCGTCGCCGGAACGGCAAGCAATGGGTCGGCCACGACAGTCAATTCCACGAATCTTTTTGATCCAGCCTTGTTGGGAATGGCGGATGTTGCGGATGTGTTTGCTCTTTCGAACTTGCCTGCCACGGCCGGAACGGTTCACGAAGACCGATTGATCGTTCTGGGTCAGGAGGACGCCAGGATCGTCAGTGTGGATCGCTCGGGGGTCATCCACAGCACACTGAACATCAGTTCCGATGCCGGCAACCCGCTGACTCCCGCAGGACAGCAGCATGAAGGTGTGACCATGGACCGCTCTGGCATCCTTTATGTCGTGAATGAAAATGGCGGCGGCAGCATCGATTACCCACAGCTCTGGGTCTATGCACCCGCCACGCAGCCCAATCAGGCGCCGACTGCGGTCATCGTGGATAATGCCACGTCGACGCTTCCTGAAACCAGCAGCACTGCCTCACGGGTGAAAATTGGAGACATCGTTGTGACAGATGATGGTCTTGGCACGAACTCGATCAGCCTGAGTGGAGCCGACGCAGCCTCGTTTGAACTCTCTGGAACCGAATTCTTCCTGAAAGCCGGCGTCACGCTCGATTTCGAAACGAAGAGCAGTTACGTCGTCACCCTCCATGTCGACGACAGCACGGTCGGCGCCACGCCGGATGTCAGCGTGAATTTCACTCTCAACATCGGCGATGTGGAGCCTGAAGCACCGCCCGCACCGGTCATCATCATCTCGGAAGTGGCTCCCTGGGCCAGCAGTAACTCCGCCGTGGCTGCCGACTGGTTTGAGATCACCAATGTCACCTCCAGTCCGATCAACATCAGCGGCTGGAAGATCGACGACAGTTCCGCGTCCTTTGCCAGTGCGGCCGCACTCAATGGCGTGACGTCGCTCGCTCCCGGTGAAAGCGCCATTTTCATCGAAACGGCCGACCTTCCTGGCAAGAGTGCGCTTTTCCTCAGCAACTGGTTCGGCGCCAATCCACCGGCCGGATTGCAAATCGGCTCCTACAACGGTTCCGGCCTCGGTTTGAGCACCTCGAGTGATGGTGTAAACATTTACAATGCCGCCGGCACTTTGATGGCCAGCGTCTCCTTTGGCGCTTCGGATGCGCTTGCGCCCTTCCAGACCTTTGACAACACCCGTGGCCTCAACGCGACCACGATCTCGCAGCTGAGTCTCGCCGGCACCAATGGTGCGATCGCCTCCGGCAACGCAGCTGAGGTCGGATCTCCGGGTTTTGCCGCTCCTGGCGTGTTGCGCATCACGGAAGTTGCAGCCTGGGGCAGTGGCAACGGCAATTATCTCGCCGACTGGTTTGAAGTCACCAACACCGGCGCTCGTGCGGTGGACATCAGCGGCTGGAAAATGGACGACAGCTCCGAGTCGCCCGCCGCAGCACTTTCTCTGACGGGCGTCGCCAGCATCGCTCCCGGTGAATCCGTCATTTTCCTCGAAACGGCCACACCCGCGACGACCATTGCCACCTTCCGCAGCACCTGGTTCGGCGCGAACCCCCCGCCTGCGTTGCAAATCGGCAGTTACACCGGCTCGGGTGCCGGCTTGAGCACCGGTGGTGACGCAGTGGTGCTCTACGACATCAACAACGTCCGTCAGGCGAAGGTTTTCTTTGGGGCTTCACCATCAGCGAGTCCATTTGCGACCTTCGACAATGCGGGCGGAGCTGACAACGTGAACCTTTCCACACTGAGCGTGGCTGGAGCCAACGGGGCCTTCGTTGCAGCAACCGACGCGGATGAGCTTGGTTCGCCAGGCACGACCTTTTCCGCTGCGCAAAACGACACCACGATCGTCATCAGCGATGCCAGCATCAGCGAAGGCAACAGCGGCAGCAGCACACTGAGCTTCACCGTCACCCGCAGTGACCGCAACGGAGCCTTCAAAGTCGATTACGCCACCTCAAACGCCACAGCAACGGCCGGGAGCGACTACACTGCAGCCTCCGGCACGCTCACTTTCACCGCAGGCGGTTCCATGACGCAGAGTGTGCATGTTTCCATCACTGGAGACATTTCGGTCGAGGCGAATGAGACCTTCATCGTCACGCTTTCGAACGTGGTCAACACGGCTGGCATCGCCGCGCTCACGGATGCGAGCGGCACGGGTACGATCACCAATGATGACACCACGCCGGTTGCCTTTCCGGCCAGCAACTCGTTCACCTCCACGGTCAAGGGCAGCATCGCTCTCGCCGGTGCGGAGATTCCCGCCTTTGACCCGATTTCAGACCGCGCCTTTGCCTCCTCCGGCGCCGGCATCCAGGTTGTGAGCCTCACGAATCCGGCGGCTCCGGTCTACATCAGCACCATCACACCTTCCACACTCGGCATCCCCGGCGTGACCAGCGATGACATCTCGTCCGTGGCCGTGCGCAAAGGCAGTGTCGGCAGCCCCAGCGTGCTCGCCGCTGCCATCATCAACAATCCCAAGACCAGCGCCGGTCATGTGGTCTTCCTCAACGCCGCCACGGGTGCCCTGATCAGTCATGTCGCCGTCGGTGTGGTGCCGGATCATATTGCCTTCACCCCCGATGGCTCGAAGTTGCTCGTCTGCAATGAGGGTGAGCTTTCCACGCCTGAGGTCACCGTTGAACTTGCCGTTCCCGATGCCGCGCAGGGCACGGTGAGCATCATCGGCGTCGATGCCGCCGGTGTGGCTGGAACGGTGCAAACTGCGGATTTCACCGCCTTTGATGCCCAGACCTCTGCGCTGAAGGCAGCCGGAGTCCGCATCTATGACGACGGCTTGCCTTCCACCGACTTTGAGCCGGAATATCTCGCCATCTCGCCCGACGGCATGAAGGCCATGGTGACTCTTCAGGAGGCCAACGCGGTCGCCGTGCTCGACATCGCCACCGCCACCTTCACCAGCGTGGCTCCCCTCGGCAAAAAGGCTTTCCGCGAGCTTCGCGCTGACTTCAGCGATGCCGACGGCATGAAAAACCCCCGCGCCGGCCAGCCTGTGTACGGGCTCTACATGCCTGACGCCATTGCCTCCTTTTCCTCCGCCGGTCAAACCTACTACGTCACCGCGAATGAAGGTGACGATCGCAATGACTTCATTGCGCCGAACGAGACCACCACTGTCAACAACGCCGGGTACGATCTCGACAATACTGTGTTCCCGAACGAGGCCGAACTCAAGCTCAACGCCAACCTCGGCAAGCTCACCGTCTCCAACCTGCCCGGCCTGCGTGGCGACACGGACAACGATGGCGACATCGACGAGATCCTCATGTATGGCGCCCGCAGCTTCTCGATCCTTGACGCCACCGGTGCAATCATCTTCGACAGCGGTGACATGATCGAAATGATCGTCGCCTCGCTTCACAGCGCCAAATTCGACGACGGTCGCAGTGACAACAAAGGGCCGGAACCGGAAGGCGTGGCCGTGGCGACCCTTGGTGGACGCACCCTTGCGTTTGTCGGCCTCGAGCGTTCACACCTGACCCTGGTGTTTGACGTGAGCAATCCACTCGCGCCGAACTATGTCACCTCGCTGGTTCGCGACGGTGATCTGAACCCCGAGGGCATCGCGGTGGTTTCCGAATCCGACAGTCCCAGCGGCAGGCCTCTTGTTCTTGTGACCAATGAATCGAGCAACACCCTCAGCGTCTTCGAACTGACGCCTGCCACAGCCTTCACCCTTCAGCTCCTTCACTTCGCCGATGCCGAGGCTGGATTGCTTGCCTCGCAAACCGCTCCGAATCTTGCTGCTCTTGTCGATGCTTTTGACGGCACCCACGCCAACACCTTGATTCTTGCCGGCGGTGACAACTACCTGCCAGGCCCGTTTGCAGCCGCCGGCACCGATGCCCTCGTTTCCGCCACCCACAACAAGGGCAACAACCCGTTTGCTGCGGACATCGAAATTCACAACCGGATCGGCGTCGAGGCCTCCACCGTGGGCAACCACGAGTTTGACTTTGGCACGAATGCCTTTGCCGACGCCGTGATGGATGCGGAATTTCCCTATCTGACGGCGAACCTCGTCTTTTCCGGAGACAGCGGTATTTCTTCCCGCTATCTTGAAACCGTGGGTGTTGGTGGCTTGGAGGAGGCCTCCAGCCTGAAGCAGAGGATTGTGCCAAACTGCGTTGTCACCAAGGGCACGGAAAAAATAGGCCTTGTTGGTGCCACCACACAGCTCCTGCGCGCCATCACTTCGGCAGGCAACGTTCAGATCAAGGGCAATCCGGCCGGAGACAACATGGCACTGCTGGCCGCACAACTTCAGCCAGTCATTGACGATCTCAAGGATCAGGGGGTGAACAAAATCATCCTGATGGCGCACCTTCAACAAATCGCCAACGAACTGATTCTTGCGCCTCTCCTCAGGGATGTGGATGTCATTCTTGCTGCCGGATCCAACACGCGTCTTGGTGATTCGGACGATGTTGCAGCGACGTTTCCGGGTCACGGGGCCAATTTCGCCGGCAATTATCCAATCTACACAGCGGGTTCCGATGGCAGACCCTGTGTCGTGGTGAACACGGACAATGAATTCACCTACCTCGGTCGTTTGGTGCTGGATTTCGACAGTGAGGGACTCATCATTGTGCCAAACCTCCAGTCCAAGACTGCCACCAACGGTGCTTATGCTGCCATTGCGGAAAATGTGGCTGCCGCCTGGGGGGTCTCTGTCGGCGATCTGCCCGGAACAGCTTTTGCCCCTGGCACCAAGGGCAGCCGGGTCAAGCAAATCACGGATGCGGTGCAAGGGGTGATCAACGCCAAGGATGGCCAGGTTCTGGGCTACACCACGGTTTATCTCGAGGGCGAGCGCAGTTTTGTGCGCAATCAGGAGACCAATCTTGGCAATCTGAGCGCGGATTCCATGTTGGCGGCCGCAAGGCGTTCCCTCAGCGGAGCCGGTTATGTCGTCGCCCTCAAGAATGGCGGCGGCATTCGCGCCGCCATCGGAGCCGCGGATTCCGTCACGGGGGCGAAGTTGCCTCCCCTTGCCAACCCGGCAGCCGGCAAGCCTTCGGGTGCCGTGTCACTTCTTGATGTCGAAAATTCAATGCGCTTCAACAACGGGCTCATGCTGGGGCAGACCACGCCGGCCGGCCTCAAGGCTCTCCTGGAGCACGGTGTGGCTGTCCTTGGTGGTCAGGGGCGATTCCCGCAGGTTGGCGGAGTCAGCTTCAGCTATGACCCAACCCGCATTGCGGGCGACAGAATCCGCCGCGTGGCGCTGTTGGATGCAGATGGCCGTTTTCTGACCCTGATCGTGGATGCCGGTCAGGTGCTGCCTGGTGCTCCCGAACAGATCACCGTCGTCACCCTCAATTTCCTCGCGAACAACGGCGATGGTTATCCCTTCAAGGCCAATGCCGATGCTTTCCAATATTTGCTCGCCGGCGACAATCTCAGCCCTGCGGTCGATGAGTCGCTCAATTTCACGGCTGCTGGCGTGGTTCCAGCCAACCTTCTTGGGGAACAGCTTGCACTGGCAAGTCACCTGCTTGCCCGCCATGCCACGCCGGAGAATGCGTATGCACTGGCCGATACACCGGCGGCCGATGACAAGCGCATTCAGTCCCTCGCCGCGCGTGCAGACACGGTTGGAGCACGCATCCTCTTTGACTCGACCGTCTATCGTGTCGGTCAGTTCGACACTCATGTGGACCTCCTGGTGCGCCGCACGGGGAGTTCACTGCCTGTGGAAGTGACCCTCCACACGGACAACGGAACGGCGGGAGTTTCCCCTCCCTTCGAGCCAGCCCTGGCTGGCACACACTACGACGATTTGTACGGTCAGGACACATTGCTTGCCTTCGAATCCGGTGAGATGGAAAAGATGGTTCGAGTCCAACTTCGACCCCAGTCAGGCAGTCGCCAGCCCAACCGCAGATTCGTTGCGCGACTCGCTGAACCAGGAGCGGGACATCTTCTGGGTGATGCAAGTGCTGCATCCATCGAAATCCTTGCGGGCGACGATCTGGCTCCCAAGGTGGTCGTCCTGAGTCCAGCTGCCGAAAAGCTTGCATCGACCGCCGAATACCCGCTGCAGGTGTCGGGACGTGCAGGCGATGCTCGAGGCATCGATCGTGTCGAAGTGGCATTGAACGGAGGCAGCCCAGTGCGTGCAATTCTCGCGCTGTCGGAGTCGCCTGCTGCCGTGCCCTTCAGCCTGGCCATCCAGCCTTTGAGCGGCACAAATGTGCTGCAGGTCACTGCCTACGACCTGTCCGGCAATTCCTCGGAGGTGCAGCTCAGCTTCACTTATGAACGACGCAGGTCGTTGGTGCTGTCGCGCACGGTGCCTAATGCCGTGGCACAGACCCCTTCGACTGCCGGGAGCGTTTCCATGCGTGCCAGTCCCAGTGCCAAGGCCACGGCCTTGAGCCCTGCTTCCGCAGATGCCAATCCAAAAATCGCCGGCATTCTTCCGGGCACATCCGTGAGCCTCAGCGTTCGCCAGGAGTCGGGTTACGTCTTCTCACACTGGAGCGGCCTGCCTCAGGGGGCCGTTCAGCGAGGCAGTTCGGCTTCCTTCACCATGCCAGATGCAGATCTGTCTGTGAACGCTGTGTTTGTCAGCAATCCTTTCGCGGGCCTTCTGACCGATTCCCTTTTTGCCGGGCTGATTCGTCCTGCGCAGGGTGTTGCGTCAAGCACGGCGACAGAAGGCTTGCTGACTGGCAAGCTCACCACATCGAGGGGCTCCTTCTCCGGAAGCCTTTTGATCTCAGGAACAACCCATCGATTTTCCGCGGTTTTCCTCGGTGACGGCTCCTGCTGGTTCAACCGATCCGGTGATGTGCTTGAAGAGTGGCTGCTGCCTGACGGCCGGGCTTTGACGCTTTCGATCCAGGGCGGTGTCATCACGGCAAATTTGCAGGGCAATGGTCTCGCAAGTTCTGGAGAGATTCTGCCTGTTCCCTATGGTTCTGCAAACCGTGTTCCGTCGGCACTCCTCAATTCATCGGATCTGGGATACTACACCGTCGCGCTCCTTTCGAAGCCGCAGTCACCAGAGCGGGATCCCTCCACGTATCCGCAGGGCGATGGTCACCTGACTCTGAATTTGAAATCGAGTGGCGTCATCAGCTGGTCAGGCAAACTCGCCGACGGATCTTCGATCACAGGCGGAGGTCATCTGGTTCAGGGAGACAGAACCCCCTTCTTTGTTCAGCTCGTCACTCCCGGGCAGGCCTCAACTGTCAAGGGTGGATTGGTCACGGGGTCATTGGACTTCGACACGCGTCCGGCTGATTCGGATCTTAGCGGCATGAATCTGCTCTGGATTCGTCCTGGGGTGACGGAGCTCGGCAGCCCGCCTGCCTCTGTGGCTGCCGCCCAGGCCACACGGGCCTACACAGCGGGTTGGAGTGAAGGCATTGAGATTGATGCATTGGGAGCTCTCTATCGAGCCTCCGTCGATCTTCAGACGGCATTGTTCCTTGACCCGCCTGCCCCCTCGAATGGCAATGCAAACCTCCGGTTTGCTGCCGGCAAGCTTCCGGCGGAGGTGGTTCAGTCGTCTTTCAACATCAGTGGCAACACGGTGACCAAGAACGACCCGTTGAACCGGAGTTATTCGCTCAAATTCTCGGCATCGACCGGTGTATTCACGGGCGACTTTCAGCCAACATGGTCGCCGCTCAACAGGAGGGCGCCATCCTTCAGCGGGGTCATCCTTCAAAAAGGTTTCAACCGGGGCGGCTATGGTTACTTCATGAGCAACCTGCCCTCCGACAATGATCCGGAAAGTGGCCGTGTCACTCTCGAGAGACGCGATGAGGGGGTCTCCGAAGGGCCATTCAGTTATCTCGTTCCGTTGACTGAACCCGTTCGCGGCGGCCAGCTCGGCGGTGTTCTTGTGCAGAACTACGGCATGGTTGGCACGGGTCGGTTGAGTGGAAATTCGGTCGATCAGTTTGGTGAAACCATGGGTGCGGCTTCGGGTTTGTTCATCACGAATTGGAGTTACGAATCCTCTTCACGCCAGTTCACGGGGCGTTTTCAGGTGCTTCCAGATCGGGGATACAACAGCGGTGCGATCTATTCCAACTATGCCGCCCGCCTCCATGAAGTGGCCTTTACTTTTGTCCCTCATTACGGGCCTGGGCCGGCCATGCAGCCTCAAATCGAGCCTGCTTACCTGGGATCCACGCGGTTTACTTACAATGACGGAGGGGTCACCAAAGTGACCACGGGGCTGAATCCGACGGGCACGAGTGGGGTTTTTGGTCAGCCTGCAGGAACGGTGGCTGCCTTCAATGCCCCGACTCAGACCGTGGAGAATTTGCTGAGTTTCGATGCGGAAGCCGTGCATCTCTTCGCGGATGGCAGTGGCTATGTTTCGGATGAGTATGGCACATACATTGCACGCTTCAACACGGCCCGGGAGATCACCGGCATCACACAATTGACGGATGCGGCCAAGCCCCACAAGCCGGCGGGCGTGCTAAATTTTGATTCAATTGCAGCACCTGCAAATGGTCGTCGAAACAATCAGGGCCTTGAGGGTATGTCGGTTTCACCCGATGGAACCCGGCTTTTTGCGCTCATGCAAAGCGCCCTGGTTCAGGACACTGGCCCAGGACAGCAGGGAAGATTCAACACCCGTCTTTGGGTTTATGATGTCTCTGGGGCAAACCGCGAGGCGCCGGTTTTGGTCGGAGAATACGCTGTTCAGCTCCCGCGTTATGACCTCAATGGCAATGCCTCTGGTCTTGATGTGACCGCCGCGCAGTCCGAGATCGTGGCCATCAGCAACACCCAGTTTTTGATGCTTCCCCGTGACGGCAACGGGCTGGGCAAGGGAACCGTTGACCCGATTGTCATCAAGTCTGTGGACCTCGTTGATTTTGCTGCCGCAAGCAACCTCATGGGGCTCCAT
>JBIJBO010000089.1:0-14307 GCA_044345215.1 Prosthecobacter sp. | reverse complement strand
GTTGGCGCGGCGACCGCCTGCTTGCCTTCGCCGCCCCGGAGCATGCGCGTGATCACGCGCTCTGGCAGACCCAATGGCAGGATGCGGCGCAGGCGGAGCGCTTTCGAGCGGCACTGCGCACCTGCCTGGAGCAGCGCTGGGATGTCGAGCCCGAGACGGGTGATGACCGCGTGCTGGTGCTGCGGCCTCAGGGACGCAGCCTGCGCCTGCTGATCAACCTAGGCGGCCGTGGCGTGCTGCTCATCGACGCCGCCGACGACGCCACGGCATCCGCCTTGCAAGCGGCCGTGAATGCGGTATCCGCAGACGCTCCATGACCGCCAAACAAGTGTTTTATTCCGGCCGCGTCCAGGGCGTCGGCTTCCGCTACACCGTCAAGCAAATTGCCTCCGGCTACGAGATCACCGGCTTCGTTCGCAACCTGCCCGACGGCCGCGTCGAATTGCAGGCGGCCGCGCGCGAGGCGGACGAGCTCGCGGACTTTCTCACCGCCATCGACGAGAGCAACCTTGGCTCCCTGATCAAGGAACGCGAAACCCACGCGCTGCCGGCCCCCGCCGGCTTGCGCGGCTTCAGCATCGAAAAATGACACCCGCAAGCCTCCTGCTTCGCAGCACTCTGCTCGCCCTCGGCCTCGCCGCCTGCACCGCCGCGCCGCCCACGCCGACCGCCACCGTCGGTCCGCGCCTGAGCCCGGCCCAGCTGCAGCGCGTTGGCCAGCGCATCTGGCAGAACGAATGCGCCGGCAGCGTCGCCGGCCTGACCAGCTGGAATGCCGGCGAGGATTTCGCCTCACTCGGCATCGGCCACTTCATCTGGTACCCGGCCGGACGAAGAGGGCCGTTCGAGGAGAGTTTCCCGCCACTGGCGGCGTTTTTGATCGCCCGCGGGGTGCCGATGCCCATCTGGGCACGGGGCCCCTGCCCCTGGGGCAGCAAGACCGCCTTCGAGGCGGATGCCAACGGCCCGCACCAGCGTGAATTGAGGTCTCTTCTCGCCGGCAGCGTCGGCCTGCAGACCGAGTTCATCCTCGCGCGCCTCCAAAACGCGCTGCCCGAGATGCTCGCCCAAGCCCGCGAGCCGCAGCGCGTCAAGGCCGGCTTCCTTGGCCTGCTGGCCACCCCGGAGGGCGCCTTCTGCCTGATCGACTACGTCAACTTCAAGGGTGAGGGCACCGCCCCGGCTGAACGCTACCGAGGCGAGGGCTGGGGGCTGCTGCAGGTGCTCGAGGCCATGCCGGCGCCCACACCCGCCGCCTTTGCCGAGTCGGCCAAGCGCGTGCTCGCCCGGCGCGTCCAAAACGCCCCGCCCGAACGCCGCGAACAACGCTGGCTGGCCGGCTGGCACAACCGCTGCGACGGTTACCGGCGCCCGCTCTGAGGCGGCGCTTGCCGGTTGCGTTCGGCAGGCTTTGTGCTTCGGTGGTGTTTCCCCCAACTGCCGCCATGTCCGCCCACTCCTCGCCCAAGCCCACGGAATCCGGCTCCTTCTGGAGCATTGCCAACATCGTCATTGCCGCCGCCGTCGGTGGCTTCGCACTGTTCTGGGGCGGTTCCCTGATGGTCGGCACAATCCGTCAAACCTCCGGGTCGACGCAGGAGACCGCGCCGACCGCCGCCGCTCCTGCGACCACCCCCGCCAAGGCTGAGTCCCCGGCCGCCCCTGCACCCGCCGCCCCTGCGCCAGCCGCAGCCTCAAACGAGGTGATCGAAATCACCATCAAGCCGGACACCGCCAACCCGCTTGCCTACGATACCAAGGAATTCACTGTCAAGGCCGGCGCCAAGGTCAAGCTGACCTTCAACAACGTCCACCCGAGCGTGCCGCAGCCGCACAACATCGTCATCGGAACCGCCGGTTCCAAGGACAAGCTGATGGGCCTCGCCATGCAGATGGCGACAGCACCGGATGGCATGGCCAAGGGCTTCATCCCCGAGGCTCCGGAGATCCTTTTTCACACCAAGCTGCTGCAGCCGACCCAAACGGAAACGATCGAGTTCACCGCCCCGGCGGCTGGCGAGTATCCCTACCTCTGCACTTTCCCCGGTCACGCCGTTCTGATGAATGGCGTCATGAAGGTGCAGTGAGGCGACCGCCTGCGCGGCCCCGGCCGTGCGGCAGGCCCGACCCAAGACGCCGATGCCCCTGCCGCTCTCCATCAGCATCATCTCAAAAAACGAGGAGGCGAACCTGCGCCGATGCCTCGCCAGCGCCGCCGACCTTGCCGAGGAAATCGTCGTCGTCGACTCCGGTTCGACCGATGCGACGCTCGACATCGCCCGCGAGTTCGGTGCCCGCATCCAGCACCAGGACTGGCTCGGACACCGCGACCAAAAGAACGTTGCCCTCAAGCTCTGCACCCGTCCCTGGGTGCTGGCCCTCGATTGCGACGAGGAACTGTCGGCCGAGCTGCGCCAGTCGATCCAAGCCTTCTTCGCCGGGAGCCTGCATGAGCGGCACGACGGTGGTGTCATGGCCCGCAAGGTCTTCTTCCTCGGCCGCTGGATCACCCATGGCGACTGGTACCCCGACCGCAAACTGAGGTTGTTCCGCCGCGAGGGCGCGATCTGGGGAGGCAGCCCCGAGCACGACAAGGTGATGCTGCCCGCCGGAGCCCGCCCCCCCGTGCGCCTGCAGGGCGACCTGCATCACTACTCCTTCCGGGACATGAGCCACTACATCTCGAAGATCAACGGCTTCGCCGATGTTTTCCTGGCCCGCCAAGAGGCGGAGCAAGCGTGCTGGCGGCTGGCGCCGACGGTGCTGCGGCCCCTCTGGCGCTTCTTCCGCGCCTACGTGCTGCGCCGCGGCTTCCTCGACGGCTTTGCCGGCCTGTGGATTGCCGTCGCCACGGCCTTCTTTGCCTTCGTCCGCTACAGCCGGAAGTATGAGGCGGAAAAGGCTCGCCGCCAGGCCTGACGCACATGCCGTTGTTTCTGCGCCCTCTGCCACCGCTGCTGCTTGCCCTGTCCCTGGCCGGGTGCCTGGCGCCACCGAAAAATCCGCGCGCCCGCCCACTTCAGCCGTGGCGATTCAGCGACTCGGTCAAAACCCGTCTCGGGGCCCGGCTCGATGCAGCAGCCGGCGCATGGAACGATCTCGCCGTAACCAACCGCACCCGGCGCGCCCGTGCCGAAGCCGACTACGAGGCGGCGCTGGCCGGCCTGCTGCGCACTTGGAACCAGGCACAGGCCCCGTCCCATTGGCATGACGGCGCAATCTTCACCTCCGGCGGGCGCCGCTACCGGATCCGCTTCGCCAGCGATGCGAAGGCCGAACCCGTTCCGGCAACTCAACTGGCCAACCTGCGCCTCGCCACCGAGATCCGGCCAGGCCGTGCCGAGGAGATCACCGCCGAAGGCCTGGGCGTGCCGGTGGTCGGCCAACTCAACGATCCCGATGCCCATCCGCTGCTGCCTCCCAACGGCGCCCAACTCGCCCTCACCGCGCTGCTCGAGTTCGGCCCACCGTCGCCCGGCCAAGCCCGAGAGGTGCACCTGCGCCTCATCAATCCGCTGCAGCAACCGCGTCGGCGGGTTGCCGGCCGCGACTGGCCGCTCGCCGCCAACTACACCGCCGCCAAGACCCTTGCCCTCGACGATGGCTCCCTGAAAAAGTTCTCGCTTGTCGGCCTGTTTTACCCGGAAAAAACCCTCGCCAACAGCCGCATCTACCAACTTGATCCCTACGACCCGCAGCGCATTCCCGTGGTGTTCGTGCACGGCCTGATGTCGGACCCGCACATCTGGTACCCCTGCATCAACGCCCTCTACGCCGATCCCGTCCTGCGCGCCCGCTACCAGCCCTGGTACTTTCTTTACCCGACCGGCATGGCCGTGCCAGCCACCTCGGTGCGCCTGCGCGAATCGCTTGCCGAGGCACACCGCCGTCTCGATCCGCAGGCGCAATCGGCCGCCCTGCAACGCATGGTCCTGGTCGGCCACAGCATGGGCGGCCTGCTCAGCCGCATGCAGGCGATCGACAGCGGCACGGATTTCTGGAGCGCCCACTTTCGCAAACCGCCGGAGGCCCTGCGGCTGTCTGCGGGTTCCCGAGAGCGACTGACCCGCAGCCTGGTCTTTGAACGTCGCCCGGAGGTGGCGCGCCTCATCTTCATCACCGTGCCGCACCGCGGCAGCAAACTCGCCGACAAGGGCTTTGCCATGCGCCTTGCCCGCTTCGTGCGTCTGCCGGTCGACTCCCTGCTGCTGGCCAAGGACCTCTTCTCCGGCAACACCGACGCCCTGCAGCCGCAGATTCAGGATTGGGGTCCGTTTGCCTTCCTTAGTCTCTCCTCGCTCTCGCCCAGGCACCCGTATCTGGATGCGCTCAACGCCAAGCCGATTCCCGTGCCTCACCACTCGATCATCGGTCGCGCCAACGGCCGCACGCTCGAGGACAGCAGCGACCTCGTGGTACCCTACCGCAGCGCCCACCTCGAGACCGGCAGCGAACTCGTCGTGCCATACTGGCATGGCTGCGCGGAAAAGCCGGAGGTCGTTGCCGAAGTGCTACGCCGCCTTCACCAGCACTTGCGCGAATCCCCCACACCCTGAATCTTCCCCCATGTTCCAAACCGGCCAGAAGGTTGTCTGCATCGACGACCGCTTCGATCCCTGGGTCTACGACCTCTACCGCGCGCTGCCGCGCAAAGACCGCACCTACACCGTTCGTGCCGTGCGCGCGGGTCGCTCCAACCCGGTGTTCTCGGTCACCGACGATGCCGAAATCCGCCTGACCGGCGCCGACTTCGACCTGCTGCTGCTGCTCGAGGAACTGCAGAATCCCGATGATCCGCACTCGAGCGTCAAGCAGGAACTCGGCTTCCGTTCGGAACGCTTCGCCCCGCTCGAGACCGACGAGGAGGAGGCCGAAACCCATGAACTCGCCGGTGCCGGCGCGCAGAACTGGTGATTCGCCTTTCATGCTGACCCTGCACACCTACCGCAACTGCTCGACCTGCCGCACCGCCGTCCACTGGCTGCGCGACCGTGGCATCACCTTCGAGGAGCACCCGATTCGCGAGCAGCCTCCCTCGCATGAAGCCCTGAGGCGTGCGCTCGACGATCTCGGTGGCGATCTGCGCGCCCTGTTCAACACCTCCGGCCAGGACTACCGCGCGCTCGGCCTCAAGGACCGTCTGCCTTCGCTCAGCGCCGACGAAGCCCTGCACCTCCTCGCCAGCCATGGCAACCTGATCAAGCGTCCCTTCGCCCAGGACCGGCAGCGCGGCCTCACCCTCGTCGGCTTCAAGGAAGCGGCCTGGGCGGCGGCACTGGCCTGATGCTCACCCCAGGCAGGCACTGACCGGATGCCCGTGCAGGAATTCGGCCGCCGGCAGCCGGCGTCCGCCCTCCGACTGGACCTCTTCCACGCACAGCCAGCCATCGCCGCATTGAACGATGAAGCCGGCCTTCGCATCGGCCGCCACCAGCTCGCCGGGCGCCACCTGGGGGCCGGTCGCCGCCAGCACGCTGGCCCGGTGGATTTTCAACGTCCCGCCGTTCGCCAGCCGGGTGAAGGTGCCCGGCCAGGGGTCGTAGGCACGCACCAGGCGCTCCAGCTCGACCGCGGATCGCGTCCAGTCGAGCCGGCCGTCCTCGCGGCGCAGCTTGCCGCAGTGCGTGGCGAAGGCCGGATCCTGCGGCACGCGCGGGGCGGTGCCAAGCTCGAGCAGGTCGAGCGCCCGCTCGAGGGCGACCGGCGCCAGCGCGGCCAGTCGGTCATGAAGGCGGCCACCGGTGTCGTCGGCAAGCAGCGGCGTGCGTTCCATGAGCAGGATGTCACCCGTGTCGAGCCCCTCGTCCATGTACATCACCGTCATGCCGGTTTCGGCGTCGCCCTCGCGGATCGCCGCCTGAATCGGCGAGGCCCCGCGATGGCGGGGCAGCAGTGAGGCATGCAGGTTCAGGCACCCCAGGCGCGGCACACGCAGCACCTCGGGCGAGAGTAGCTGGCCGTAGGCGGCGACAATGGCGGCGTCGGCCTGGAACGCTCGCAGTTCCTCGACCGCGTGACGGATTTTTGGCGGCTGCAGCACGATCAGACCGGCGGCCAGGGCGCGGACCTTGACCTGCGGTGGCGTCAGCACGAGGCGGCGACCAGCCGGCTTGTCGGGCTGAGTGACCACCCCGACCAACTCGTGCTTCGTCGTGGCCATGAGCCATTCGAGGCTGGGCAGGCCGATCTCGCCAGTGCCAATGAAGAGCAGACGCATGGGCGGATCCGGCCTCAGGCCTTCATCTTCTCGATCTGCTGCCAGGCCTCGATGCGCATGACATGGCCGAGGATGTCGTAGAGCACCTTGGCCGGCGACTGGCTGGCATCGATCTCGACGATACGATCACCGGAGTAGTATTCGAGAATCGGCTTGGTCTCCGCCTCGTAGGTGGCAAAGCGGTTCTGGATGACGGTCTCGCTGGCATCGTCGAAGCGATTGTCCTTGAGGGCGCGCTTGCGCAGACGGCGGGCCAACTCGGTACGGTCGGGGCAGGACAGATGAAAGACCTTGAGCACCTCGATGTCGGCCTCCATGTGCCGCGCCTGCTCCACGTTGCGGGGAATGCCATCGAGCACCAGGAAATCGATCTCCGGCTTGAAGGCATGACTGTCGACTCGCTGCTTGATGTTGGCGCGCCAGAGCTGGACCGTGACGTCGTCGGGCACGAGCTCGCCGCGGCTGGAATACTCGACGAACTTCTGGCCAAGCGGGGTGCGGGTGTCGAGCGAGCGAAAGACGTCGCCGCAGGCGAGGTGGTGGAACCGCGGGATTTTGCCCAGAACCATGCCCTGGGTGCCCTTGCCACTGCCGGGTGCGCCGAGGATGAGGAGGGTGCGAAAACGGGGGTTGGCGGGAACGTCCATGACGCGGACGCATAGCACGTCACGCGCCCGTCACAACCCGCCTTTGCCGTCCGCCGCGATTTCTCCCAGCCAGCGCAGGGCGGCATCGAGGACTTCACTCGCCGGCAGCGCCGCCCAGTCGCCCTGCTCGGGCCGCAGCACGCGCACGCCCGCCTGCGGCGGTGCCCAGACTTCGGGATCGGTTGGGCCAAAGAGCAGCAGGCAGGGCAGCCCGCAGGCCGCCGCCAGGTGGGACATGCCGCTGTCGTGCCCGAGAAAGCCACTGCAGCCGGCCAACAAACCTGCCAGTTCAGCCAGCGGTCGCTGGTGCCAGATCTCCCAGCCGGCGGGAATTTGTGCCAACTGTCCCCGCGCCTCCTCGGCCTCGCCGGTGACAAAAACAACGCGGCTGCCGCTGGCACGCAGACCGGCAGCCACCTCGAGCCAGCGCTCAAGCGGCCAGTTCTTGCGCTCCGAACCGCTGCCCGGGTGCAGAGCGACGCCGGTCTCGCCCATGGCAGGCATGCGGCGCGGGAAGATCGGCCGTCGCCAGTCGCTGTCCTCCAGGAACAGCGCCAGGCGTTCGAGCGGCCGGGCGAGCTGGACGGCGGCATGCCCCTGCCCCGGCCGCACCTGGTGCGGGCACTCCAGCAGGGTCTTGACGCCGGCACGCGTCAGGTTCTCGCGGAAAATGCCGTCGGGATCGTAGAGGTAGCTGACCACGAGGTTGAAGCCGGCCAGGTAGGAGGCCAGATCCGGGTCAATGGCGGCCCCACGCGCAAACAGCCGCGCCATGCCGCCATGCTCGAGGGCGCGGGTGTTGTCGGCCAGTCCCGCCGCCACGGCCAACGCGCTGATGCCGGGATAGCCGAGCACCTCGATGGAGTTGTCGGGCAGCGACTCGCGCAGCAGGCGCAGGGCCGGCAGGGTGAGGATAAAATCGCCCACCGCGCCGCCGCGGATGATGAGCACGCGCCCGCCCGCCGCCATGGCTCAGTAGGTGAACAACGCCAGCAGCAGCAGCACGGCGCCGTAGATCATGCCCGCCCAGACGGCGGCGTTCCAGCGCACCGGTTTGGCCAGCAGCCAGTGGATCCCGTCGCGCATCAGGAAGGGCATGCCGACAAAAAACATGCCGGCCAGGATCCAGGCGTAGGCGAGCGCCGGCAGCAGCAGGCGGGTGATCTGCGGCTGCAGGAAGGCCGCGCACAGCACCGGACCGGCGGCCAGCAGCATCAGCGAACCCAGCGCACGCACGGCAAGGAACTCCTTCACGTGCACGAGCACCAGCACGAAGGCGATCGGCACGAGCATGAGGAACCACTTCCGCAGGAAGAAGAACTCGCCCATGTCGATGTTGGCCAGGCACATCATGCTCCAGAAAAAGCTGATCGTCAGCAGGCCGGCACCCCAGGCGTAATTGCGCGGAAAGGCGCGCAGGAAGGCCTGCGCCCGTGCGGCATGGCGCCAGACCCAGGCGTGGCTGGCCAGCAGCAGCAGGCCGAGCGCGATACCCGTCGCTTTCAGCGGCAGGCCGCCGTTCGGCTCAAGGTGGTAGAGGTAGTCGTGCAGTTCCTTCAGCATGGAAAGGCGGTCACCCTGCCGCTTCCGGCCGGCGAATCAACGACGAACATCCGCTTCGCCCTTGCCAGCGCCCCGGCGGCGGTGCCATGTGGAGCCATGAGCAGAACCGGAAAACGCCAGGTCATCGCCGGCCAGGAAGTCAGCCCGCGCAAGAGCCTCGGCCAGAACTTCCTGGTCGACCCGCAAATGGCGCGCTGGATCGCCGACCAGATCGAGCCCGACGGAGCCGCCCTCGTCGTCGAACCCGGGCCCGGCCTCGGCGCCATGACCGAGCACCTGCAGGGCCGGCCGCGGCGACTGCTGCTCATCGAAAAGGACAACGAACTCGCCCCGCAGCTCGCCGAGCGCTTCGCCGGCCGTGAGGACGTCGAGGTCCTGCACGCCGACGCCACCCGCGTTGACCTGCGCCCCTGGTATCGCCACGGCGACGTGCGCGTCGTCGGCAACCTGCCGTACTCGGTCGGCGGCGAGATCCTCAAGCGCCTGCTGACGCCGCCAACACCGGTGACCCGCGCGGTGTTCATGCTGCAGAAGGAGGTCTGCCAGCGCCTGGCTGCGCGCGCCGGCGAGGACGGCTACGGCGCCCTCTCCGTGCTCGTCCAGAAGGACTGGGACGTCGAGCTGCTGCGCATCGTGCCCCCCGACGTTTTCAGACCGCGACCGAAGGTGGACAGCGCGATCGTGCGCCTGACGCCGCGCGATCCCGCCAGCCTGCCGGTCTGCGACCGCCGCCAGTTCGACCGCCTGGTGCGAATGGGCTTCAGCCAGCGCCGCAAACAACTGAAAAACCTCCTGCCCGAGCCGCCCGCGGGCTGGCAGGCGCTCGCCGACGCGCTCGGGCGCCCCGTCTCCATGCGCGCGGAGGAACTGCCGCTCGAAGACTGGGTGCGCCTGACCCGCTGGTATGAGCAGCGCCTGCAGGCCGATGCCGGCCAAAAGGCCTCCGAGCTGTTCGACGTCGTCAACGAACGCAACGAGGTCACCGGCCAGCTCACCCGCGGCGAGGTCCATGCCCGCGGCCTGCTGCACCGCGCCGTGCACATTTTCGTCGTCAACCGCCGCGGCGAGGTCTTCCTGCAAAAACGCTCGCACCTCAAGGATGTCGCCCCGCTCAAGTGGGACAGCAGCGCCGCCGGTCACCTCGACGCCGGCGAAAGCTACGCCGCCTGCGCCCTGCGCGAGGTGCGCGAGGAAAACGGCATCGAGGTTGCGGGCACCGAACTCGCCGCCGAACTGCCGGCCGGGGCGCACACGGATTTTGAATTCGTCGAACTGCGCATCGCCCGTCACGACGGCCCGATGCGCTGCCCACCCGAGGAAATCGCCTGCGGCGAATGGTTCGCCCCGGAGTTGGTCGACACCTGGGTGGCGGAACGCCCGCAGGATTTTGCCAAGGGCTTTGTGTCCTGCTGGCGCGCCTGGCGCGGATGAGACCTCAGATCAGCCCAAGCTTGGTCAGAACCGCCTTGAGTTCAGCCACCTTCGCCGGCTCCATGGGCACCAGCGGCAGGCGCAGCTCATCGGTGCAATGCCCGGCCAGCGCCATCGCGGTCTTCACTGGAATCGGATTGGTGGCGAGCTTGAGGAAGGCGGCGAACAGCGGGTAATACTGCTCGTGCAGCACGCGCGCGCCGGTGTAGTCGCCCTGCAGGGCCAGCTTCACCATGTCGCTGATCTGGCGCGGGATGACATTGGAGGCGACACTCACAATGCCGACACCCCCAACCGACATGAAAGGCAGCGTCAGTCCGTCGTCACCGGACAAAATCTCAAAGCTCGACGGCAGGAGCTGGCGCATCTGGCTGACACGCTCCGGATTGCCACCGGCCTCCTTGATGGCACGAATGTTCGGACAGGCGGCAACAAGACGCTCGAGCACGTCCAGGCCGATTTCGATGCCGCAGCGGCCGGGAATGCTGTAGAGCATGATCGGCAGCGAGGTGCTCTCGGCCACCGCCTTGAAGTGCTGGAACAGGCCCTCCGGGGTCGGCTTGTTGTAATAGGGTGCCACCTGCAGCGAGGCGGTCGCTCCGGCCGCCTCGGCCGCCTGAGTGAGGGCCACGGCCTCGCGCGTGCTGTTGGCGCCGGTGCCGGCCATGACGATGCCGCGACCGCGCGCATACTCGACCGTCAACCGTACGACACGGTCGTGCTCCTCATAGTCGAGCGTGGGCGACTCGCCCGTGGTGCCGCAGGGCACGACACCGGTGACACCGTTGTCGAACTGGAAATCGACGAGCCGCTTGAGCGACTCCTCGTCGATCTGGCCGTTGCGAAAGGGGGTGACGATGGCGGTGTGGGTGCCGGCGAACATGAGGATGAAAAAACGGGCTGAAAGGGCGCGAATGACAGCGCACGGCTGGAGCCGGCACGGCGATCAGAGCCCAGACTGTGACAAAAGGCCGCTTTCGCCGCAGTTCAAGGCCTTTGCGCAGCCGCCTGCACCGTGCAGGCGCCGACCTTTCAGATTTCAACGGTGCCCAGGAAGACAAAGTCCGCCGGCCCGAGCAGGGTGACGCTGCAGTACTCGTGCGGCGCGGTCTCCTCGAAACCGACGCGCAGGGTGTCGCCACCGCGGACGGCGACCGACACCGGACTGGTCACGCCGGTCAGTTCATGATGGACCAGCGCGCAGGCAACCATGCCCGTGCCGCAGGCCAGGGTCTCATCCTCGACACCGCGCTCGTAGGTGCGGATGGCGATGCGGTCGAGGCCAAGCACCTGAACGAAGTTGGCGTTGGTTCCCTTGGGGGCGAAAGCTTCGTGGTAACGCAGGCCGGCGCCCCACTCGCGCACCGGCACGCTTTCCAGATCATCAACCAGGACAACGGCATGCGGCACACCGGTGTTGACGCTGTGCACGGTCAGGGCTTGACCGGCCACGGTCAATTCCTGGGCCAGCTTCAGACTGTGCGGCGCGCTCATGTTGATGCGCACCTGTTCGCCTTCGAACTCGGCGGAAATCAGGCCGGCCTGGGTCTCAAACTGCACGAAGCTGAGCTCGTCATGATGCAGGCGGTTGACAAAGCGGCCAAAACAACGAGCGCCGTTGCCGCACATCTCGGCCTCGCCACCGTCGGCGTTGTAGTAGCGCATCTTGAAGTCGCCCAGCCCCTCGGCGGGTTCAACGCAGAGCAGGCCGTCGGCACCGATGCCACGGTGGCGGTCGCAGAGGCGGGCGATCTGCTCGCGCGAGAGCACAAGACCGAGGTGGCGATTGTCCAGCATGACAAAGTCATTGCCGGCACCGTTCATTTTGGTGAAGTTCAGGGTCATGGGGGTGGAGGATCAGGGCAGAGCCTTGACGGCGGCGACGAGGGGTGCCACAAAATTTTCAACGCCATCGGCGAGCCCGGCGGACGCGCCGGTTTTCTCAATCAGCTTGACGATGGCGCTGCCGACCACCACGCCATCGGCCATGGCGGCCACCTCGGCCGCCTGTGCGGGGTTGGAAACACCGAAGCCCACGCAGACAGGCACATGGCTGACCTTGCGGATCTCCGCCACCTGCTCGGCGATGCCGTCGGCGATCTCGCTCTGCGCCCCGGTGACTCCCATGCGCGAGACGTAATAAATAAAACCCTCCGCACTGCGCGCGATGCGGGCGATCCGCTCCGGCGGACTGGTCGGCGCAATGAGCTGGATGTGGTGCAGATCCGGCACCGGCTTCAACTCGGCATTCTCCTCCGCCTCCTCGGGCGGCAGGTCGAGCACCAGAATGCCATCGGCCCCAGCGGCGGCGGCCTCGTGATGAAACCGCTCGTAGCCGTAGGCATAGACCGGGTTCAGGTAAGTGAAGAGCACAAGCGGGATCTGCGACTTCTCGCGGACGCGCCGGATCATCTCGAGCACGCCCGCCGTGGTCGCTCCGGCCTTCAGGGCACGATCGGCCGCCATCTGGTTGACCACCCCGTCGGCCAGCGGATCCGAGAACGGCAGGCCCAGCTCAACGACATCAACGCCGGCCCGCTCCAGCGCGAGCACCACGTCGACCGTCGCCTCGAGCGTCGGATCGCCGGCACAGATGTACGCCACGAAAGCGCGCTGGTCGGCCGCGCGCAGACGCGCAAAACAGGAGTCGAGACGATTGACGGAAGCGGACATGGGAAGTCTCCCTTAGCGCGCCGCCGGGAAAGTGCAAATGGCGGCACGCGGCGAAGGTCGGCCAACCGCACCCTCCCAAGATTTTGCCATCGTGGACCATTTTCCATTTGCCAGCCGCCTGACACCCTGTAGCATGTCGGCCCTGTCATCGGGATCTGGAGCGGTAGCTCAGTCGGTTAGAGCGCCAGCCTGTCACGTTGGAGGTCGCGGGTTCGAGCCCCGTCCGCTCCGCCAGATCCACGATGATGACCGCTCGGTCAACGACCGACGCGCATCTGATTTGTGGTCGCATTCTGATTGGAACCCATTTCCATCCGCTGCAAGTCAGGGTTCAGCGGCGCAATTAGCAGGGCCACGGAACAATCCTTCCGGCATGGCAGCATAAATGCCGTCACCTACGCCTCAAAGATTCTTGGCACGGTTGGATTTGCCAGCCTTCAAAAAGGCTCCAGGCTGACCTTCGAATTTACTTCACCGCGGCCAGCGCCGCTCGGCAAACCTTTCCGGTTGGGTCCAGACCGTTTCTCGCCACAGGGCTCAAAGGCAGGCCTTGAAGGCGGCGAGCAGATCCTCATAGCGATCGAAGGCGCGGAACTGCGGGAACTGGGCTCGGATGCTCTCGGGGGCGTGAAACAGGAAGCCGTTGTCGGCCTGGCTCAGCATGGTGGTGTCGTTGAAGGAATCGCCGGCGGCCAGCACCTGGTAGTTGAGCGACTGGAAGGCGGCAACCGCCTGCTGTTTCTGGTTGGGCTGACGCAGGCGGTAATCGGTGATGCGGCCTGCGTCATCCACCTCAAGGTGATGACAGAACAGAGTCGGCCAGGCGAGCTGGCGCATGAGCGGCTGCGCGAATTCCTCAAATGTGTCGCTGAGAATGACCACCTGGGTCAGGGCGCGCAACTCGTCGAGGAAGGCCTTCGCGCCCTCAAGCGGCGCCAGCGTGCCGATCACGTCCTGGATGTCCGGCAGCTTCAGGCCGTGCGCGTCAAGCAGGGCGAGGCGGCCGCGCATGAGCACGTCGTAGTCCGGCTCGTCGCGGGTCGTGCGGCGCAGTTCGGCGATGCCGGTTTTGTCGGCAAAGGCGATCCAGATTTCGGGCACAAGCACGCCTTCCAGGTCCAGGGTGACGATCGTCTGTCGTTTCATGCGGGCACTCCCTTGTCACGGCCCGGCGCACCTGTCCAGCCCGGGTTCGGCAAGGACTCCGGGCTTTTTGCTTGCCCTGCCCCGGCCCGGCCCGCTAAACACCTCGTTCATGTCCATTCTCTCCCGCGAAGCCACGGTCGCCGGCCCCGGATTCTCGCGCTGGCGCGTGCCGCCGGCCGCCATCGCGGTGCACCTCTGCATCGGCCAGGTCTACGGTTTCAGTGTGTTCAACAAGCCGCTCGCCGCAGCCCTTGGCGCACCCGTGTCCGGCGTCAACTGGGCCTACCAGATCGCACTGATGATGCTGGGCATCTCGGCGGCGGTCTTCGGCAAATGGGTTGAGCGCTCCGGGCCGCGCAAGACCATGGTCGCCGCCTGCCTTTGCTTCTGCGGCGGCCTGCTGCTGGCGGCGCTGGGCGTCAAACTGAAGCAGCTCGGCCTCATCCTCTTCGGCTACGGCTTCGTCGGCGGCATCGGTCTGGGCCTCGGCTACATCGCACCGGTCTCCACCCTGGTGAAATGGTTCCCCGACCGGCCCGGGATGGCGACCGGCATGGCCATCATGGGCTTCGGCGGCGGCGCTCTGGTCGGCTCCCCCCTGGCCCAGGAACTGATGGAATTCTTCAAAGA
>JBIJBO010000227.1:0-4382 GCA_044345215.1 Prosthecobacter sp. | reverse complement strand
CGGTGTGCAGGTGATCATCCCGGTCCTGCTCAGTCGCGAGACCGATTTCTCTGGCAGCGAACGGCTCCAGCGCTTGACCAATGTTAGCCACCGCGAGTGGATCTACCGTCAGTCCTTCATTTTGGGCCGTCACGTCATCGGTTATGAAGTCCAAAAGGTGCTGGCCTTGGTCGATGCCATGGCCGCGCAGCCAGCGCAGGTGCCCATCTGTGTCAGCGGGACGGGCGAGGGCGGTTTGCTGGCGCTCTATGCCGGTGCCCTCGACGAGCGCATCAGTTCGGTCCACGTCGCCGGTCATTTCGCGCCGCGCGAGGCGCTCTGGCAGGAGCCGCTCGAACGCAGTGTCTTTGGCCTGCTGCGCGAATTTGGCGACGCCGAACTCGCCAGCCTGATCGCGCCACGGCGCCTGGCCCTGCTCCATGACGGCTACCCTGAGGTCTCCGGACCACCGACGCCGGGGCGGGACGTGCGTGCCGTGGCGGCCCCGGGGGTGCTGAAGTCACCGCCGCTCGCTTCCGTGGAGGCCGAGTTGCGGCGTGCGCTCGACCTGACACTCGGACTGGATTCCACCTGGGTCCGGTTGTTTGAGGCGGGGGCCTCCTTGGGGGAACGGCTGGTTCATCTTTTGCAGCCGGCGACCGCCGAGGCTGTGATGGCACGGTTGGCAGAACCAGCGCCCAAGGTGTCGCTGGCAGCTCCGACCTCGCCCGAAGGCGTGCGTGAGCGCCAGCGTCGCCAGGTGCGGGAACTGGAGGCTTTCATTCAGCGGCGGCTGGCCACCGTCGAAACCGAACGCAACGAGAGCTTCTGGAAACCGCTGCCGCTGCAGCCGCTGGACGCCTTCGAAAAGCGCACCGCCGGCGAGCGTGAGCGTTTTTGGAACGAGGTCATCGGGCGCCTGCCGGACCCAGACCGACCCGCCAACCCGCGCAGCCGTCTGGTGCGCGAGACCGAAACGGTCACGATCTACGAGGTGGTGCTCGATGTCTGGGATGATGTTTTCGCCTGGGGCTGGCTGGCTCTGCCCAAGGATCTGCAACCCGGTGAACGCCGGCCGGTGGTAGTCTGTCAGCACGGACTGGAGGGCTTGCCCGAGCATTGTTTCGAGACCGATCCCACCGCGCGCGCCTTTGGCGCCTACAAGGCCTTCGCGCTGCGTCTTGCCGAGCAGGGGTTCGTCACCTTCGCCCCGCACAATCTCTACCGTGGCATGGACGCCTTCCGCTCCCTCCAGCGCAAATTGCAACCGCTCGGCCTGAGCCTTTACTCGGTCATCAATGGTCAGCACCATCGCCTCCTCGAGTGGCTCAAGGCCCAGCCGTTCACCCGGCCCGACAAGATCGCCTTCTACGGCCTGAGCTATGGAGGCAAGTCGGCCATGCGCACGCCGGCGGTACTGACCGACTACTGCCTGAGCATTTGTTCGGGCGACTTCAACGAGTGGGTGCGCAAGTGCGCCACCACCGACCTGCCGCTCAGTTACGTCTTCACCCACGAGTATGAGATCTGGGAGTGGGACCTGGGCGGCACCTTCAATTATGCCGAGATGGCCGCCCTCATCGCCCCGCGCCCCTTCATGGTTGAGCGCGGCCACAACGACGGCGTCGGCATCGACGAATGGGTCAACTACGAGTTCGCCAAGGTGCGCCGACTCTACAACAAGCTCGGTCTCGGCGAACGCACGGAGATCGAGCACTTCGACGGCCCGCACACGATTCACGGCGTCGGCACCTTCGACTTCCTGCGCCGCCACCTCGGTGACCCGCGCGCGGCCCGCTGAGGCGGTCGCAAAATCCCGTTTGCCAGTCGCGTGCCGCCGTCCAAGCTGCGGACATGCACGACCCCCGCGTTGACCAACTCGCCCGCCAGCTCGTCCGTTACTCGACCCAGGTGAAGAAGGGCGACTTCGTCTGGATCGACTGTTTTGACGTCCCTTCCTGCGTGCCGCAGGCCCTGATCCGCGCCGTGGTCGAGGCCAAGGGCCGGCCGCTGGTGCGACTGCATGACACCACCGTCAGCCGCGAACTGCTGCGCCACGCCGACGCCACCCAGTATGAGGTCATCGCCGAGAGCGACCTGGCGCTGATGAAGAAGATGGACTGCTACATCGCCGTGCGCGGCAGCCACAACATCACCGAGCACAGCGATGTGCCGGCCGAGAAGATGAAGCTGGTCATGTCGCTGCTCCGCCCGGTGCAGAATCAGCGGGTTAACGAGACGCGCTGGTGCGTGCTGCGCTGGCCGACCTCGGCCATGGCCCAGCAGGCCGGCATGAGCACCCAGGCCTTTGAGGATTTTTACTTCAAGGTCTGTCTGCTCGATTACGCCGCGCTGCTGCCGGCGATGAACGCGCTGAAGAAGCTCATGGACAAGGCCCGCGAGGTTCACATCACCGGTCCGGGCACCGACCTGCGCTTCAGCCTCAAGGGCCTGAAGGCGATCGCCTGTGGCGGCCGGCACAACATTCCCGATGGCGAATGCTTCAGCGCGCCGGTGCGCGACAGCGTCGAGGGCGTCATCAGCTACAACGCGCCGACCATCTATCAGGGCATCGCCTTCGACTCCGTGCGCCTCGAGTTCAGCAAGGGCCGGATCGTCAAGGCCACCGCCAACAACACCGAGGCGATCAACCGCATCTTCGACAGCGACGAGGGCGCCCGCCACATTGGCGAGTTCGCCATCGGCTTCAATCGCGAGATCCGCGAGCCGATGCGTGACATCCTCTTCGACGAGAAGATTGCCGGCAGCTTCCACTTCACCCCCGGCCAGGCCTACGAGGGCATCGCCGACAACGGCAACCGCAGCCAGGTGCACTGGGACCTCGTCTGCATCCAGCGCCCCGAATACGGCGGCGGCGAGATTCGCTTCGATGGCAAGCTGATCCGCAAGGACGGCAAGTTCGTCCTGCCGGAGCTCAAGCCGCTCAACTGAACGAGGTTTCCGGAAAAAGCTGGCGGGTGCACTGATGAATCGGTGCACCCGCTGCCGTATGGGCTTGATCCTCTCCATGAAGCCTGTTCTTCTCCCCCTCCTCGCCGCCGCCGTCGCCGCGGCCCAGTCGCCGACGCGCGAGATGCGCGACCTCAACGGCTATTTCCCAATGACTCCGGTCGCCTCCAAGGAGGCCTGGTCGGAGCGCCGCGCTGAGATCGAGCGGCGTGTTGCGGTCGCCACCGGCCTCTGGCCGATGCCGGAGAAGACCCCGCTCAACTCGGTCAAGCACGGCCGGGTTGAGGGAGATGACTACACCGTGGACCGCGTGATCTTTGAGAGCCTGCCCGGACACTTCGTGACCGGCAGCCTGTACCTGCCGAAGCGGCGGCCCGCCAAGATGCCGGCCATCCTCTGCCCGCACGGCCACTGGCCGGACGGCCGATTCATGGATCGCGGTGTCGGCACGGCGGCGACAAAGAAGGAGATCGACACCGGCGCCGAGGAATTGGAGTGCGCAGCGCGGTCGCCGCTGCAGGCGCGCTGCGTCCAGTTGGCGCGCATGGGATGCGCGGCCTTTCTCTACGACATGCTGGGTTACGCTGATTCAGTGCAGTTCACCGAGCACCGCCACGGCGCGGCGGAGACGGGTTTTCTCAGCCCGGGTGCCGATCTGCGCCTGCAGACCTACTTTGGCCTGCAGACCTGGAACGGCCTGCGCGCGGTCGATTTTCTGCTCAGCCTCGAGGGCGTTGATCCGCAGCGCATCGGTTGCACCGGCGCCAGCGGCGGCGGCACCCAGACGATGATGATTGCCGGCCTCGACCCGCGCGTCAGCGCCGCCTTTCCCTGTGTCATGGTCTCCACCTCGATGCAGGGCGGCTGCACCTGCGAAAACAGTCACCACCTGCGCATTGGCCAGGGTAACATTGACATCGCCGCCCTGACCGCCCCGCGTCCGCTCGGTCTGACCGCCGCCGATGACTGGACCAAGGAACTCGAGACCAAGGGCCTGCCCGATCTCAAGGACCTCTATGCCAAACTCGGTGTGCCCGACCGCCTGACGGCCCACATCGCCACCCAGTTCCCGCACAACTACAACCTGCCCTCGCGCCAGGCGATGTACGCCTTCTACAACCGCCACTTTGGCCTCGGTCTCAAGCAGCCGGAGCAGGAGCGCGAATTCCGCGTGCTCGGCCGTGAGGAGTTGTCGGTCTGGACCGGCGGCCACGCCGCGCCCACGGGCGATCAGGTCGGCGCCGCCCATGAGAAGGCTGTCTGTGCCTGGATGAGCGCCCAGGACGACACGCAAATCCAGCCGCTGGTGCGCGGCAACGACAAGGCCGCACTGCGCGCGACGGTCGGTGCTGCCTGGCAGGTGCTGATTGGGCGCCAGCCGCCGTCGCCGGATGAAGTCGACTATGAACTGCTCAGCAAGGAGGATCGCGGCG
>JBIJBO010000088.1:0-14332 GCA_044345215.1 Prosthecobacter sp. | reverse complement strand
CGGTTGGCGGCCCCCGCCTTTTGCACCACGACAATGCGTTCGCCGACGTTGAGGATGCCGACCGATTCATAAGGGTTCTGGCTGCCGGTCTGCAGGTTGGTCGAGCTGCGCAGCACGCTGGTGCCGCCACTGTTGAGCACAAAAAGGTCATAATCGTTGGCGGAGGCGCCGTTGGGGTCTGACCAGAAGAGATCGACCCGGCCACTGCTGGCACTCGTCACGGAGTTGTAGGTCAAGCCGCCAAAATCGTGCAGGGTGCCGGCGGTCGTCAGCGGTGCGCCGGCGGCGCCACCGGGCGTGAAATTCCCCTCCCAAACACCCGATGTGCCCTCGTTCTTGTTGCCGGAATTGCCGGCCGAGGAAAAAAACAGCGTCCCGGCATTGGAGACCGTGTTGACCGCCTGGGCGATGACCATGTCCTGGAAGGGCGACTCGTTGAAGTACGTGACGTCGTCGACGATGATGGAGCAGCCGGCAGACTGCAGGGAGAGGATGTTGTTGGCGAAGCTGGCATCGCCGTTGAAGGCGGTGGCAAAGAGCACCTCAGCGCCGGGCAACAGGTCCTGAACGATTTCCATCATTGCCGTTCCCTCATCACCGGCGCCGGCCTGGCCGCCAAGGGCGCGTGCGCGGGCATTCAGTTCGCCCGCGGTTTTCGACACCGTCAGGGAGTCGGCGCCATCGGACAGGACCCCGATCTTCAGCCCCGTGCCGTCGACGCCGAAAGCGGCGCGCGCGCTGGCGGCGAGGTGTGCGGCATCGCCGCCGGACAGGGTTGGGCCGAGATTGGTTTGCGCCTGGACGGCCGGTTCGACAAAGCGGACCCCGGGATGGCTGGCAAGGGCTGCCAGATGGGTGGGGGCGAGTCGGGCGCGCAGACTGCCGAAGCCTGGCACGGAGGCGACAATTTCGCCGCCGGCTTCAAGCACGAAGCGCTCCAGGTCGGACGTGATGCTGCCGCGGATGTCAAGGAGCAGGCGGCCGTCTGCTTCCGAGCGCACGGCTGGCTGGAGTTCGGGCAGGGCGGCAAGATCGGCGGCGCCGGCCTCGCGTTTGAGCAGGTAGACCAGTTGCGAATCGAGGCGGCTTTCGGCGGGCGTGCGCCGTGCCTTCTCGGCCAGCAGAACGGAGATTTGGCGCTGTGCCTGGTCGTCGAGTCGCTGCGCCTGCACGCTTGGCAGGGCAGCGGCCAGGAAGGCGACAAGCCTGAGGCCGCGATTCAGGCGGCTGGAGATGAACGACACCAGTTTCATGGCGGGACGGTCGTGCCCGTTTGGAGGCAGGCTGGTTCAAGGTGGGCTTGCCACTTGCAAAGTCATGCCCGAGTTAAAAAAAAACCGGCCGCTTTTGGCGGCCGGCGTGTTGCAAATGGGGGTTCAGTTTTCGCCTGCGGCTTCTTTCTTGGCGGCTTTCTTCGCCTTGGCCCAGCGCTTTTTCTGGGCGGCGATGATGCGCGCGCGGGCTTCTTCCGAAAGCTGGCGCTTGGGCTTGGCGGCCTTGACCGTCTTGTCAGCCTTGGCGGGACGACCGCGTTTGCCGGGGATCTTCACCGTCTTGCCGCCGTAGAGAAGGGCGGTCAGTTCGGCTTTGAGGCTTTCGATTTTGCCGACGATTTCGACGGCACGCTTCAGATTTTCCGGTGTGGGTAGGCTCATGGGATCTCTTGCACTTATCAGGGTTTGTGACCAAAATGCAACGAAAGTCCACACTTTCTCATGCTTGGAAGGTGTTGGCCCCCGGCGGTTGCGGTCCCTGGTCCAGTTCTTCGGAGGTGGCGATCACAGCCTCCGCCAGCGCCTGCCAGTCAGTTTCAGTGGTGTGCCATCCGCCGCTGAAGCGCAGCACGCGGCGCAGTTCCCCGGGCTCCGCGCCGAGCGCCTGAAGAACCACGGAGGAGCCTTCGCGGCCTGAGCTGCAGGCGGAGCCGGTTGAGATCGCAAAGCCACGGCGGCTCAGACGCGTCAGCCATTTCAGGCTGGAGTGCCTGGGCAAAACGACCAACAGGGTGTTCCAAAGTCGTGGCGCACCGGCCGAGATCACCCGCAGGCCGGGCAGGGCCTGCTGCAGACGGGCGGCACAGGCGTCGCGCCAGATCGACTGCGGTTCCGCGACGCTTGCGGCGGCGGCTTCGGCGCAGCGCAGCGCGGCGACCATGGCGGCGACGGCGGGGACATTTTCCGTGCCGGCGCGCCGGCCGTCCTCCTGAGGACCGCCATGGAGCAGCGGGAAGCGTTCCGAGGCGTCGGCGGCCAGCAGGAAGCCGATGCCCTTGGGGCCGCCGAATTTGTGGGCGCTGCCGGTGACATAGTCGCAGGTGCCGAGTCCGGCGGCGGGTTGCTTGCCGAGCCACTGGGCGGCGTCGCAGTGAAAGCGCGTGCCATGCGCCCGGCACAGGCGGGCCAGTTCCGCCCACGGCTGCAGCGCCCCGCTCTCATTGTTGGCGGCCATGACCGACACCAGGGCGGGCTGGTGCTCGCGCAGGCAGGCTTCCAGAGTGGACGGCTGGACGACTCCCTCGGCGTCGACATCGAGCAAGCGGACACGGTGGCGACCCAGCCAGGCGCAGGCGGCCTCGCGGACGCTGGGATGTTCGACGGCGGAAAGGGCGATCACGGCATCCGGCGCCAGGCAGCGGGCGAGGCCGGCGAACACTGTGTTGTTCGATTCCGTGGCACCGGCGGTGAAGATCAGTCGCTCGGGTTCCGTGTCGAGCAGGTCGGCGAGTTCCTCACGGGCCGCGGCGAGTGCCTGGCTGGTCAGGCCGGCTTCGCGGTAAAGGCTGGAGGCATTGTGCCAGTGGCGGTCGTTGGCGTCCAGCCAGGCCGTGCGCGCAGCCGGCGCCAGGGGCGTCGTGGCATTGTGATCGAAGTAGCGCATCAGGCCGGCGGCGCCGCCGTCGTGACTTGTTGCGGGGGCTCAGCGCAGGGGGAAGCGGGGTGTTTCCCTTGATTCCGCCACCTCCTTGCCCAGTCCCAGGGGACGGAGCTTGTTCTTGAGGCGCTGCCAGGTGGGCACATCGAGGTTTTCACCGCCGGCGGCGAGTGCCGGTTCAGTGCCCTTGAAGCGCCCGAGGTCCTCCTCCTTGCCCAGCCCGAGATCGGTTTGCGACGGGGCGGGCTTTTTCACGGCGACGAGCGGGGGTGCGGCCTTTTTCGGTTCGACGACCGGCGGCTCCTGGTCAAGGTAGTCATCGATGCTGATCTTGCGCTTCTCGGACTTCGGAGCGGGCGAAAGAAGGTCCGGGGCGGTATCCGGCGATGAAGTCTGCAGGCCCGCCGGAGGGCTCCCCAGGATGTCTGCGAGGGTGATCTTCGGCTCGACCGGTTTGGGGGCGGGTGGCTTGGCAATGATCGCCGTCAGTTCGGGCAGCGGTGCCGGTTCACGCGGCGGAGCCGCAGGCGGCTGGAAGTCCTTGAGCAATTCCTCCTCGACGGTGCTGGCGGCGGTCGTGCTGCGAACGGTGGCGCGCGGTGCGCTTTCGATCGTCTGGCTGACGGCGGGTTTGGGCGCGGGCGTCAGGATTTCCCCGTCCTGGAAAAACAGGTCGAGCGGGGTGGGGGACGGCCTGACGGGGGTCGGCGGAGCGACCTCCTGACGGACAGGGGCGGAAGCTTCGGGAGCCAGGGCGGCCGCCTCAGGCGCCGGGGCTGCGGGGGCGCTTTCCGTCGTGTTGGCGGGTGGCGGCGGCTCGGGGCTCACCTCAGCGGCGGCAGCCGGCGGCGGCTCGGCAGCCGGCGCGGGATCCTGCCCGGTCTTGGGGGCCGCGGGGGTGGGCGGGTTGACCACCGCACGGGTCAGGCCGGAGCCAAGGACATCGGCCATCTGTGGCATCGGGCGGTCGTGCTGCGGGAGCATCTCCGCGGGCGGAGCGGCGGCGGCGACGCTGTTGAGCTGTTCAAGGCCGAGCGAGCTGATCAGGGTGACGGCGAGATGGTCCTCGAGCTTGGCATCGACGGCGACCCCGAAGAGGATGTGGGTCTGGTCCGGCACGTGGCGGCCCAGCTGCTTCATGACGGTGTCGACCTCGGCGAGGGTGAGTGATTCGCCGCCAGTGATGTGGACGAGCAGAGTGCGGGTCTGGTGCAGCAGGCGGCCCTGGTCGATGAGCGGGCTCTTGAGGGCACGCTTGAGGGCTTCAGCGCCGCGGTTCTGGCCGTGTGCCTCGCCGAAGCCGAACAGGCAGCGACCGTTGGAGGTGCTGAGGGCGGCGGTCAGGTCGTCGAGACCGAGCTTCACCAGGCCGGGCAGGGTGACGATGGTGCAAATCGCCCGCAGGCTCTGGGCGATCAGCTGGTCGGCCTGCAGGAAGGCCTTCTGGATGCCGTCCTTCGGCAGGATCAGCTCGCCCATCCGGTTGTTTTCAAAGAGCACCAGGGCGTCGACGCGCTTCTGCAGCTGTTCGAGCGCGGCGGCGGCCTGCGCATTGCGCCGGCGGCCTTCAAACGTGAAGGGCATGGCGGCGGCGACAATGACCAGTGCACCGGTCGTTTTGGCGATCTCGGCGATCACCGGGGCGGCGCCGGAACCGGTGCCGCCGCCGAGGCCGGTGCAGAGGAAGACGATGTCATGGCCCTCGACCTCGCGGCGGATTTCCTCGCGTGAAAACATCGCCGCCTCGCGGCCGAGGTCGGGGTCGCCGCCGGCGCCGGCGCCGCGCACGAGGTCGGCGCCGAGCTGGACCTTGACCGGCGCCATGGCGTGGCAGAGCACGCGCACGTCGGTGTGCATGCAGACGAGCTTGGCCTCCACCGTGCGGTCGAGCGTGATTCGGTCGAGAACATTGACCCCGGCACCGCCGATGCCGACGATGCAGGTGCGAAGGGCGGGCTTGACGGAGTCATCCCGCTGGGAGTGGCGATCGTATTCGACCATGGTGGGCTGGTGGGTGTGGGTGGACGGAAGGCAGGGTTCAGGAAGGGGCAAGGAAGTCGGCGACCTTGCGCTTGAACAGGGGGAACAAGGAGCGCACAGGCTTCTCCTGATCCAGAATCTGGGCGTAGCGGATGAGGCCGATGGGGGCCGAGTACTGGGGCTTCTCGAACATGTCGGTGACGCCGCTGACGGACGTCGAGCCCGCCCGCGTGACCTTCATCCCAAACACGTCGCGGGCGACCACGTCAATGCCTTTCAGAAGACTGGTGCCGCCGGTGAGGAAAACCCCGGCGGCGAGGCGGTCGAGGTGGCCCTCGCAGCGCACACGCACCTGGGTGAGGATTTCCTGAACGCGCAACTGGATCACCTCGTTGAAAAAGGCGCGCTCGACCTCGCCGATGGCAAAGCCATTGTCGTCCTCGATGCGCAGCATCTCGCGCGGAGCGACATCGTCGAGAAGGCAGCTGCCGGCCTGAATCTTCAGGCTCTCGGCGCGGTTGTGCGGGATCTGCACTGCCATGGCGATGTCCTGGCTGATGTGGTCGCCGGCCAGCGGCACACAACCGGAGACGCTGATCATGCCGTCGTCATAGAGCACGAAGTCGGCCGTGCCGCCGCCGATGTCGATCATCAGCGCCCCCTCGCGCTTGGCCTCGCGGCTGAGCACAACCTGGGCGGCGGCGACCGGATTGAACACGACATCCTCGACCTCCAGCGGGATTTCCTTGACGCATTTGATTGAGTTCTGGATGCGCGGCATCAGGCCGTGAATGATGTGGTAATCCGCCTCGATCTGGCGTGCCTGCCGGCCGAGCGGCTGGCGCACGGCCTCGACGCCGTCGACGATGTACTGGCGCAGCACGCTGTGCAGGAAGACGTTGTCCTCGGGGATCGGCACATGGCGTGCAATGTCCTTCGCCTCCTCGACATCATGCTCGATGATCTCGGTCTGGCCCTCGGGCAGGCGGTGGCAGCCGCGGTTGTTCTGGCTCTCGATGTGCGCGCCGCTGACGCCGAGAAAGACGGTCCGGATCATCACGTCACTGAGATCCTCCGCGCGCACGAGAGCGTCGTTCAGGCAGGTCTGAACCTTCTCGAAGTCGACGATTTCGCCCTTGCGCACGCCCTTGGAGGCGGCCTGGCCGATGCCGAGAATCTTGATGGAACCGTCGCGCTTGGCCTCACCGACGACGACGCAGATCTTGCTCGTGCCGATTTCCAGCGCTGCGTAGATGGTGGATTTTGCCATGGGGTTCAACGAAGCTGGGTGCTGGCGGTGCGGACCGCCGTCACCGGCCGTGCGGCGGGGACCTGCAGCCCGGCCAGATCGGGCGGGTTGCGGAAGGTGACGGGGACATTTTGCCGGGCGAGAAGATTCAGGGTGTCGATTTCCCAGCCCCGTCGGCGCGCCTCGTCGCGCACACGGTCGAGACGGGCCAACTGCAGGTCGAGGTCATCGACGCCAAAGTTGACCCGGGTCTTGTCGGAGAAACGCGCGAGGATCGAGTGGGGTGCCTCCAGCTGCAGGGCCAGAGCGCGCGGCTGCCCGGCCTCGTAGCGGGCGTCGAGCGCGGCGACCAGGTTGAGCGCGGCATGCAGGCCGAAGTTGTCCAGGGGCCGCCCCGGTGTGTTCTGTGCCAGCATCTCGTGCTGAATGACCGGCAGCGCCGCATAGGCTTCGGTAAGCGCATCACAGGGGAAGGTCACACCCTTGGCGTCCACCAACCAGCCGTCGCCGGCACGGCCGGCGACCAGACCGAGGCGCGGGCACTCGAGCCAGGCCACGGGCTGACGCTGCTCGACGCGCAGGGTCAGGATGCCGGCGTCGAAATCCCGTTCCAGCGTCACCGAGGCGACGGCCGGCAGTTGGTGGAGACGGGCGCGCACCTCGCGCAGGTTGACGAAAAGCAGGTTTTCGCCGCGGGTCAGCAGGGTGGCGCGGACGATCTTCTCAACGCTCAGCGGCCCGCGGGTTTGGACGGCGACCTGCTGCAGCTCAAACTGGGGGTTTTTCAGGATCGCCTCCTGCACGGTCACCTTGAGCAGGCCGGAAAGGCAGATGAACAGAATCAGGCGCAGGGCCCAGGTGTAACCGCGTCGTGTGGCCTCCTGCCTGGCCATGGCGCGGATTTTGGGCGAGTCGACCGGCAGTTTGGCTGCCGCTTTGAAGCGGCTCGCAGGACGGCACGTCTCCTCCTCCTCCGCCTCAGGGCGGCGTCGCGTCGAAGCCTGGATTCGGGAGAGAGACATGCTGGAGCTGCTGTTAATAATCAACGTTCATTAATAAATGAATTTGGCCGGCATGGCCATTTTTTTCTGGAGAAAAACACGGCTGGCGGGCGGCTTGTGGAGCAGCCTCTGCCAGAACCAGCTTGCCAAAGGATGAAGTTCCCGCATAGTGATTCCCCGCTTATGGCTATTTTCATCGGCATTCTTACATTCATCGAGGTTCTCGTCTGCCTGCTCCTGATCCTCATTGTCCTCATGCAGCGTCCGCGCCAGGAGGGTTTGGGAGCCTCGTTTGGCGAGGGCATGATGTCGCAGATTGCTGGCGCCCAGACGACCAATGTGCTGCAGAAGTTCACCGTCTATCTGGCCGTTTTGCTGTTTGTGCTGACGCTGGCCCTGGCGGTGCTGACCGCGCGCCAGCAGACCGCCAAGACGGACGTCAAGCTTTACAACGAACCGCCGGCGCCGGCCGCGCCCGCCGCGAAGGAAGCGCCGAAGACGGCTGTTCCGGAGGCTGCCAAGAAAGATGAGGCTCCGGCCAAGAAGGACGCTGCTCCGGCTGACAAGGCCCCCGCTGCCAAGAAGGAATCGGCTCCTGCGGCCAAGGCCCCGCCGGCCAAGTCGGAAACCCCTGCGGCTGACAAGGCTCCGGCCGCCGCGCCGAAGGCGGCTGCCGAGGCTGCCAAGCCCGCGGCGCCTGCCCCGGCTCCCACCGCACCTGCGGCTCCGAAAGCCAACCCCTGATCCTCTGCCCGGCACCCCGCTGCGGCTTCACCCTCCGATCCTGACAATGACCGGCGGCACGGCCTTTCTTCGTTCCGGTTTTCGCCGGCGGGCAGGCGTGATGATCCTGGCTTTCTGTGGCCTGTTCTCCTTGGTGGCCGCCTCGGCCGACCAGGTGCGCTGCCACCTCGCCGATGGGTTTGATTTCCCGGTCGGCAAGCCCAACGGCGAGGGCTATTACAAGTCGCGCGGCTACTTCCCGAACGGTCACCTCGGCGAGGACTGGAACGGCCGCGGCGGTGGCAACAGCGACCTTGGTCACCCGATTTACTCCTGCGCGCGCGGGGTGGTGGTCATCTCGGAGAATGTCCGCGGTGGTTGGGGCAACTGTGTGCTGGTGCGCCACGCCTACCGCGATGCGACCGGCAAGATTGCCATGGTGGACAGTCTGTATGCGCACCTGCACCAGCGCGCGGTGCGTGTCGGTCAGGTGGTCGAGAAGGGCCGGCAAGTCGGCACGATGGGCAGCAACAACGGCATGTATTTTGTGCACCTGCACTTCGAGATGCGCAAAAACCTGCGCATCGGCATGAACCGTTCGTTGTTTGCCCGCGACAACAGCAACTACTTCAGCCCGACCGACTTCATCAACCGGCACCGAAATCTGCCGGTGAGCTTTCAGAAATACCCGATTCCGCTCGGCCTGTTTGCTCCCTATGGCCATGCGCTCGCCGACCAGCAGGGATCGGACCTGGGCCCGGGGATCCGCGTGCCGCCCGCACCGGGCAAGATTCTGCCCGAAGCCGGGCCCTCGGCCGATGACGAGGATTTCTGGTCGAAGCTGCGCGACCGGCTCAAGCAGGGCAAGATGACCAACGGCCTGGATGAGCCGCGGTGACCCACCGCCGCCTCAGGGGGGTGCCAACGTTTCCCCCGGGGCCTGAATGCGCTCGCCAAAGCGCAGCAGATAGCCGAGGGCGGCCTTCATGCGGCCGGACTGGGTGAAGCGGCTGGTCAACCGCCAGTGACGGCTCAGGTCGTAGGCGGCCTGCATGCTGTCCTGGCTGCGGTCCGCGCCCGAGGGCGTGAAGCTGAGCTGCAGCCGCGGCGGTTCCTCGCGAACCACCTTCTTGCGGTTGAACAGCCTGCGGGTCAGCTCACTGGCAAACAGAAAGGCGGCGCGGCTGGCCGCTTCCGAAGCCAGCTCGGCGGCGGAACCTCCCAGCAGGGTGCCTGTCGCCAGCAGGGTGGCGATGTCCGGTTCGCTCAGTGGCGGCGAGCTGGTGAAGCGGGTCTTGGGGGCGGTCGAGGCACCGTAGACGAACAGGCTGATGTCGTGGCTGCCGATTCTCGATTCGCCGCGCAGGTTGAGATCCGGATCGAAGGGGCGCCCGGGTCGCAGGGTGATGGCACCCTGAGTCATGTGCACGACACTGAACGGCAGCTGCAACTGCAGGCGGTCGAGGGTGGCGCCGCCGCTGAGCTGCGGGCTGGCGCCCGTGCCGGTCAACCGAACGTCGGCGGAGACGGCGCCGTTGGCCAGGTTGCCCGACAGCAGGACGGGGTCGCGGGTGCGCACCCGCACGTCGAATTCCCAGGGCTGCAAGGGCCCCGGCAGATCCAGCTTGGCCTCGCGCCGGCGGGTGTCGACTGGCACAGCCGGCACGTCGGCAGGCAGCTTCAGCAGTGGCAGCAGGTCGATCTCGCGAAAGATCCGGCCGCGCACGAGCCCGATCTCGCCGCTCAACCGGCCGCGTTGCGGCGTGCCGGCTGCGATGAGATCGACGTTCGCGCGCAGCGAGGCGCCGGCATCCCGGTACACCAAGGCTTCGTCGGTGCGCAGCCGCAGGTCGATGCGGGGCTGGCGGAGATCCGTGGCGTCGAGGCTGCCGCTGAGGCGGACCTGACCTCCGGCCAGCAGCAGGGAGGCGTCCTCCAGGGCCAGACGACGATCCTGACCGCGCAGGCGCACCCGCAGGTCGCGCAACGACGGCAGGTCGGGCCGCCGCCAGAGGATCTCCGCGGCCTCCAAATCGACTGCTGCCTGCAGCCGCGGTTCCGCCAGGGTGCCGGTCAGGCGGGCCTCGACCCGGCCGCGCAGGGGCAGGCTGCGGATGAGATCGGGCGCCAGTTCCTTCAGGAAGCCGAGGTCGGAGGCCGGCAGCTGCAACTGCGCTTCGACAGGCACGGCACTCCACTCCCCGGTCGTTCGTTGCAAGAGGGTGGCATCGAACGGCAACGCGGCGGTCACCGTGAGCGGCTGCAGGGGCGGTTGTTTCAGCTCCAGGCGACTCTCCAGCCGGCCGGACTCCCAGCGGCTGTCGAGGCTGAGTTGGGCCGGTGCCAAATTCCCGGATGCCTGCGGCACGACGAGGTTGGTGCCGCGCACCTGCAGGCTGCCGCTTGGATGGGGCGGCCGTCCCTGCAGACGCAGATTCAGATCGAACCCGCCGCGAGGCAGGCCGCTGACACCGGCGGCGGCGAGCACCTCATCGAGCCGCAGTCCCTGGCCGCGCAGTTCGGCATCGAACGGCGGCGCGTCCGCGCGCTCCCAGGCCAGCGGTGCCCGCGCATGTCCCGCCAGCAGCAGGCGCTGCTCCTGCCAGAGCTGCAGTTCCTCCAGGTCGGCCTGAACGTCGTCGAAGGTGCCCCTCGCGGTCAGTCGCCACGGGCCGGCGCCCGCTTCCAGTTGGAGCAGACGCAGCCGACGTTCGGCCCATTCGCTCTGCAGGTCCAACCGCAGGATCTCAGGTCGGTTGGCCAGTCGCAGGTCGGCGACCTGCAAGGCCGCGCTGCCGGTGCCGGACCAGGGCTTGAGTTGACCGCTGGCTGTCAGCTTGCCGCCTGCACGGCCCGCCAGGATTTCCGGCAGTCCCAAGCCGTTCAGCAGGGCGTTGAACAGGCGCAGCTCGGTGAGATCCGCGTTGGCCTCGGCGCGGAAGGTGTGCGGCGCGCGCAGGGCCATGTCCGCCGTGGCTTCCAGCCGGTTGTGCTCGTCCGCCTCCAGGCGCAGGCTTTCCAGGCGCAGTTGTCCGTCGGCGGCCCGCACTTTCAGCCGCAGCGGCCCGAGCGCTTTGCCGTCCCAGGTGGTGTCGGTGACGTCGACCTTGCACTCGGCCTGCAGCCGATCGAGCCTGCCCGACTGCAGGTCGGCCAGCTCAAGTGCGGCCCGGCCCTCGGTGCGCAGCACGGCGCGGGCGCGCTCGGCGGGGAAGGCCAGGCCAAACGACTCCATCCAGGCCTTGGCATCGGGCAGGTCGGCCCCCCAGGTCAGCTCCAAAGGCAGGCGCTCCTGGCACTGCAGCGTTGCCGCCAGCTTCACGCGGTTGGCACCGCCCAAGCGCAGTTCCGGGACCTCCAGGGTGGCGGTGTGACCTTCGAGCCGGAAACGGCTCTCGATCTCCGGCAGCCGCTGATGTTCGAGAGCCAGTTGGCCGCCGCGCAGGCTGCCTTTGATCCCCGTTGGAACAGCGCCCGCGCCCTCGAGGTGCGCGTCCAGGTCGATCCGACCCTGCAGAGGGGGGGCCTGGGCCAGCCAGGCGGCGGGATCGGGCAGTTCCGCTTGCAGCGTCGCTTGCCAGCGCGTTTGCGGCCAGGCTGAAATCTGCACGGGCAGGTCGGCCGCGCCTTGCAGACGGAAGTGGTTGCCGCCGCGGCTGAGCAGTCCTTCGGTGAGACGGGCGCGGCCGTCGGCCACTTCAAGACCGATGGCCAGACGGTCAGCACGCAGTTCGGCGACCTGCAGGTCACTGGCGTCCAGCCGGGCCGTCACGGCCAGCGCGCGCAGGGCGGCGGGATCGCCCTGGAGGTGAAGGTCGGCCTCGGCCCCGCGGAACCGAACGTTTTCCGGCAGGCCGAGTCCGGCAAGGGCGGCGGCGTCGAGGCCGCGCATGCGCAGCTCGGCCTGCAGGTGCCGGGGTGGGGCAAACAGGCCTCGCAGGCCGGTGTCGAGGGTGAACCGCGCCGCTCCTCGGGCAGCGCGCGCCTGCAGCCGCAGCCCGGCTTCCGGCTGCCAGAGGCGGCGGGCATCGACCGACAGCGTTTCAACGACCAGGCCGCCGGGCAGGGCGAGCTGTTCAAAGGCCGCCTGCAGAGGTTCCCAGCGCAGGATCGCCTGCAGATTTTCCAATGCCACACCTCCGGGCTCGCGCTGCAGCAGACGACAGCGGAAGTGGCCCGGCTGTCCTGCGCCGGCTCGCAGGCTCAGGCCGTGCAACTGCAGACGTGAGCCGTCGGCCAGGGTCAGATCGAGGTCGAGATCGTCGAGGTCAAGCGCACGCGGCCACAGCGCGGGCGGCGGGCGGCCGATCTCCGCCGGTGCGGCGTTTCGCGGTGGCAGCTGGCGCAGGTCCACCACGACTCGGAGGCCGCGGACGCGCACCCTCTGCAGCAGGGCGGGGAAATCGCCGCGCCAGAGCGCGCCCAAGTCGTATTCGGCGTGGATTTCGTCGCTCTCGACCTGCTGCAGCCAGGGGGCGCCGCCGAGGCTCAGCCCGTTCAGGCGGAGATCGTGCCAAAGGCTGCCCCGCACCTGCCAGTCCAGGTCAAGACCGGCCGCCGAGGCGAGCATTGGTCCACCGCGCTGCAGGGCGAGGCGCAGCAGCGGCTGATGCAGGGCGACCAGCAGCACTCCCAGCAGGGCTTGCATCGCCAGCAGGCCCAAACAACCCCGGCGAAGGCGGCGGCGCGGAACCTGATCGGACGGGGTCACGGGCGCAGCTTACCCCAGCGGGCAGGGGCTGCAACCCCGGGCCCGTCAGCGCGCGGCGGCGGCCCGCGCCTGGGCCTGGCTTTCAGGCGAGAGGCGCGACAGCGGAAAGCGGTGCACCATGCCGGTGGCGGTCACCCGCAGCTGCACGCTTTCCCCCTCCAGGCTGACGAAGCTGGCTTCCACCGTGCGGCCGTCGCTGCTGGTCCAGGTTTGTGCCGCCGCCGTCGACGCCATCGGGACGGTCGGCGCGCTCGCCGGGGTTGCGGCGGCGCCGGCGGTGAGGGACGCCCCCTCCTTGATCCAGCCCTCGAGCAGAGCGAGTTCGGGCGGCGTCAAGCGGTTCTTGCCCTTGGGCGGCATCACGTCCTCATCGTCGTCGGGCAGCTGGCAGAAGATCAGCATCGTGCTCTTGGCCGGCTCGCCCGGGATGACATGGCGTCCGGGACCGATGTGCTCGGCGAGGCGGGCATCCGGTTCCATGGCGAGGTCTCCCTTGACCTTGCCCTTGGTCTCACTGTGGCATTCGTAGCACTTGGCCCGGAAGATCGGCACGATCTGGGACTTGTAATCGACGGCTTGGGCGGCGGTGGCGATCAGCAGGGGGAGGAGCAGCGGTTTCATGAGGGGGAAGTGGCGGAAGGTGGAGGGGAGGCGGGTTTGAAGTGGTCGTTCCAGACCAGCCAGCCGAGCGCGGCCAGCACCAGCAGGCTGATCAAGGTCCAAAACACCTGCTCGACCCACTCGCGACGCTGCACGGCCCGCGCTGCGTTGGCAGCGGTTGTGGCCGGCGGTCTCGGCATGGGCGCGGCCGCGGGAGCCGCACGCGCGGGCGATGGGGCGGCGGTGGCCGCCTCAAGCAGGGCGCGCCGCACCTCGGTGGCCGAGCCGTAGCGTCGCGCCGGATCGTGCATCAGGCATTTCGACAACACGCCGGCAAAGCCGGGGGGCAGGCCCCGGCCGGCGCGACTGCCCGCCGCCGCCGGAGTCTTGCCGGTGAGCAGTTCGTGAATGACGACGCCGAGCGAATAGACGTCGGCCCGGTGATCGACGGCAGCACCGGCGGTCCAGCGCTCGGGGGCGACGTAGTCCGGCGTGCCGTATTCGGCCTCGTCCGGTGTGCCGGCGGCCTGCAGGTCGCGGGCCAGACCAAAGTCGGCCACCTTGACCTGCCAGTCGGAGGTGATGAGGATGTTCGCGGGCTTGATGTCGCGGTGAATGACACCCTGGCCGTGCGCGAACTGGAGCGCCTCGCAGACCTGGGCGATGACCTGGCGTGCGCGTTCCGGGGTCACCTCCCCCGCCAGTGTGCGGCGGTGCAGGTCGCCGCCATCGACATACTCCATGGCCAGGAAAAAATGCCCGTCGGCGGTCTGGCCGAAGTCATACACGGCGACGATGTGCGGATGCACCAGCCGCGCCATTGCGCGCGCCTCGCGGATGAAATGACCGGCCGCCTCGGCATCCTCCCGGGCCGGCAGCAGCTTGAGCGCCACCCAGCGGTCGAGCGAGCGCTGCCGCGCCAGATACACTGCGCCCATGCCGCCGACGCCGATGACGCGCTCCACCTCATACTGCGGCAGCAGGTTGGTCAACTCCACCGGCGACAGACAGGGCGACTCGCGGCCGGCCGCAGGCGCAGCAGGCTTGGGAACATCAGCGGGGTCGACCATGAGCGGGAGGCGCGCAGCATTCCACGGCAAGGCCGCGCTTGGCCAGCGAAATCGGCGCGCGCGGATTTCCCAAACCCGGGTCGCGAAAAACGCCACGCCGCCGCGTTTGCCTTCCATGCTCCGCGTT
>JBIJBO010000013.1:0-43427 GCA_044345215.1 Prosthecobacter sp. | reverse complement strand
CCGCTTCGATCTCGGCCAGGCTGGGCAGGGCAGGGGTCATTCGGTTTCCGCCAAGCTGGCATCAAGCCGCAGCCAGTCCAGCAGCTCTTCACGGCTCATCCGGGTGAGCAGCCCCTCCAGGCTGTCCACCGTGCCGACCAGTTCGCCGGCGAGGCGGCCTTTGTCTTCCAGCAGGGCGTCGATCCGCTCCTCCAGCGTGCCGCGGCAGATGAGGGTGTGGACAACCACCGCACGGCGCTGGCCGAGGCGGTGGGCGCGGTCGGTCGCCTGGTTTTCCACGGCCGGATTCCACCAACGGTCGAAATGCACGACGTGGCTGGCGGCGGTGAGGTTGAGTCCGGTGCCGCCGGCCTTGACGCTGGCAACGAGGAAGGGCGGGCCATCGGGGCGTTGGAAGGCCTCGACGAGCTCCGTTCGCCGGCGCACCGGCGTGCCGCCATGCAGCACCAGGCCCTCGCGGCCGAAGATGCCGGCGAGAAAGCGGGCGAGCGGGTCGCAGGTCTCGCGGAATTGGGTGAAGACGAGTAGTCGTTCGTGCTGTTCGGCGAGGCTTCCGGCGATTTCGCCGAGGCGCAGGAACTTGCCGCTGGCCTCCGGCTGCCAGGCGCCGTCGCCATTCCAGTGGCTGGGATGGTTGCAGATCTGCTTGAACTGGCTGAGCAGGCCGAGGACGAGGCCGCTGCGTTCCTTCGGATCCAGCTGCGGGTCGGCGAGGCGGCGGGCGAGCTGGTCGACGAGTTTGGCGTAGATCGAGGCCTGGCGCCGGGTCAGGCCGCACCAGGCCTTGACGACGATCTTGTCGGGCAGCTCGGGCAGCAGGCGCTTGTCGGTTTTCAAGCGGCGCAGCAGGAAGGGGCGAACCAGGCGGCGCAGGGGGGCGAAGCCCTCGGCGCCCCGGCTGCACTGCTGGAGCAGGGCGGCAAAGTCGGTCTGGCTGCCGAGCAGGCCCGGCTGCAGGAAATCGAACAGGCTCCAGAGGTCGCCCGGGCGGTTTTCCACCGGCGTGCCGGTGAGGGCGAGGCGGGCCGTGGCGGTCAGGCGTTTCACGGCCCGGCTGACGCCACTGGCGGGGTTCTTGATGACCTGGGCTTCGTCGAGCACGACCAGACTCCAGCGCTGCTGCTGCCAGGCTCCGACGCGCTGGAGCAGGGCATAGGTGGTGAGCACGGCGTCATGCCCGGCCAGGTGGCCTGGATCGGCGAAGGCGCGCTCGACCTCGCTGCGCGGCTGGAAGGCCGGGTGGGCGATGAACAGGCGCAGGTCGGGCGCAAAGCGGGCGGCCTCGGCCTGCCAGTTGCCGAGCAGCGAGGCCGGCACCACGAGCAGGGCGGGATCCGCTGTTTGCGACTGGCGTGCCAGCAGCAGGGCAAGCACCTGCAGGGTCTTGCCCAGGCCCATGTCATCGGCCAGGCAGGCACCGAGGCCGAGCCGGGTCATGCCGGTCAGCCAGGCCAGGCCCTCGAGCTGGTAGGGGCGCAGGCTGGCGCGCAGGCCGGGTGGCGGTGTGGCGGCGGCGGGCTGGCGCAGCAGGTCAAGGGCGCGGGCGAGCGCCTCGCCGGCCTCGGTTCGACTCCATTCGCCCAGGCTGGCCGGCGCCTCGGCCTGCTTGAGCCGCGGCGCCTGGCCGGCGAGCAGGCGCATGCCTTCGAGAAAGCCCAGACCGCCTGCGCCGGCGGCCTGCTCGACGCGCTGCCAGTGCGCCAGCACCTCGCGCAGGCGCTCGGGATCGACCTCGACCCAGCGTCCGCGCAGGGACACTAGGCCGGTTTCCGCACTGAGCAGGCGCTGCCACTCAGCCTCGGTCAGCGGCTCACCGTCGAGGCTGCGCTCGATCCTGAAGCGCAGCAGGGCGCCGGCGTGCAGGGAGGTCTGTGGCGGGAGGTCGAGACGAACGGCGACCGCCGGGCGCGGTCCGCGCCCGGCGCGCCACCAGTCGGGCAGTTTGACGACGATGCCGGCCGCTCGCAGGACCTCGCTGTCGCGGAGCAGGCGCCAGGCCTCCGTCGGAGCAAGGGCGAGCGGTTGGAAAAGGCGACGGGATTCCAGCCATCCGCGCAGCAGGGCCGAGCTGGCCGTGGCGGCGCGCACGGGAGCGAGCAGTCGTTCGAGCCTGGCCGGGTCGCCAGCGCCCTGTTGCACGGCGCGCGCCAGCGGCAGGTGGCGGGGCTGACCGGCGGCATTGAGTCCCTCGCTGTAGGTGGCGAGGAAGGCGAAGGGGCGTTCGCGGTCGGCCGGGTTTTCCGCCAGGTGAAAGCTGATCCGGCCGATTGCCTGCCAGGCGGGATGGCGCTCGCGCAGCCAGTCGGCCAGGCCACTGGCGTGGCCGCCGGCGCGTTCGGCGACCCCGGCGGCCAGTTCCTGCCAGACGTCCCGCAGCCAGGCCGGTGTCACATGTTCGGCGCCGGCAAAGGGCGGCACGGCGGCGGCAAAAGCCGTGCAAGCGGCCTCCGCCGGTGGGGGCGCGGCGGCACCCTGCTGGCAGAGCGCCGCGAGGCAGCGGCAGGCCCAGTCGCGCAGCCAGCGCCAGGGCAGGTCGAGTTCAGCATCGAGGCTTTCCGTGCCGAGGGTCAGCAGGAGCGGGGCGGTGCCCAGCGCGGCGGCCTGTGAAAGTCGTGTTTCGCTCTCCCGGTCAGGCCGGCCCTCGGCGAGCAGCCTGCCTTCGGGGCGGAGAACGAGTTCCAGCATGGGGCGTTCTGAAGCCGAGATTGGGTCGTCGGTCAACCCGCGGCCTGAGTGCGCTCTGGGGGCACCCGTCAGCGGCAGTGGACAGACGCCCGCCCGGCAGGCTAGGATAAGGCATGACTTTCCTGCCGCTCCCAGCCGCCGCCGAGGTGCTGCAGTCGTTGGCCACCGCTCTTGCCCTCGGCCTGTTGGTTGGCCTGCAGCGCGAATGGGTGCGCAGCCAAGTGGCGGGCATCCGCACCTTCGCCCTGCTGACCCTCTTTGGCGCGCTTGCCGGCCTGATTGGCCTGGCTTTTGGCGGCTGGGTCATCGCCGCGGGTTTCCTGGCCTTTGCGGCCATGGTCATCCTCGGCAATCTGGGCGAGCGCAAGCAGCAGGATCCGGACATCGGGTTGACCACCGAGATGGCCATGCTGGTCATGTTTGCGGTTGGCATCATCATCATGCTGGGCCACCGGCTGGAGGCCATGGTCGTGGCGGGCGTCGTGATGGTGCTGCTGCACAGCAAGAAGCGGCTGCATGCGATGGTCTACCGCATCGGTGAGGACGACCTGCGCGAGATCGCGCGGCTGGTGCTGGTGGGTCTGGTGATCCTGCCCGTTCTGCCCAACCGCGCGATGGGCTACCTGAACGTGCTCAACCCCTTTGCCATCGGGCTGATGATCGTGCTGGTCGTCGGCATCAGCCTGACGGGTTACTTGGCCGGCAAGTTCCTGGGCTGCGATCGTGGCGCCCTGCTCGCGGGCTTGCTCGGAGGGCTGGTTTCCAGCACGGCCACCACGGCCAGCGTCGCCCGCCGCAGCCAGGGCCGGGGCGCAGGCAGCCTTGAACTGGCGGCGGTCTGCGTCATCGCCTCCGCCTTTGTGTTTCTGCGTGTCCTGGCGGAAATCCGCGTGGCGGCGCCGGCTCATTGGACCGCGCTGCTGCCGCCCCTGCTGGCCATGACTGTCTGGTTCGTGCTGGTGGCCGCGCTGACCTACCTGCGGGCTCGGCGGCACGGTGGGGTGGGGGTTGAGGAAGCGCCGCCCTCGGAGTTGAAGGGGGCGGTGGTTTTCGGGCTGCTCTACGCCCTCGTTCTGGTGGGGCTGGCGGCCGCGCGTCAGCATCTCGGCCCGGCCGGCCTCTATGTCACCGCAGCCCTGTCCGGGCTGACCGACATGGATGCCATCACCCTGTCGACCGCCCAACTGGTCAGCACGAGCCACTTGGAAGCGGCCACGGCCTGGCGACTGATTCTGGTCGGTGGACTTGCCAACCTGCTGTTCAAGATGGGACTGATCGCCATGCTCGGCGCACCGGCCTTGCGACGTGCCGCTCTGCCGGCCCTGGCGGCCGCCATGGCCGGCGGCGGAGCCATCCTGGCCTTCTGGCCCTGAAAAACGCAAAATTTTTCCGCGGAAAACCAAGCCACGATAAGAAAGGCGCGCGGTGATACGTTTTGGGGAGGCCGGGGCACGACGCCACGGTCTCAACACACCATCCAAAACTAGCACTACCTCCATGAAAACTCTGTTCTCCCTCCTCGCCATCGCTGGCTTCGCCTCCGCCGCCCCGGTCAACACGACCTGCCCGGTCGCCGGCAAGCCCGCCAAGCCCTCCGTGACCACCACCCACGAAGGCAAGGAAGTCGCGTTCTGCTGCAACAACTGCAAGGGCAAGTTCGAAGCCGATCCGGCCAAGTACGCCGCCAAGATCAAGTAAGACCCCCGGGTCACAAAAAAAGCGGAGCTGCTCGAGCGGCTCCGCTTTTTTCTTGCTTGTTGCCGGTCCGGTCAGCGGCGCACGCCCTTGAATTCGCGGGTCAGGCTCGTGAGCGAGTCCTCGACGCCCATGCGCTCCAGGCTGGAGGCGCCGACAAAGCCGTCGGCCGAGGTTTTCCCGAGGATGAACTCGACGTCCTTCGGCGTGTTGATCGGTCCGCCGTGGGTGAGGGTGAAGACGTTCGGATTGACGCTTTTGGCGGCGTCGATGATGTCCTGGGTGCGCTTGACGGTGAAGTCCCAGTCGACCACCGCGTTCACCACGCCAATGCTGCCGCCGACCGTGGTGCCAACGTGGGCGATGATGGCGTCGGCGCCCTGTTTGGCCATCTCGACCGCCTCCTCGGGGGTGGCGACGTAGACGATGCTGAAAAGGTCCATGCGCGTGGCCAGGCCGACCATTTCGAACTCCTTCTGCACGCTCATGCCGGTCTCCTCGAGCACGCCGCGGAAGTGGCCGTCGACGATCGTGTGAGTGGGGAAGTTGTTGACGCCGCTGAAGCCCATCTCCTTGACCCGGCCCAGCCAGTGCCACATGCGCCGGCGCGGATCGGTGGCGTGCACGCCGCAGACGACCGGGATTTCCTTCACCACCGGCAGCACCTCGTACTCGCCGATTTCCATGGCGATGGCATTGGCGTCGCCGTAGGCCATCAGGCCGCAGGTGCTGCCATGGCCCATCATGCGGAAGCGGCCGCTGTTGTAGATGATGATGAGGTCGGCGCCGCCCTTCTCGATGAACTTGGCGCTGATGCCGGTGCCGGCGCCGGCGGCGATGATCGGCTCACCCTTCGCCAGGGTGGCCTTGAGGCGGTTGACGACTTCCTGCTTCGTGTAGGGATTTCCGATTCCGGTCCAGGGATTGGGCATGGCAGTGAAGAGTTGGGATTTGCGATTTTGGATTTAGGATTGGGCTCGCCGGCGGAACTGGCCTGTAGCATCTTAAATCGAGTGTCATAAATCATCAATCACGCCGGCATGCACCCATCCGCCTCCATCCATGAACTATCCGAAACCCACACCCATGGGGCGGACACCGAGTTCCGGGTGGTGCGTGCCGACGAGGCCGACCGCCGTTCCTGGCTGCGCGGGGCGCCGGTGTGCGGTACGCTGAAGACCCATCGCATCGCCCACGCCGGGGTCATGACCGCGCGCTCGCCCTACCGCATCGTGCGCATGCACCAGGGGGGGCTGTACTTCCTGGCCTGTCTGGAGGGCGAGGGCCGCGTGTTGGTGGACGGCCGCTGGCAGAAATGCGGCGCTGGCACGGCGGTGGCGCTGCCACCCTTCATGGTCAATGCCTTTGAGGCGGTGCGTGGCAAGGTCTGGCGCTGCTGCTGGGTGCGCTATGAACAGGAGCCGGGGCAGCGACCCATCCTCAGCAGCAGTTCGCCGCAGATGGCCGCCTTCGAAGGGCGGCCGCTGTGGAATGCGATCGAGGGATTGATTGCCGAGGCCGGTCAGGCGGCGAAACCGGCGGCCATGTTCCATTGGGTCGAACTGGTGCAGGGTTATGTCGAGCGCTTCGCCCAGCCCTGGCAGCAGGACGACCGGCTCTGGCGCGTCTGGGAAAAGGTGGCGGCCGACGTGGGTCGCGACTGGACGCTCGACGAGCTGGCGCACCAGGCGCACGTCAGCGCCGAGCACCTGCGCCGACTCTGCCGCAAGGCGCTCGGCCGCACGCCCATGCATCATGTCACCTGGCTGCGCATGCGCAAGGCCTGCGAGCTGCTGGCGACCACCAACCTGAAGATCGAGACGGTGGCGCACACGGTCGGCTACCAGAATCCCTTTGTCTTCTCGAACACCTTCAAGAAGTGGATCGGGTGGCGGCCCAGCGAGCACCGCAGTCGCATGGATGCCTGAGCCCGTCCGTCCTTGTCAGAGGTCGTTGTCCTCGAGCACGGCCGGCTCCTGCTGCGGCAGGCTGAGGTGGCGGCGGCTGAGCAGCACGTAGAACACCGGCGTAAACAGCAGGCCGAAGAAGGTGACGCCGAGCATGCCGTAGAAGACCGCGGTGCCGAGCGCCTGGCGGATCTCGGCGCCGGGGCCCTCGGCGATGACCAGAGGCAGCACACCGAAGATGAAGGCAAAGCTGGTCATCAGAATCGGCCGCAGGCGCAGGCGGGTTGCCTCGACTGCCGCCGCCCATTTGTCCATGCCGGCCTGCTGGCGCTGGCGGGCGAACTCAACGATGAGAATGGCGTTTTTCGCCGCCAGGCCGACCAGCACGACAAGTCCAACCTGGGTGAAAATGTTGTTGTCCATGCCTCGCAGCCAGACGCCGGCGAGGGCGCTGAGCAGGCACATGGGCACGATGAGGATGACCGCCAGCGGCAGGCTCCAGCTCTCGTACTGGGCCGCCAGCACGAGGAAGACGAAGAGCACACAGAGCGGGAAGACAAAGGCAATCGTGTCGCCGGCAAGGATCTGCTGGAAAGTCAGGTCGGTCCATTCAATGGCGAAGCCGTCGGGCAGTTTCTCCTTGGCCAGGCGCTCGACGCGATCGATCATCTGACCGGAGCTGAGGCCCTGCAATGTGCTGCCGTTGATGTCGGCGGTGACATACATGTTGTAGCGAGCCACGCGGTCCGGGCCGCTGATCCGACGCACCTTGACGAGCGCTCCGAGCGGCACCATCTCGCCCTTTTGGTTGCGGATCTTCAGCCGCAAGACGTCGTCGGGTTTGACGCGGAACCGTGGCTCGGCCATGGCGGTGACCTGGTAGGTGCGACCGAACAGGTTGAAGTCGTTGACGTAGGCGGAGCCGAGGCAAACCTGGAGCGTTTCGTTGAGGTCTGCCAGGGAGATGCCCATGTTCTTGGCGGCCTGGCGGTCGATGTCGAGAAAGAGCTGCGGAGTGTTGGCGCGAAAACCGGAGATGATCGAGGTGAAACCAGGTTCCTCGGTGAGGGCGGCCATCAGTTGGCTGGTGGCGGTCTCCAGGCTGGCGAGGCCGGCATTGTTGAGGTCCTGGACCTGGAACTTGAAGCCGCCGGCGTTGCCGAGGCCGCGCAGGGAGGGCGGCGGCAGGACAATGACACGCCCCCCCTGAATGCCGGCGTAGCGACGCTTCATTTCGGCAATCAACTCGTCGGCCGATTGTCCTGGTGCGCGTTTTTCATGGGGTTCAAAGACCAGGAACGCGGCGCCGACATTGCTCTGGTTGGCCTGCAGGACCGACGAGTAACCCGAAATGGCGAAGGTGTGCGCTATGCCAGGCGTGGTGCGGGCGATTTCGTCCATCTGGCGGACGACGGCGTCCGTGCGCTCAAAGGAGGCGCCGTCGGGCAGTTGCACCACGACAATCGCATAGCCCATGTCGAGCGTCGGCAGGAAGCCGGTCGGCGTGATCTTGAAGAGGTGGCCGGCAAGGCCGATCAGGCCTGCATAGACGAGCAGAACGACAAAGCCCAGACGAACGAGCCTGCCGACGATGGCGCCGAACAGGTTGGAAATCCCGGTGAAGAAGGCGTTGAAGCCGCGGAAGAACCAGCCGAACAGGCCGTCGATGCCCCGCTGCAGCAGGTCGGGCTTGGCGGCGTGGGGCGGCAGCAGCAGGGTGGTCAGCGCCGGGCTGAGGGTCAGCGAGTTGAAGGCCGAGATGATCGTGGAGGCGGCGATGGTGAGCGCGAACTGGCGGTAGAACTCGCCGGTGATGCCACCCAGGAAGGCAGTCGGCACAAACACGGCCGTGAGCACCAGCGCCACGGCGATGACCGGACCGGTGACCTCCTTCATCGCCAGCAGGGTGGCCTGGCGCGGCGTGTGCCCCTGGGCGATGAAGCGCTCGACGTTTTCGACGACGACAATGGCGTCGTCGACGACGATGCCGATGGCGAGCACCAGGCCGAACAGGGAGAGGTTGTTGAGGGTGAAGCCAAAGGTCTGCATGACCGCCAGCGTGCCGATCAGCGAGACCGGCACGGCAAGCAGGGGGATGAGCGAGGCGCGCCAGTTCTGCAGGAACAGCACGACGACGAAGACGACGAGCATGACCGCCTCCAGCAGGGTGGTCAGCACGGCCTGCATCGAGGCTCGGACGAAGCGTGTCGGGTCGTAGTTGATGCGGTAACCCACACCCGGCGGAAAGCGCTTTTTCAGGCGCTCCATCTCGGCGTAGACGCTGTCGGCCGTTTTCAGGGCATTGGTGCCCGGCAGCTGGAAGACGCGCAGCGACACGGCGTTTTTGCCGTCCATGTAGGACTTCACCGCATAGTCGCGGGCGCCGAGTTCGATGCGGGCGACATCCTTGACGCGGATCACCTGGCCGTCGTCGTTGGTCTTCAGCACGATGTCGCCAAACTCCTCCGGTTCGACCAGCCGGCCCTTGGTGGTGAGCGTGTAGCTGAAACTCGTGCCTTCCGGGGCCGGCATGGCGCCCAGCTGGCCGGCGGCCACCTGAACGTTCTGCTCGCGGATCGCGCGCAGGACGTCGCCGGCGGTCAGGTTGCGTGCGGCGATCTTGTCGGGATCCAGCCAGATGCGCATCGAGAAATCGAGCCCGCCCAGGGTCGAGGCCTCGGCGACGCCGGGCAGGCGGGCGATCTGGTTCTGCACCTGCAGCAGGACGTAGTTCGACAGGTAGATGACGTCGCGCGAATCGTCCGGCGAGAAGAACTGCACGGCCAGGGTCAGGTCGGGCGAGCGTTTCTGCGCCAGCACGCCTAGGCGGCGCACGTCCTCGGGCAGGCGTGGCAGGGCGGCGTTGACACGGTTTTGCACGAGCACCTGCGCCTGGTTGAGGTCGGTGCCAAGCTTGAAGGTCACCGTCAGGTTCATGCGCCCGTCATTCGTGCAGGACGACGACAGGTAGAGCATGTCCTCGACGCCATTGATCTCCTGCTCGAGTGGCGTGGCCACGGTGTCGGCGACGACCTGTGCGTTGGCGCCCGGGTAGGTGGCACTGACGACCACCGTTGGCGGCACGACGTCCGGGTACTGGTTGACGGCCAGGCCGAAATAGGACAACCCACCCAGCAGGGTGATGAGGATGCTGAGGACCGTGGCGAAGATTGGCCGGTCAACGAAGAAACGCGCGAGGTTCATGGCTGGGTCGGCTTGCCGGCGGGCGCGAGCAGCGACCGCATTTCCACCTCGGCTGTGACCTTGGCCTTTGCGCCCTGGCGCACCAGGGCAACACCGTCGACAATGACCCGGTCCTGAGTGCTGATGCCGTTTTTGACGACGCGCAGGCCCTCATGCAACGGGCCGGTCTCCACCGGCGCCTGGCGCACCGTGTCACCCTCGCCCAGAACAAAGACGAAGGGCTTGCCCTGGTCGCTGCCAATGGCGTTGTCATGGACCAGGTGCGCCCTGTAGTTGCCGCTCCCGGGAATGCGCACGCGGGCAAAAAAGCCGGGAGCCATCAGGCCGCCGGGGTTGGGGAAGACGGCACGGGCGCGGATGACGCCGGTGCCGGGATCCAGGCGGTTGTCGACAAAGTCAATGACTCCCTTGTGCGGGTAGCCCTCCTCGCTGGCCAGGGCCATCTCGGCGGGAATCTGCCCGTCGAGGGCGCTGGCACGACTGCCTTCGCGGCGCAATTCGCGGTACTTGAGGGCCGACTGCTCATCGACGTCGAGATAGCACTGGATCGGGTCGACCGCGACGATCGTGGTCAATACGGTGGCGTTGGAATTGTTGCTGCCGCCACTGATCAGGTTGCCCTCGGTGACCATGGCCTGGCCGATGCGGCCGCTGATGGGCGCGCGGAGTTGGGTGAATTCGAGGTCCAGTTTGGCGGTTTCCAGGGCGGCGCGTGCCGAGCGCAGGGTCGCCTCGGCCTCGGCCAGGGTCTGGTTGCGCTGCTCGATCTCCTCCACGGCGATCGCCTTCGAGGCCATCAGCTCCTTGGCGCGCCGCGCCTCCATCTTCGCCAGCTCCACCCGCACCTGCGAGCGCTCCACCTCGGCCTGTGCGCGGTCGACCACGGTCTGATAGGGGCGCGGGTCGATGGTGTACAGCAGGTCGCCGGCCTTGACGTCGCTGCCCTCGCGGAAATGGATCTTTTCCAGGTAGCCCGACACGCGCGCACGCACCTCCACCGAGGCTGGCGCGGCCAGGCGACCGATGAATTCATCCCATTCCACCATTTCGGTCACCAGGGGCTTGGCGACGGTGACCGGCGGCGGGGGCGGCGCGGCGGCGGGCGCATTGCCGGCGCGCTTGCAGGAGACCGGCAGCGCGAGCGCCAGGCTGAGCAGAAAAAGACGGTGCATGAGCAAATGAGAGGGAGCGTGGAGGCTTTCTTCCCATACGCTCGCAGGCGGCGACGTCCACCCTCGATCTGCCTGGTGAAGGTGGAAAAGCCGCGCGACACTCCCTTGCCACGCCCGGCGGGCATGCCATCATAGCAGAGCTTCATGAAACGCCTCTACCGCAACGCCCGCATTGCCCGCGCCGACAGTCCACAGCTCGAAGAGGCAGATGTCCTGGTCGAGGGCGACCGCATCACCGGCGTGGCAAGAGGCCTGCGCGACGCGGACGACAGTGTCGAGATCGACTGCGCGGGCGCCATTTTGCTCCCGGCTCTCTTTGACCTGCACGTTCACGCCCGTGAACCCGGGCTTGAGGAGAAGGAAAATCTCGCCAGTTGCGCCGAGGCCGCCATCAACGGCGGCTTCACCGGGTTCGTCATGATGCCGGACACTGCCCCGGCGATCGATGGCGCCGGCACCCTGCGCTCCGCGCTGGAGAGCGCCCGTCGCACCCGACTCGGTCAGGGCATCCTTGCCGCAGGAGCCATCACCAAGGGGCGCCAAGGCCAGGAACTTGCCGGCATTGCCGGCATGAAGGCTGCCGGCTGCGTGCTGCTCAGCGACGGCGGCGCGCCGGTCGACAATCCGCAGGTGCTGCGCCGGGCGATGGAATACGCTCGCGAGTTCGGCCTGCCCATCGCCTGTCAGGGCGAGGTGCGTGAGTTGTCGGGCAAGGGCTGCCTGCATGAGGGACGGGTCAGCTACGCGCTCGGCCTTCCGGGTATCCCCAGCATCAGCGAGGAAATCGGCATTGCCCGCGACATCCGCCTCGCTGAATTCACCGGTGTGCACCTGCACATCCAGCAGGTCAGCACGGCCAAGGGCCTGGCGACCATTCGTCGCGCCAGGGAGCGCGGCATCCGCGTCACCTGCGAGGTTTCGCCGCACCACCTGATCTTTCACCACGAGCATGTCGGCGACTACGACACGCACTACAAGGTCAACCCGCCTCTCCGCACGCCCGAGGACAACGCGGCCCTGCTTGAAGGGCTGCGCGAGGGCTGGATCGACGCCGTCGCCAGCGGCCACGCTCCGCACACGCCGTTCGAAAAGAATCAGGACTTTGCCAGCGCACCCTTCGGCATCACCGGCCTGGAAACCGCCCTGGTCAGCCTGCACCACCACTTCATCACCAGCGGCGTGCTCGACTGGGGTACCCTGGTCCGCCGCTGCAGCGCCGAACCGCGTCGCCTGCTCGGCCTCGACCCCGTGCCGATCGAGCCGGGCGGGCTCGCCGAGTTCGTCGTCTTTCATCCCGACCGCGAAACGACCTTCACGCGCGGCTACCTCCAGTCGAAGAGTGCCAACACGCCCTTCCTCGACCGCACCCTGCAGGGCTGCGTCGAGCGCGTCATCTGCCGCGGCGTCGAACTGCTCGCCCGCTGAGCCGGCTCACAGCGCGCCGCGCGCCTTCAGGAAGGGGATCAGCTCGTCGACCCCGAAATCCGCCAGCACCTCGCCGTCCCAGTCCATCGTTGGCGCCTTGCTCTGGCCCGACAGGGCCACCATTTCGCGCATGGCCTCGGCGTTGCCGCTGACCACCACCTTGCGGTAAGGCAGGCGCCGTGCATCGAGGTAGTCGAGGACTTCATCACACCAGGGGCAGCCGGTCTTGACGTAGAGGAGGGGTGTGGGCATGACGCACCGCATGCACCCGGCCGGCCACGGCGTCAACCCGGGGCGGAGGGAGCCAAGATTTTTTCAAGCCGCGGCCGGGGCCGACCGTTGAAGAGGCATGCAACGTCATCTGCTCCTGCTCGCCCTGCTCCTGCCCGCGCTCGCCTCCGCCGCCAACTGGCCCATGTGGCGCGGCGCCAATGGCGACGGCACCTGCGCCGAATCCGGCCTGCCGCGGACTTGGAGCGCCACGGAAAATGTTCTCTGGAAGACCCCGCTGCCCGAGGGCGGCAACTCGACCCCCGTGGTCTGGGGCGATCAACTCTTCCTCACCCAGGCGATCGAAAAAGAAGGGCGGCGCCTGCTGCTTTGCTTCGACGCGAAGTCCGGTAAAAAACTCTGGGAGACCGGCACGACCTACACCCAACCGGAGCTGACCCACAAGACCAACCCCCACTGCGCCGGTTCGGCGGCCACCGACGGCGAGGTGGTGCTCGCCTTCTTCGGCTCGGCCGGCCTCTTCTGCTACGACCTCAACGGCAGGGAGTTGTGGAAGCGCACCGACCTCGGCAAGCTCCATCACATTTGGGGCAGTGGCACCTCTCCCGTGCTCGCCGGCAACCGGGTACTCCTCAACTTCGGGCCGGGTAAAACCACGGTGCTGTATGCCTTCGACAAAAACACCGGTCGCACGCTCTGGCAGCACCATGAGCCCGGCGGCGATTCCGGCGAGGGCGGCGGCAAAAAATGGCTGGGTTCCTGGGCCGATCCCCTCCTGCGTCAGGTGGGAGGTCGCGAGGAGTTGTTCATGTCCTGGCCCGGCCGCGTCTGCGCCTTTGACCCGGACAGTGGCAGGGAACGGTGGACCTGCGCCGGCCTCAACCCGCTCGTGTACAACTCGCCCGTCTATGACGCCGCCAGCGAACACGTGGTCGCCTTCGGCGGCTACGGCGGCATGGGTGTCGCCGTCAAGGCCGGCGGCGAGGGTGATGTCACCGCCTCGCGCCGCCTCTGGCACCTGCCCAAAGTCAGCCAGCGCATTGGGTCCGGGGTCGTTCACGAGGGCCATCATTACATCCTCAGCGATCCTGGCATCGCCGAGTGCCGCGATCTGAAAACCGGCGAGCTGGTTTGGAACGAACGTCTCAAGGGCCCGGGTCCGACCGGGCAGAATTGGTCCTCGCTCGTGCTCAGTGCCGACGGTCTCTGCTATGCCGTCAACCAGGGCGGCGACGCCTTCGTCTTCCGCGCCAGTCCGAAGTTCGAGTTGCTCGCCACCAATGCCATCGGCGAAAAAGTCATTGGCTCCATTGCCGTCAGCAACGGTCGCCTGTTCCTGCGCAGCTACCGGAATCTGTGGTGCGTCGGGGCGGGGAAATAGGAGATGGGAGATGGAAGATGGAAGATGGGAGATGGGAGATGGAAGATCGGGGCTTAGCGCTGCTGGCCCGCGCGGTCGACCAGGCCTTCGTAGATGCGACGGCGTTCGTCGAGGCCGAGTCCCTGATTGCGCAGGCCGAACATGCGACGGTTGATCTCCTCGCGCTGGGAAACGCTCAGCCGCGAGAGTTTGGACACCATCTCGGGTGGCGGGGTGCGCGGGTAGCCGTCGGCACTGAACCCCTGACGGTAATCGACCGCGGCACGCTGAGCCTCGCGCATCTGTGACTCGTTCAGCGGCGGAGCGTTGCCGCCCGAACCGCTGCTTCCGGAACGGTTGCCGGAGTTCGCGCTGCGCGAAGTCGGGCGCGGTGGTGGCGACTGGTAGCGGATGCTGACAACCTCGCCCGTCTGCACGCGAATCTGGGCGGTCCATGTTTTGCGATCGGCGGGGGCACCGCCGACGCCAACCAACTGCCAGCCCTGCAGGTTGGGCGTTTTGCCGACGACCTGCGAGGCGAAGGTCTGGGTGTCGAGCAGCGTGGCGACGACCTCGTCCTCGCGATAGAGCAGACCGGTGAGAATGAGTGAGTCGGACACGCCCAGCGTGCGCGTGAAGGGTGAACTGGAGAGCAGGGCCTCGTAGGCATTCGACGCCATCGGCTGCGGCAAGTCATCGTCGGCCAGGGCTAGATCAACGCACGCGAAACCCGCCCAGGCGAGCCCCAGGGCGCGGGAGAAACGGCACGGCAGCCAAGTCATGCAGTCCCTAACGCCGTGACCCTGGCGGGTTTCTCAGGCTGAGATGATGGCTAATGGGAAACCCTCGGCTCCATCAATGAAACAAACTTCCGCCTTGCCCGCCGGGCCTGGCTGGGCTGGGATGCTCGGGTATGCGTTTCCTTATTGCGTTCCTTCTCGCCACGGTCGCCCTGCGCGCCGAGTCCATCCTGCCGGCCGATGCCCGGGTCGCCATCATCGGCGACAGCATCACCGAGCAGAAGCTCTACTCGAAATACATCGAGACCTACCTGCTGGCCTGCACGGGGCGCAGTGACATCCACGTCTTCCAGTTCGGCTGGAGCGGCGAGCGCGCGGGCGGGTTTGCGGCGCGACTCGACAACGACCTGGCGGTGTTCAAGCCGAACGTGGCCACCACCTGCTACGGCATGAACGATGGCAGCTACAAGCCCTACGCGCCGGAGATCGGCGCCGAGTACGAGAAGAACCTGCGCGCGGTGCTCGCCGGTTTGAAAAAGGTCGGCGTGCAAGCCATTGCCGTCGGCTCGCCGGGCGGGGTGGATCCGGACTTCTTCAACCGGCCCACCGTGCCGGGTGCCGTGTACAACGACAACCTCGCCCAGCTGCGCGACATCGCCCGGAAGCTCGCCGGGGAGCATGGCCTGCCTTTTGCCAATGTCCATGACACCATGATGAGCGCCCTGCCGAAGGCGAAGGCGGCGCTTGGCAAGGATTACGCGCCCTTCGGTGGCGACGGTTTCCATCCCGCGGCGGCAGGCCAACTGCTCATGGCCGAGGCCTTTCTGAAGGCGCTCGGTTTCGACGGTGACCTCGGCACGATCACGGTCGATCTGAAGGGGCTGGGCAGTGCCACCGAAGGCCACAAGGTGCTGCCGGTGAAGCTGCCGCCGGGTGTGGTGCAGGTGGTCAGCACGCGCTGGCCCTTCTGCTTCGACGCCGATCCAAAAAACGCCGGCAGCACGCGCAGCATCCTGCCATTCACCCGCTTCAACGAGCAGCTCAACCGATTGACCCTGAAGGTCCAAAAACTTGAGACGGCGAAGGCGAAGGTGCGCTGGGGCGAGCAGGTGCGCGAGTTCTCGCGCGAGCAACTGCAGGCTGGCATCAACCTCGCCGCCGAGTTCGAGCGCACGCCCTTCGACGGCGCCTTTGCCGGCTTGATGAACGCCGTGGCCACCAAGCAGGCCTTCGAGACCGTGCTGGTGAAGAACCTCGTCACCCACATGCGCAGCCTCGGCGCCGAGGATCCCAAGGTTGCCGCCGCCCTCGCCAAGCTCAAGCAGCGCCTCGCCGCGGAGCACACCAAGCAGGACGCCAACGTCCGCAAGCAACTCCAGCCGGTCACCCACACGATCCGGATCGAACCGGTCGAGTGACGGCTGGGGGGCCCTGCGAGCCATTGCAAATCTCAGAGTTCAGGATCTCAGATGCCATCTGAGATCTGAAATCTGAAATTTGAAATCTGAGATCCCTTTAGGCCCGGTTGACGGCGCTGAGCACGGCCTGGATCGAGGCCAGCTCGATGTTGGTGTCGACCCCGGCTCCCCAGACGGTGCGGCCGCCGGTCTTGATCTGGATGCAGGCCAGCGCGCTGGCTGCCGTGCCCTCGCCCAGGCTCTGCTCGCGGTAGCTGGCGACCTCGAAGGCCGGCACGCCGGCGTCCTGGATCAGGGCGTTGACGAAGGCGGCGATCGGGCCGTTGCCGGTGCCGGTGACCGCGATCTCCCGGCCTTCGCGCAGCAGGCTGCAGCGGCAGGTGAAGAGCCCGTTGACGCCGTCGGCATGGAAGTGGTGCAGGCTGAACGGCGTCCTCCGATCGATGTATTCCTTCCAGAACATCGCCTTCAACTCCGCGGCCGTCACTTCGCGACCGAGGTTGTCGACGATGTCGTTGGCGATCGGACCAAACTCGCGCTGCATGTCCTTGGGCAGCTCGATGCCGAACTCGCTCTCCAGCAGGTAGGCGACCCCGCCCTTGCCGCTCTGGCTGTTGACGCGGATGACCTCGCGGTACTCGCGGCCGACGTCATGCGGATCAATGGTCAGGTAGGGCACGTCCCAGATGCCGTGGTGCGTTTCGTAGCCGGCCAGGCCCTTCTTGATGGCGTCCTGGTGACTGCCGCTGAAGGCGGTGAAGACGAGCTCGCCGGCGTAGGGCTGGCGCGGCGGCACGGTCATGCCGGTGGTGCGCTCGTACATGGCGATCAGGCCGTTCATGTCGGAGAAGTCCAGTCCGGGGGCGACGCCGTGCATGTACAGGTTCATCGCCACCTGGACGATGTCGAGGTTGCCGGTGCGCTCGCCGTTGCCAAACAGCGTGCCCTCGACGCGGTCGGCGCCGGCCAGCAGGCCCAGTTCGGTGGCGGCGGTGCCGGTGCCGCGGTCGTTGTGGGTGTGCAGGCTGATGATCAGGCTCTCGCGATTCCTGATGTGTGTGCAGATCCACTCGATCTGGTCGGCATAGACGTTCGGCATGGCCACCTCGACCGTGTCCGGCAGGTTGAGGATCATCTTGCGCTCGGGCGTCGGTTGCCAGACGTCCATGACCGCCTCGCTGATCTCTTTGGCGAATTCGACCTCGGTGGCGCTGAAGCTCTCGGGCGAGTACTGCAGCACAACCTCGGTGCCGCCCGCTTCCAGTCGGTGGATGCGGTCGCGGATCATCTGCGCGCCCTTGACGGCGATCTCGATGATTTCCTCCTTCGACTTGCCAAAGACGTACTTGCGCTGCGCGGGCGAGGTCGAGTTGTACATGTGGATGATGACCCGGCGGGCGCCCATCAGCGACTGCACGGTCTTCTCGATCAGGTCTTCGCGCGCCTGCACCAGGCACTGGATGGTCACGTCGTCAGGGATGCGCTTCTCCTCGATGAGGCGGCGGTTGAAGTTGAACTCGGTGTTCGAGGCGGCCGGAAAACCGACCTCGATCTCCTTGAAGCCGCACTTCACCAGGGCGTCGAACATCTCCAGCTTTTGCGAGACGTTCATCGGCACGGCCAGAGCCTGGTTGCCATCGCGGAGGTCGACGCTGCACCAGGCCGGAGCCCGTGTGAGATGGCGCGTTGGCCATTGGCGGTTGGGCAGATCGACCGGCGGGAAGGGCCGGTATTTCGTGGCGGGATTCTTCAACATGGGACGAAAGGGAACAAAGGTGAAACTTGGCGTTCGGCCAGGAAAAAGGTTCCTGGAGCCGGAAGGTGGAGCCGCGACGTGGCGGCGGGGCAGGGCGAGGAAACACGGGCCGCCTACCCTAGCGCAAGTCGCAGGGCAAGCAGGGTCGGGGCCGACGGATTCCAGTTCACGTCCCATGAATAAACCTTCCGCGCCGTCCGCGCACGGACTTTTTTGTGCCTTGCCCTGCAGCCGCCACCGGCTTAGGCCACGGGCATGGCTTTGAAGGCAATCATCCACCGCGCCGCAGTGTCGTTCTCCGACCTCGACCGCAACCACTACGCCGATCACTCGCTGACCCTGGCGCGGCATCCCTCGGAGACCGAGGAACGCATGATGGTGCGCCTGCTCGCCTATGTGTTGAATGCCCCGGCTGATCCCGGCGATGGCGCGCTCGAGTTCGACAAGGACCTCTGGGAGGCCGATGCCCCCGCGCTCTGTCGCCGCGACCTGACCGGTCTGCTGCTGCACTGGATCGAGCTCGGTCAGCCCGAGGAAAAGCGCCTGTCGCGCGCCTGCGCCCGGGCGCGCCGCGTCACGGTTTACGCCTACGCCGCCACCGCCCCGGCCTGGTGGGCTTCGGTGGCGGGTCGGCTTGGCCGCCTCCCCAACCTCGAAGTCTGGCAGTTGCCCGCCGACCAGGTGCGCGAGCTCGGTCAGCTTGCCCAGCGCTCAATGAACCTGCAGGTCACCCTCCAGGACGGCGGACTCTGGATCGGCGAAGGCGAGAAGAGCGTCGAAGTGGTCCCGGTGCGGCTGAACGAGGGGTGAGCAGAATTCTAGACGCGGGCAATGACCGCGTGGATTGCTGCCTTCTGTAGATGCGGTCACTGACCGCATCATCCCTGCGGGTCGCTGACCCGAACAAAAGCAAGACGCGGGCCGTGACCGCTTGGATCCCTGCGGGATCCTGACCTGAAGGACATTTTCAGCCTGCGCTTGCCAAACCCGCGGGGTACGTTACAGTATCACTTTACGGAAGGGTGGCTGAGTGGTCTAAAGTATCTGACTCGAAATCAGACGTGGGGGTGACCTCACCGTGGGTTCGAATCCCACCCCTTCCGCCATTCTTCGCCGTCTCAGCGTCGAAGAATGCCCTCCGAAGCTCGAAGAGCGAAGGACGGGCTGATCTTCTCCCGCCCGGCTTCGAATGGCACGCCATTCGGTAAAAAAACGGAAGTCTACCCGCGCCTGATGTTCTACGTCTACTTGTTGCGCAGCCAGTTCGACGCCTCGCGGACCTACGTCGGCTTTACGGAGGATCTGCGGCAACGCCTCTCGGATCACAACAGGGGCAAGTCCGTCCACACCGCCCCACTCCGCCCGTGGCGGTTGGAAACCTACCTAGCGTTTTCGGATCGTGAACAGGCCCTGGATTTTGAACGCTACCTGAAAACGGCCTCCGGCATTGCCTTCGCCCGAAAGCGACTCAGACCGCCGCGCTGAGGTGCGGGGGGGGCTTGCCCGGCAAAGCCGTCTCAGCGGCGATGAATGCCCTCCGAAGCTCGAAGAGCGAAGGACGGGCTGATCTTCTCGAGCCCGGCTTCGAATGGCACGCCATTCTTTGGAAAACCGAGACTATGCTCTGTTGCATGGTGTCTGCTGATGTAGCAGTCCAACTTTTGTGTCGCCGTCTCAGCGGCGAAGAATGGCCCGCCATCGGGATAACCAAGCCGCCCCCTCACTCCCGCCGCGCGTGTTCCGCGATGAGGAAGATGGCGAGGATCAGCTCGACGACGACACGGGCGGCGAGAACGTAGATGAGGAAGGCGAGCGGGCCGGTGACGAGGGTGAAAAGGCCGTAGAGCAGGCCGACGCTGAAGCCACTGAACATCCAGGTGAGCGCGGAGAGCAGGGCGGCGATCAGGCTGAGCGCGTAGAGAAGTCGGATAAGCCGCGGCGTGACGAACTCGCGGAAGGAGAAGTCGGAGACGAGATCAAGGAGCGCACGCAGCACCGACCAAGGGCTGCGCACGACGTTGTGGGAAGCGGGATCAGGCATGGCCTCGGCGCCCTCTCATTTGACCAGTCGCAGGATGAAGGGGTAGCGGTAGGCCTTGCCTTCGTTCGACTGGATGGCGGCAATGATGATGAAGACAGCTGCGGCGATGGCGACGCCGATGAGCAGCAGCATGGGCAGGATCAGCCAGAAGGTGAGCCAGCAAATCAGGGCAATGATGCTGATCGTGATGTTGAAGTTGATCGCCTCCCTGCCCTGGTCATTGACGAAGGGCATGCTGTCCTTCTTGATCGACCAGAGGATGAGCGGGCCGATGATGGTGCCGCCGGGAACCTGAAACATGAAACCTGCGAGCGCGAGCAGATGGCAGAGCATGGCCATCGTGCGTTCTTCCCTCGGGGGAACCCTCGCGGAAGTTTCCGGGGCGCCGTCTGGAGCCGATTGGCTGGTTTCCATCGAGCTCCACTCTATCCGGCGGCGTCCCGCGATGCAACCCCGCTGTCGCCGAATGGAAGTGTGCGGTCGGGTTTGCCGCTGGCGGTTTTCGGCAGGCGTTTGACGAAGGCGAAGCGCACCGGCACCTTGTGCGCCGAAAGGTGGGTTCGGCAGTGATCGGCCAGGGTTCGCGGGCTGGGGGGCATGGCGGGGTCGTGGGCGACCACTTCCGCCGCCGGCACCTGGCCGAAACCCGGGTGCGGCAGGCCGGTGACGCGGGCTTCGCGCACGCCGGGATGGGTCTCCAGGCAGGCCTCGATCTCCTCGGGGAAACATTTCATGCCACCGACATTGATGACGCTGTGGCAACGTCCGATCAGCCAGATGGCGCCCCCGGCATCACGGCGGGCGAGGTCGCCGGTGCGGAACCAGCCGTGGTCGAGCAGGCGCTCGCGCGGTGTCCACGGGCTCAGGTAGGCATCGGCAAAGCCCGGGCCGCGCAGGCAGAGTTCGCCGGTCTCGCCGTCGGCCAGAGGTCGGCCGGTCTCGTCGCGCAGCTCGGTCTCAAAGTCCGGCTGGGGGGCACCGACGCTGGCCGTTTTTTCCGGCCAGGCCGTGTTGAGCAGGGGCAGGCCGCACTCGATGATGCCGAGGGCCTGGCGCAGGGGCAGGCCGAAGGTGCGGTGAAAAGCTTCGGCGGTGGCGGCCGGCAGCGGCGCGGCGGTCGATACCGCCAAGCGCAGGCTCGGCACCGGGCCGGCGCCGGGGGCTGCGGCGAGCATGGCGTGGTGGAAGGGCGCGGCGTAAAGCACCGTGCCGCGGTGCGCACGCAGGGCGGCGACCACGTCCTCGCCGAGGTGGCTGGCGGGCAGCACGGTCGCGGCGCCGTGGCGCAGGTAGAGCAACAGGGAAACGGCGAAGTGATGCGCCATCGGCAGCATCCAGATGATGCGATCGCCGGGGCCAATGCGCAGTCCGGCGTTGGCGGCCCGAAGACGCGCGAGCAGGGTTTCGTGCGACAGCACGACGCCCTTGCGTCGGCCGGTGGTGCCGGAACTGAAACGGACCAGCGCCGGGTTCAGACCGGCGAGCGCGGCTTCGTCAAAGGTGGGCGGCGGCGCGGAAAGTTCGAACCAGGTGGCGGTCAGGCCGGCCGCGGCCAGGGCGCGTGTGCCGACCGCGGGGTGCGGCCAGCCGTGACCGCCGGCGGCGAGCACGGCGTGCAGGGAAGTGGTTGCCGCCAGTTCGAGTCGCTCGGGCCCGGTCAGCTCCGGGGCCACCGGAATGAGCACCGCGCCGGCGCGCAGCAGGGCCAGCGACCAGACAATGTGCGCGAGGCCGTTGGGACAGGACAGGCCGACGCGGCACCCGCGGCAGTCGCCGAGCGCGGCGGCAGCCTCCGCCGTCCAAGCGGCCAGCTCGCCATAGCTCGTCGTGCGCGCCACCTCAATGAGGGCGGGTGCGGCAGGATCGGCGTGGTCGAAGATGTCGTCGGCGAGGTTCATCCTGGAGGCGGCTTCATGCTAACCCGCGATGCCGGGCTGGCAATCGCGCGCCCGGCCATTTCTGGCCTTCGGTCGCCATTCCTTGCGAAATGGTGGCCGGCGGACGGCGTTTGTGTTAGGACTGCATCAAGCTCATGAAAATCCGCCTCTTCCCCGTTTTTGCCGCGTTGCTGCTGGCTGCCGGCGCCCGTCTGACGGCCGCCGAGGCCAAGATTGATTTCGCCAGCCAGATCAAACCCATCCTGGGAAGCCGTTGCATCAGCTGCCACCAGTCGGGCGCCCTCTTTGGCGAGCTGAACCTCGAGAACCGCGACATGGCCTTCAAGAAGCGCGCCAACGGCCCGGTGATCCTGCCGGGGCGGCCCGAGAGCAGCATGCTCTACCTCGTGCTCAAGTTGCCTCCGAAGGAGATGAAGGCGATGCCGCCCAACGGTCACCGCATTCCCGACCGCGAGGTGCAGTTCATCCACGACTGGATCCGTCAGGGGGCGGTCTGGCCCACCGGTGCCGAGGGCGTCATCCGTCCGCCCGCACCCAAGGCTGAGAGCGGTTCCTGAAGCGGCCCCGCCATGACCGCCTGGATCGCGCGCCTGCTCCTGCTCGCCGGCCTCATCGCCGCGCTGTTCGGCTTTCACCACGCGCGCAGCCGCCGGCCGCTGCGGGTCGACACCGCCCGTGAGCAGGGCCTCCTGCTGCTTGGCAATGGCACGGATCCCGCCACCCTGGACCCGCATCTCGCCACCGGCACGCCCGAGCATCACATTCTCGATGCCCTGTTTGAGGGCCTGGTGACGACCGCGCCGGACAACCCCGACGCCAATGCCCCGGGCGCGGCCGAGCGCTGGCAGACCGGGGACTTTGTCCATTGGACCTTCCACCTGCGCCGCAACGCCCGCTGGAGCGACGGCACGCCGGTCACCTCGCGCGATTTCCTGTTCGCCTTCGAACGCATCTTGTCGCCGGCGCTCGCCGCCGATTACGCGCCGATGCTGTACCCGCTGCGCAACGCCGAGGCCTTCAACACCGGCAAGATCAGCGATTTCCGCGAGGTCGGTGTCGAGGCCCCCGACGACCACACCCTGCGCCTCACCCTGCAGGGACCGGCGCCCTATCTGCCGTCGATGCTCAAGCACTACGCCTGGTATCCGGTGCCGCGTCATGTCATCGAGCGCCACGGGCGCATGACCGACCGCGTTTCGCCCTGGACACGCACCGGTCATTTCGTCGGCAACGGCGCCTTTCAACTCAAGGAATGGCGGCTCAATCACTACCTCGCTGTGGAGCGCAACCCGCACTACTGGGATGCTGCCTCGGTGCGCCTGAACGGCATCCACTTCTTTCCCATTGTCAGCGATGCCACCGAGGAACGCGCCTATCGCGACGGCCAGTTGCACGCGACGCAGACCCTGCCGCTGGCGAAGATCCCCGAGTATCGCGAGCGGTCCGATTGCCGGATCGATCCATTGCTGGGCGTCTATTTTTACCGTTGCAACGTCACCGTCAAACCGCTCGACGACCCGCGCGTGAGGTGTGCCCTGGCGCTGGCGCTCGACCGCGAGAGCCTGACTGGCAATGTCCTGCGCGCCGGCCAGCAGCCCGCCCTTGGTTTTACCCCGCCGGGTTGTGCCGAGGGCTACACAACGCCGCGGGTGCTGGAGTTTGATGTCGAGCGCGCGCGCCGCCTGTTGGCCGAGGCCGGCTTTCCGGACGGGCGCGGTTTCCCGGAACTGGAGATCCTCATCAACACCTCCGAGGCCCACCGGGTCATTGCCGAGGCCGTGCAGGAAATGTGGAAACGGCACCTCAACGTCCGCGTCGGCGTGCGCAACGAGGACTGGGGTGTTTATCTGGAAAGCCAGCGCAAGCTCGCCTTCAGCCTGAGCCGCGCGGCCTGGGTGGGCGACTATCTGGATCCCTCGACTTTCCTGACCATGTGGCGCACCGGCGATGGCAACAACAACACCGGCTGGAGCAGTGCCGAGTACGACGGTCTGCTCGAGGCCAGCGCCCGCGAGGGCAATCCCGCGCGGCGCTTTGAGATCCTGGGCCAGGCCGAGCGCCTCCTGCTCGAGGACCTGCCCGTGCTGCCGGTCTACTGGTACGTGCATGCCTGGCTGAAGCGCCCGGAAGTCCTGGGCTGGCCACCTTCCGTGCTTGATCACCGCTGCTACAAGGCCATCGCTCTGGAAGCCCCTTGATTTCCCCGCGGTTACAGCCTACCAGCAGCCTGCCTGCCATGAACGAACAACTGAAGATCCTGAGTGGATCCGCCCATCCCGAACTCGCCCGGCTCATCTGCCAGAATCTTGGCACCCAGCTTTGCGACGCGACGCTGACGACCTTTCCGGACGGCGAGACCTTTGTGCAGATCAAGGAAAACATCCGTGGCGGCGACATCTACATCGTCCAGCCGACCTGCCCGCCGACCAACCAGAATCTGATGGAACTGCTCATCATGGTCGACGCCGTGCGCCGCGCCAGCGCCCATCGCATCACCGCCGTGCTGCCGTTCTTTGGCTACGCCCGCCAGGACCGCAAGGACCGCCCGCGCGTGCCGATCACCGCCAAATTGGTCGCCAACCTGCTCGTCGCCAGCGGTGTTCATCGCGTGCTCACGGTCGATCTGCACGCCGGCCAGATCCAGGGCTTCTTTGACATCCCGGTCGATCATCTGTACGCCGCCCCGGTGCTGATGAAGGCGATTCGTGAGCGCGGTATCGAGGATCTGGTGGTGGTCTCGCCGGACGTCGGCGGCATCAAGATGACCCATGCGTATGCCAAAGCCCTCAACGCGCCCATGGCCATCGTCGCCAAGAACCGCGTCAGCGCCGAGGAGGTCGAGGCCCTCAACGTCATTGGCGACGTCGCCGGCCGCAATGTTTTGCTGGTCGATGACCTCACCGAGACCGCCGGCACCCTCACCGCCGCGGCCGAACTGCTGCGCAAGCATGGCGCCCGTAATATCTACGCCGGTGTCTCGCACGCCGTGCTGGGCGACAAGGGCAAGGCGCGCATCGCCGACTCACCCATCATCGAGCTTTTTGCCACCAACTCCGTGCCGCAGGCGGTGGGCGACAAGGTGACCTCGCTGGACATTTCCGGGCTGCTCGCGCAGGCCATCATCCGCATCCACAACAACGAGTCCGTCACTTCTCTCTTTGACATCTAGCGGCGGGCGACTATGCTCACGGCCCCTTTCTTCCAAACACCTGTTCATCGGAGCAACGCATCATGGCCAAAATCCTCGACATCCCCGCCCAGCCGCGCAACAGCGCCGGTACGTCCGCCGTCAACCGCCTGCGCAAGTCGGGCTCGATCCCGGCCGTTATCTACGGTCGCAAGACCGCCCCGACCAACGTGCAGGTCGACGCCAAGTCCTTCACCAAGCTGATCGAAAGCAGCGCCTCGGACAACATCCTTGTCAGCCTCAAGCTCGGTGATCAGGCCCAGCTCGCCCTCGTCCAGGAAGTCCAGCACGACCACCTGCGCGGCGGCATTCTGCACGTCGATTTCCACGCGGTCGCCATGGATGAGGAAATTCACGCCCAGGTGCCGCTGCACCTCACCGGCGAATCGCCCGGCGTCAAGCTCGGCGGCCTGCTCGAAATCTTCCACCACAACCTCGAAGTCCGATGCCTGCCCAAGGATCTTCCGGACAACATCGGGATCGACATCTCCGCCCTCGAACACGGCCAGAGCGTCCACGTTAGCGACATCCAGCTGCCGGAAGGCGTGCGCGCCAAGCTGGCTGCTGAGGTGCTGGTTCTGAGCTGTGTGGCGCCGAAGGTCGAGGAAACTCCCGCCGCCGCCGCTGCCGCGGCCAAGAAGTAATTCGGGTGCCCGCGCCTGAGAACACGCCGTGTCCGGAGTTGATGTCTCACCCCGTCCTCCGGAAGCGGTTGTTCCCAGGCTGATCGTCGGGCTCGGCAATCCCGGGTCAGAATACAACAACACCCGTCACAACGCAGGTTTCATGGTCCTCGACGAGCTGGCAAACCGCTTCGGTGCCTCCTATGCCGAGGAGCGGCGCTGGCACGGCTTGGCGGCAAAGTTCGCCGGCGGCTGGCTGCTCAAGCCGATGACCTTCATGAACGACAGTGGTCGCAGCGCCGCCGCCTTGGCCCACTTTTACAAAATTGCGCCGGACGAGACGCTGGTCGTTCACGATGACGTCGACCTGCCGCTCGGCAGCCTGCGTCTGCGCCTGGCCGGTTCCGCCGCCGGCCACAACGGCCTGAAGTCGCTCATTCGCCACTTCGGCACCGAAGCCTTTCCCCGTCTCAAGGTCGGCATCGCCGCCGGAGCCGGTCGCCCCGCGGGCGGCCGTCTGGTCGGCCATGTGCTCGGAGGCTTTCGCCCCGAGGAGCAGACGGAGATCCAGATCGCGGTGCAGCGCGCCGCCGATGCCATCATCCTCGCCTTGCGTTCCGGCCTGGGCGCGGCGATGAATCTTTTCAACCAGAAAACCAACGCCAAACCACCAACTCAGACACCACGATGAAGCGCAAGTATGATGCCATGATCGTCCTCGACATGAAGGGCAAGGAAGAAACCGTCGAACAGCTCGTCAGCGGCCTTGGCCGTGAAATGGAGCTCTCCGGAGCCAAGCTTGAGGAGATCGACCACCTCGGCAAACGCAAGTTCCCCTACAGCCCCCGCCACGTCGAGAGTGGCTACTTTGTGAATTTCAAGATCGAGGCCGACAATGCCGCTCTCGACTCGATGCGCGCCAAGTTCCGCCTCAACGAGAACATCTATCAGCAGCAATACCTGCGCCGCGGCGAATAAGCCGATCCCGCGTTGGAACTTCCCGGAGGAGTGGCCGCATCAGCGGTCGCTCCTCTGTTTTTTGGGTGTCCAGCAGACGGCTCAGGAGAACTGCCTGGCAATGAGACGGTTGCCGTGAGCGAGTGGTGGGTTATGTTCCCAACAGTCCTGAAGTTGCCCATTGCATGAGCGCCTCTGACTTCCATTGCTTTCGCAGCGACCCTTTGGCGCGCTGGCGGGATATTGACGAGGTGCTTGCGGCGCAGCCTGAGGCTTGGCAATGGACACAGGACAACATTGAACGCTGGCTCGCCCAGCGGGCGCCTTCACCCTGCGCCCCTGTTGGAGTGGCGGGACAGGTTGCAGAAAGCTACCCGGGAACAGGCGCAGCGTGAGGCACTGCTGGAAGCGTTGAGGCATCCGCCGGCGGACGCGCATCAGGATCAGCTCCGCGCCTGCTCCCCCTTCGTCGGAAGACCTTTTGCCAAAGCTGTGTTGTCCGCATGACTCTGACCTCCCTTCAGCACTTGCTTCGCTCGGTGCGGACGCCCGCTGGGGATTGTCAGGTGATTGTTCTGGGTTCGGCTTCCTTGCTGGCCTCCCATCCAGAACTTGGGGATGGATCCGAGCCTCTTACCGCCACCAAGGCCCTGCAACGAGCTTTTGACGAAGCCACGGCCTTGTAATTCGGGAGTGAGCGAGAGCTTTCACTCCCCTCTTTTTAGCCCGCTTCGCCGCCGGACAGTTTCACTTCGCCGGAGAGCACGCCGATGAGGAAGGAGGCATGACGCTGGATCTCGGCGGTCAGGCCCATGAGGCGGTTGCGGAAGAAGAAATAAAAGAACATCGCCGGGATGCCGACGATCAGGCCGCCGGCGGTGGTGATCATCGCCTCACCGATGCCGCCGGCGAGGTCGGCCGGCTCGCTCTGCCCCGCTTTCAGCTGGTTGAAGGCCGTGATCATGCCGGTGACCGTGCCATACAACCCGAGCATGGGCGCCAGCGTCGCAAAGACGTTCAGGTAGTTGATCCAAAGGGTCCAACGGGTCTCCTCGGCATCGAGGGCTTCGGCGGCGGCCTCCTCCATCGACACCTTGTTGGCCTGGTCGCGCTCGAAGTTCACTTTGAGCAGGGCGGCTGAGAGCACGCGGGTGATGCTGCAGGGATTCGCCAGACAGTGTTGGTAGGCGGCGCCGACATCGCGCTTTTGCATGGACAGAATGAGGCCGTCGATCAGGCCCTTGGGAGCCATCTTTTTCGCGCTCAACTGCAGCAGGCAGTAGGCGGCCACGGCCACCGTGCCGACCGAAAAAACCAGCAGCAGGTGCATGGTCCAGCCGCCCTGGTGGTAAAGATCAAGCAGGGAGGTCGATTCGACCATGACGGGCGGCGGCGGTTCCTGGGCGGCGGCGATGTCGGAGAGCAGCAAAAGGGCGGTGGCAAGCAGACGGGGCAGGGCGGTCATGGCGGTGGGGTGACGGGTGGCTGGGTGCGGGTGTCGGATGTCTGAGGCGGCATTGAGGGGGGCGTTTGCTTGGCGCGCGCCGCGGCTGCGGTTCTGGGGTAGAGGGCGAGCAGGTCTTCGGTTCGATGGTGGGCGGCCTCGGTTTCACCGGCGAAACGGTGCACCTGTACGGCGCCCCAGAGGGCCTCGGCGGCGCGTTCTTCGGCCGACCCGTGAAAGAGCGGCAGGCGCAGGAAGAGGTCGAGCGAGCGATGGTAGAGCCGGGTGCGTTCGGCCGCGTGAGTCTCGTCGTCGCGCCAGCGCGGGTGGGTCGTTTCAAAATCACGCAGGCGCTCGAACTCGGCCTGGGCTAGCACCAGGCCGGCCTCGAGCAGCAGGTCGGGATCGTCCTCGCTGCGGGCGAGCCGTTCCGCCTCGGCGACGGCCTCATCCAGGCGGCGCAGCTTGAGCAGGGCGCGCAGGCAGCCGCGCCGGGCCTCGGCGCGGCGACGCGTGTCCCAGTCCTCGCGGGCGATGAGGTCGCCGATGCGCAGGGCGCGTTCCGCCAGCAGGGGATCGTCCTGGCGCAGGCACTCGCGCACGAGCGCCAGTCCGATGGCACCGGCGTTGCTGGCCGGCTGACCCAGGTGCACGGAGGTCTCCTGCCAGAGTTCGAGCAGGCGTCGCTCTTGCTTCGCCGGATCGGCCAGCGCCTCCGCCTCGCCGGCCTGAGGCGCGAAATCGATGAAACGAATGGCGTCGGGCAACAGGCTGCGCCGGGCCGAGCCGCGCCCGCCCGGCAGGGTTTCCAGCAGCACGATCTCGCGGCTGGACAGGCGTTCGAGACGGCCGTGCAGGGCGCGACCGTCCTGCAGGTGTACGACATCCTGGGCCGCGGCGGTGGCCGCGCAAAGGCAGAGCAGGCGGGCGAGCATGAGGTCAGGAGGTCTGGAGGTCAGGAGGTTTCACCGTTGCCGGACCGGGTGCGGCGCTGCAGGCGGCGCGCCGCCTCGGCCTGTTCCGGCAGGCCCTGCAGGGCGTCGCTGGCGACCAGTTCGCGGAGCACCTCGACGGCCTCCGGCCGGCGCCCGAGGGTTTCGAGCACGAGGCCCCGCGCCAGGTAGGCGCGGGCGGCGAGGTCGCGCTGGCGGCTGTGGCCGAGGTAGACGCGTTCGTAGAGCGCGGCGGCTTTGAGCGCCTCGCCCTGCTGCTCCCAGAGTTCGCCCCAGGCGAGCAGTGTTTCGGCCTTGGTGCGTGCCGCCGCGGTTTTGTCGGCCAGCAGTTCGCGAAACAGCGCTTCCGCCTCCGCTGCCCGGTCCTGGCCGGCGAGCAGGAGCGCGCGCTCGAGGCGCACCTGGCCGCGCAGTTCAGGATGGGTGGCACGTTTTTCGCAGCGACTGAACCAGTCGAGCGCGGCGCGCGGGTCGCCGTCGGCTGCGGTCAGCCATCCGAGTCCGGCAAGCGCGCGCTCGGCCTCGACGGCGCGCGGATGCCAGCGCAGCAGCTCGGTGTACAGCTCGCGTGCGCGTAGTCGGCTGCCGGCCATGCGCGAGGCATCGGCGCAGTCGGCAATCACCCGCGGATGCTGACGGCGCACATCCAGCAGTGAGGCGGCCATCAGGAAGTCGGCTTGGCCGAGGCGTGGGCGGTCGCTGGGCTGCAACTGCGCCTCCAGCCAATGCAGGCGCGCGGTCAGGGTGCGTTTGCCGGCGGCGAGGGCGGTCTGGCGCCGGCGCAGCAGATCGCGCCGCAACTCCAGCCGGGCGGCCCCGCCACGATGCAGGCGCGGCAGGGCCAGCAGCACGTCCTCGACGCCGTGATGCTCCGGCTGATCGCCGTGCGCTTCGATCGCGCGCCAGTAGTCGGCCCGCGCCTCGTCCGGTCGATCCTGGGCCAGGCTGGCCTGGCCGCACCAGAACACCGCCTCGGCGAGCCGGCGGCTGTGTGGTCGGGCCGTGATGAAGGCCTCGTGATGCCGGCGCATCCCGTCCCAGTCGCGGCGCAGCTTGAACACCTGGCCGATTTTGAAATGCGCTGGCTCGAACCAGGCACCTTCGCCCACGGCGCGGTAGTGTTCGAGACCGTGGTCGAGTTCGCCCTGCGCGCAGAGCAGGTCGCCACAGAGCACGCGCGCCTCGTCGGCATCGGCCGCCTCGGGATGCTCGCGCAGGAAGGTCTTGAATTCCTCGAGCGCACCCTCGCGGTCGCCAAGGGCGTGGCGGCAGTAGGCGCGGCGGAAGACCGCCGCCTCGCGGTGGCGGGCGTTCTCGCCATATCGATGCAGGTGTGTGGCCAGGTGGTCGCGGCAGGCGGTGTATTCGCGCTCGAAACTGAGTGCCAGGCCGAGCCAGTGGCTGGCCTCCTCGGCGATGGGTGCCTGGCTGTGGCGGGCAAGCAGCTCGCGGAATGATCTGGCGGCGCCGGTGTTGTCGTCACTCATCAGCCGGGCCATGCCTGCAAGAAAACCGGCCTGCGCGGCAAGCGCGTGTTTCTCCACGGCGAGCGCCTCGAAATCGGCTGCCGCGACCGGGAAATCCCCGGCATCGTAGCGGGCCTGGGCAAGCAGGAAACGGGCACGCAGGGTTGGCTCTGCAGCATCGGCACCAAAGCGTTTCAGCCAGGCCTGAGCGGCGGCGATGCAGTGGTTGTGGCGGCCGACCTGCTGCCAGCACTGCATGGCCACCAGCCCGGCCTGCGCCTGCTGGCTGCGTGTGCCGGGCAGATCCTGGGCGGCTTCCAGCACCAGGGCCGCCTCGCGCCAGCGCTCCAGGCCGAGCCAGGCGTAGCCGAGCCGCAGGCGCACGCCCAGATCGAAATCGGCCGTTGCCGCGAAGTGGCGCTGCTCGCGTTCGGTGCGCGCCAGGACACCGCGCCTTTGGAAGATGAGCGGCTCGTTGCCGGAGCGCTGCCGCATCGCCTCGATCTCGAGTCGCAGCGCCGTCAGTCGCGTTTCCTGATGCCGGCGCAGGCGCTCGGCCGGCCAGACCCGCTGCAGGCAGGCGATGGCCTCGTGATGCCGGCCGGCGTCGAGCAGACGGCCGCCGAGTTCCGCGAGCAGGCTGTGCAGGCTGACGATCTGGGTGACCTGGTCGAGGTGGGGTTGCAGGGTCAAGGCGAGCTCGCGGGCGGCGGCGAGTTGATCGACCGCCAGCAGCGCATGCAAGCGCAGGATCTGGGCGCGCAGGGCGGCCTCGCGATCATGCTGCCAGAGCCGGCCGGATTGCTGGGCAAAGAACGCGGCCGCCTCCTCATGGCGACCCTCCAGGGCGAAGGTGCTGCCGTAGAGCAGGATCGTTTCGACCTTGCGCGGTGACTGGAACTCCGGGGTCTGAAAGTAGGCGAGCAGGGCCGCGCGCGCCTCCTCATGGGCCTCGACCTGCAGCAGCAGGATGCCGTGCCAGAAGGCCAATTCGTCGCGCAGGCGCGGCTCCAGCTTGGGTTGGGCGAGACAGGTCGAGACGAGTTCGCCGGCGGCGCCGAATTCGCCCAGGCGGATGCGCGCCAGCGCCAGCCGTGGTTGCACCCTGGCGACGGCTTCGGCCAGTGCGGGTTCGTCGCCATAGGTGTCGAGGAAGCGCTGAAAGTGTTCCGCCGCCTGCGGCCAGTCCTGGGCGGTGGCGGCCGCCTCACCGGCGGTCAGCAGGGCGGCCGGTGAATCGACTTCCTCGGCCGCAGCGGCAACGGCCGTGCCGAGCAGCAGAACGAGGAGCCGGCGGAGCATGGGTCCATCCAACCCAAAATCTGAAGTTTTTCAATAGGTAATTTGCTGATTCATTGGCTTGAAAATACTCAGGCGCAGCGCTCGGCCTTTCGGGATTCCAGCGCCCTCGAGACGGCGTCAACAACGCGCATGTAGCAGAGTCCCTCGGTGAAGTCGGGGCGCGGCCGGGGCGCGGAAGGGTCGCGCACGGCGGCAATGAAGTCGCGTTCGACGGTCCAGCCGCCCTGCAATTCGGGCGGCACGTCTTCCACCGTGAGCGCGCCGCCGCGGCGGCCGAGGCGCAGGGATTCGTCGCCGAAGTCGTAGTGCAGGGTGCCCTCGCTGCCGTGGATCCAGAGTTGGTCGCCTGGTGCGTGGGCGGCGACGCCGCTGAACAACAGGGCGGCCTCGGTGCCGTCGCGGAAGCGGGCGAGCACGTGCAGGAAATCGGGGATGTCGACGGCGCCGGGGGTGCTGCCGGCGAAACCGCCGCGGGCCTCGACCTCGACGATGTGGCCGAGCCAGCGCTGCAGGACCTCGATGTAGATGCCGAGCGTCAGGACCTGGATGCCGCTGGTCTCGCTGCGCCGGCGCCAGTGGCCGGCCTGGGCGGGATCGAGCCAGAGCGGGCTGAAGCTGTGCAGGACGACCTGATGGGGTTGGCCGATGGCGCCTCCGGCGAGCCGCTCGCGCAGGCGGTGGCCGGCGCGCAGGCCGTGCGGGGCGGGGCAGATGCCGGTGACAAGTTCGGGAAAGCTCTGGGCCTTTTCCCACATGCGTTCGGCCTCGGCGAGGCTGGCGGCCATGCGCGCCTGGGTGAAGACATGCTTGCCGCGCTCGAGCGCGAAGCAGGTGGCGTCCGCGTGCAGGTTCGGGTGCGCGCCGATCCAGACAATGTCGACCTCGTCGTGGTCGACAACGTCCTCCCAGCGGGCGATGGCTTCGGCCTCGGGCGCGAAGTCGCGGCAAAACGCTTCGGCGCTGGCGAGGCTGGAGTTGGCGACGGCGCGGATGGAGATGCCGGGCAGGGCGAGCAGGCCGGGCAGGTGGCGCTGCTTGACGATGCCGCCGGCGCCGACGAGGCCGATGCGGAGGGGGTGTGGGGAATCCATGAAGCGACTCTTCCCGCAAAGCCGCGGCATGCAAGCGGACGGCGTGCACTCGTCATTGCGCCGGACTCGCGCCCCGGCATCTTGGCGACCCATGATCAGCATCCTCGACCCCGCCGCCGGTGCCCCCGGTGCAGCCAGTCTGGCCGAGCGGATGCACCATGCCTTTTCCACCGAGGGGCGGCTGGCGAAGTCGCCGCAGTTCGAGTACCGGCCGCAGCAGCAGCGCATGGCCGGGCTGGTGGCGGCAGCGTTGGAAAAAAACCATGCCCTCGTCGTCGAGGCCGCCACCGGCGTCGGCAAATCGCTCGCCTACCTGGTGCCGGCGGTCGAGCACGCCCTCGAGCACCGGCGCAAGGCGATCATCTGCACGCACACGATCAACCTGCAGGAGCAGCTCATCCACAAGGACATTCCGATCGTCCGCCAGATCGTCGGTGACTTCCATGCCGAGTTGCTCAAGGGGCGCGGCAACTACCTCTGCCCGACCCGCCTGAAGAACGCCTTTGCGCACAGTGGCGACCTGTTCAGCAGCAGCGAGGCGGCCGAGTTGACGATGATCGAGGACTGGCTGCGCGAGCATCCGGGCGGCACCCTCAGCGAGATGGATTTCACGCCCGGCGCGCGTGTCTGGTCGCTCGTCTGCAGTGAGCCGCACGCATGCACTCCGCGGCGCTGTCCTCCCGGCAGCGGCTGCGTTTACCAGGACGTGCGCCGGCGCATGGCCGAGGCGGATGTGCTGGTGCTCAACCACACGCTCTTCTTCACCCTGCTCGCCTCGGCGGAGGAAACCCTGGCCGAGGACGCCAACTTCATCTTCCCGCGCGATTTCGTCATCCTCGACGAGGCGCACACGATCGAGAACATCGCGGCGAAGGCCTTCGGCATCCACGTCAGCGAATCGAACATCCGCTTCGAGCTCGGCCGCCTGTTCAACCCGCGCACCCGCAAGGGCTTCTTCGCCTCGCTCGGCGAGCAGGACGGCATCCGCGAGGTGTCGCAGTGCCTGGGCATGGTCGACGGCTTTTTCCGCGAGGCCGAGTCGGCCTGCAAGTTCAGTGGTCCCTACGGCAAGGAGTTCCGCGTGCGCGAGCCGGGCCTGCTCGAGGACAGCCTGGCGCTGCCGCTGCAGCGGGTCGCCCGCGTCGTCCAGAAAGCCGGCGACGCCGCCCGCAGCGAGGGACAGAAACTGGAGCTGCTCGACATCGCCAAGCGTCTGACGGCCCTGCGCGCCAGCGTCGCCGCCTTCCTCGACCAGAGCGAGGAGGAGCATGTTTACTGGGCCGAGCGCGGCGGTGGCGACCCGCGGGTGCTGTCGTTTCACAGCGCGCCGATCGATGTGGCGCCCAAGCTGGAGAGCCTGTTCTTCACCGGCACGAAATCCTGCGTCTTCACCAGCGCCACGCTCGCCGTCGGCGATGATCCCGGGCTGCAGTACTTTCGTCGCCGGGTCGGCGCCGCGCGCGCAGAGGCAGCGGTGCTGGAGAGCCCCTTCGACCTGCGCAAACAGATGCGTCTCTACCTGGTGCGCAAGATGCCTGAGCCGTCGAACCCCGACTATGTCGAGGCCCTGCAGGAGAAGATTCGCCACTTCCTTGAAATGTCGCGCGGTCGCGCTTTCGTGCTGTTCACCGGCTACGGCCAGATGAGCTCGCAGGCCGACCTGCTCGAGGAGTTCTGCGAGGAGCGCGGCTGGCGGTTGCTCGTGCAGGGGCGGGGCATGCCGCGCCACCAGATGCTCGCCGAGTTCAAGCAGGACGTGCACAGCGTGCTGCTCGGCACCGACAGCTTTTGGACGGGGGTCGACGTGCCCGGCGAGGCGCTTAGCAATGTCATCATCACCCGCCTGCCTTTTGCCGTGCCCGATCATCCGGTGACGGCCAGCCGCCTCGAACACCTCGAGGAGCAGGGCCTCAACAGCTTCACCGCCTACAGCGTGCCTGAAGCCGTGCTCAAGCTGCGCCAGGGGGTGGGGCGACTCATCCGCACCCGCAAGGATCAGGGCATGGTGGTCATTCTTGACCCGCGCATCCTCAGTAAGCCCTACGGCCGGGCTTTCCTGGCTTCGCTGCCGGACTGCCCCACGGACATTGTCTGAGGCTTAGAAATTGAAGCGCAGGTTCAGCGCGGTGAAGGGTGCCGTGTCCAGCGATGCATCGACGCGGGAGCGGTCGTTGCGGTCGCGGATTTCCAGGTCGCCGGCGAAGTTGATGCCCACGCGGACCGCGAGGCTCAGGCGCGGGTTGAACTGCCAGATCGCGCCGGCGGCGGCCTGCCAGCCGGAGACAAGGAGCGTGTTGGCGCGGCGGTCCTCGTCGAGGTCCCAGCTGCCGCCTCCCGGATAGGCGCTGAGGTTGACCGTGAGTTTTTCATTGAGGCGACGGCCCAGCACGAGGAACGGCGGGGTGACCTGCAGGGTCCAGTCGCCGGGCTGCCAGATGAAACCGAGGGCGGGCAGCACGCGGCCCTCGTCGTGGGCCTGGCTGGCGTAGACGCCGCCGGCGACGCTGAAGGTCTCGGTGAATTCGTAGCCGAGCAGGCCGAGGGCGGCGATCTGGAAATCCTCGCCCGAGAGTTTTTCGAAGTCCGAGCCGAGGCCGGGAGTGACGAAACCGAGACCCCACCAGGGCGAGTTTGGGCGCTTCCAGAAGGCGGACAACTGGGCTTCCAGGGTGTGAAGTTCGCGGTCGGTGCCGGCGCCGGTGAAATCGTACTCGGTGAGGTTGTAGCCGAGCGAGATGCCGAGGCGCAGGCCATTCTCAAGGCGCTGCTTCCACAGGGGCACGATGGTGCGGAGTTCGAAGGTTTCGAAGCCGCCGTCGTTGAAGTCCTGGCTGCCGATGAAAGTGGTGTCGACCATGTAGCCGGGGCGACCGAAGCCAAAGGCGGCCGGGTCGATCAATTCGGCGGCCTGGCTGGCTGGAGCGCAGGCGAGCAGCAGGGCCAAAACCGGGCGGCGGAGCAGGGCGAAAATCATGCACAAAAGCAACGTGCGGCAGAGATCGCGCAGACGCAAAAACCGGTCCGTGAGAGGATTCCGGATAGGAGCGACGGGTTTGCCGCGTCATCCTGTGCTCGCTTATGCGCTTCTCCCTCCTGACTCTCACGCTGGCGGCGCTCGCCCTCCAGGCTCGCGCCGAACTGAAACTGCCCGCCATTTTCGGCGATCACATGGTCCTGCAACAAAAGCAGGCCAACCCGGTCTGGGGCTGGGACACGCCCGGCACCGAGGTGACCGTGCAGTTTGCCGGACAAACCCAGGCCGCCAAGGCCGGCACCGATGGCAGGTGGACGGTGAAACTGGCGCCGCTGCCAGCCAACGCCAAGCCGGCGACGTTGACGATCCGCGGCACGAGCCAGCGCGAGCTGAAGGACGTGCTGGTGGGCGAGGTCTGGATCTGCTCGGGCCAGTCGAACATGCAGTGGAGCGTGCTCAGCTCCTGGGACGCCGATCTCGAGATCGCCACCGCCAAGTTCCCGAACATCCGCCTCATCTCCGTGCCGCAGGTCGGCACCCAGGAGCCGCAGGACGATTTCAAGGGTGAATGGAAGCCCTGCTCGCCGCAGACGATTGGCGGCTTCTCGGCGGTCGGCTTTTTCTATGGCCGCGTCCTGCACCAGATGCTCGACGTGCCAGTGGGCCTGATCAACAACGCCTGGGGTGGCAGCGCCGCCGAGGCCTGGGTGCGTCGCGACCTGCTGGAAAAGGACGCCCGTTACAAGACCCTGATCGACGGTTGGGTGGAACGCGAGAAGCAACTCTCCTCGGAGCAGGCGCGCGTCGCTCACGAGAAGGCTTTGGCCGACTGGAAAGCCAAGGCTGCGGCGGCCAGGCAGGCCGGCAAGCCCTTCACGGCGCGTGCCCCGCAGAGCCCGCAGCAGCAACTCAGCGGCAATCACCGCCCGGCGAACATCTACAACGGCGTGCTGCGTCCGACGATCGGTTACGGCATCCGCGGCGTCATCTGGTACCAGGGCGAAAGCAACGCCAGCCGCGCCCAGGAGTACGGTCATCTCTTTCCGATGATGATCCAGCACTGGCGCCAGGAGTGGGGCCAGGGCGACTTCCCCTTCTACTGGGTGCAGCTCGCTGACTTCAAGGCCGAGCAGCCGCAGCCGGGCGACAGCGACTGGGCGGAGCTGCGCGAGAGCCAGACGAAGACCCAGAACGTCATCAAGAACGGCGGCCAGGCGGTCATCATCGATCTGGGTGAGTCCAACGACATCCACCCGAAGAACAAGCGCGACGTCGCCGAGCGCCTGGCACGCATCGCTCTGGCGCGCGACTATGGTGTCGATTTCAAGTGGCGCAGCCCGGAATACAAGTCAGTCGCCTTTGAGGGCGACAAGGCCGTGGTGACCCTCGACACGTTCGGCTCCAGCCTGCGCACGGTCGATGTCACCGAGGTGAAGGGTTTTGCCGTCTGCGGCGCGGACCGCAAGTGGGTCTGGGCCGAGGCGAAGATCGCCGGCAAGGACCGTGTCGAGGTCAAGGCGGCTGGAGTCGCCAAGCCGGTGGCGGTGCGCTATGCCTGGGCCGACAACCCGGTTTGCAACCTCTTCAGCGTCGAGGGTCTGCCGGTCACGCCCTTTCGCAGCGACGACTTCCCCATGATCACCGCGCCGAAGGCGCCGTGAGGGTTTGGTGAATCCGCCATTGGCTTTCAGGGCGGTCCTGCGGGACCGCCCTGTTTCGTTCAGGCCAGGCGCACGCTGCGCTTTTTGTCGAGCTTGAGCACCGCGCCCCTCTCCCAGGCCGGCTCGGCCTTGGCATCGGTGAGCTTGGCGCCGTTGAGCTGGATGCTGCCGCCTTGGATCAGCCGGCGCACCTCGCCGCCGGAGACGGTCTGGCCAAAGGTCGTCTGAAAGGCGTGCTGGACAACACCGAGCACGTCGCGGCGATCGCCGAGCGCGAGCTCGGGCAGTTCGGCAGCGGAGAGATCGCGCTTGCTGAAGCGGATGTCCCAGTCCTCGCGGCAGTCGCGCGCGGCGACTTCGCCGTGGTAGACGGCGACGCATTGGCCGGCGAGCTGCTTTTTCGCTTCCATCGGGTGCAGGGCGGGGTCGAGGGTCTCGCCAAGCACGAGCAGGTAGTACTTCGCCATGAGCTCGTCGGGGATGCTCATCAGCTTGCCGAACATGTCCTTGGGTGCGTCAGTGAGACCGACGTAGTTGCCGAGGCTCTTCGACATCTTTTTGACGCCGTCGAGACCTTCCAGCAGGGGCAGGGTCAGGCAGACCTGAGGCTCCTGGCCCTCCTCCTTCTGCAGGTCGCGACCGACGAGGATGTTGAACAGCTGGTCACTGCCGCCGATCTCGACATCGGCGCGGACGACGACGCTGTCCCAGCCCTGCATGATCGGGTACTGGATCTCGTGCAGGCGCACCTCGGTGCCGTCGGCGACGCGTTTCTTGAAATCCTCGCGCTGGAGCATCTGTTGCAGGGTCACGCGGGCGTTGAGGCGGATCACCTCCATGAATGGCATCTCCTTGAACCAGGCGCCGTTGAAGACGACCTCGGTGCGCTCGCGGTCGAGCACGAGGAAGGCCTGGTCGGTGTAGGTCTTGGCATTGGCCAGCACCTCGTCATAGGTCAGCGGCGGCCGAGTCGTCGAGCGGCCGCTGGGGTCGCCGATCATGGCGGTGAAATCGCCGATGATGAGGACGATCTGGTGGCCCAGCTCCTGAAACTGGCGCAGCTTGCGCAGGGCGACCGCGTGGCCGAGGTGGATGTCCGGCGAGGTTGGATCCACGCCCAGCTTGACGCGCAGCGGCCGGCCGCGCGCGAGCTTGTCGGCCAGCTCTTTTTCGCTGTGCAGGGTGACGATGCCGCGCTTGAGGATCTCGAGTTGTTCGGGGACGGGAAGCATGGGAAGGGGCAAGCATGCCCTGATCCGCGGGCGATGACAAACGGGGAAAAAGCGCTGGCGGCGTTTTTTGCGCCGCGCTAGGTCCCGGCATGTCCGCCATTCCCCATCGCACCGTCTGGTTCGAGGACGGTCTCCTCCGCATCCTCGACCAGCGCCTGCTGCCCTGGCGGGTCGAGGTGATTGGGTTGACCTCCGTGGCGGAGGTGGCCGCGGCGATCCGCGACATGGTGGTGCGCGGCGCCGGCTGCATCGGGGCAACCGCCGGCTATGGCATGGCCCTGGCCGCGCGCGAGGCCCTCGACGCGATGGAGTTGGAGCGGCTCGCACAAGTTTTGAAGGCGACCCGGCCGACGGCGGTGAATCTGGCCTGGGCGGTGGACCGGCAGTTGGCGGCGATCTTCGCCGCGGACTGGGCGGAGCGCGTCGAGGTGGCGCGGGCAACGGCCGAGGCCATTGCCGACGAGGATGTGGCCGCCTGTGCGGCCATCGGTCGTCATGGCCTGGAATTGTTGCGCGGCTTGGCTGCGCGTGCACCGGATCGGCCGCTCAACGTCCTGACCCACTGCAACGCCGGCCGGCTGGCCTTTGTCGACATCGGTTCAGCGACAGCGCCGGTTTATGCCGCGCAAGAGGCGGGGCTGCCGGTGCATGTCTGGGTCGATGAGACCCGGCCGCGCAACCAGGGCGCGCGCCTGACCGCCTGGGAGCTCGCGGCGCGCGGCGTGCCGCACACGGTCATCGCCGACAACAGCGGCGGTCACCTCATGCAGCGCGGTCTGGTTGATGTCGTCATCACCGGCGCCGACCGGGTCACCGGCTGCGGCGACGTGGCCAACAAGATCGGCACCTATTTGAAGGCGCTGGCGGCGCGCGACAACGGCCTGCCGTTTTACGTGGCACTGCCGTCGTCGACCTTCGACGGCTCGCTCGATGACGGCCTGAGCGGCATCCCGATCGAGCAGCGAGCGGGGGATGAACTTGCCTGGATGGAGGGGATCACCGCCGCCGGCACCTTGGAGCGCGTCTGTGTGTTGCCCAAGGGATCGGCGGTGCGCAACGATGCCTTTGATGTGACGCCGGCACGTTTGGTGACCGGCTTGATCACCGAGCGCGGGGTTTGTGCCGCCGAGCGGGCGGCGATTCGGACATTGTTTCCCGAAATCGGCTGACGGCGACGACGGATGCAGCGAACCTGACGATCATGATCTTCGGCGGTCGAGCACGTTGGCAGGCCTTGAGCCGCGACCGCGACTGGTTGAAGCGCACGGCGCTGGCGATGGTGGCCTGCGGTTTTGCCACCGCTCTGCTCCTGACGGCGTTTGCGCCGGGCAGGGGGGCGGGTTTTGCACCGGATCCGGTGGAACAGGCGCTGCGGGCGGAGTGGCAGGCCCTGCGCCGCCAGGCGGTGCCTCCGCCCCGGGCGCTGGTGGCTTGGCTGGCACGGGTGTGCCTGCGTGCAGACCACCTTCGCCGGGTGCAGGCGGAGCCGGACCCGGACTGGACCACCTATCAGGGCAGGGGAGAGCTCTTCGACTGGGCGACCGCGCCTTTGCTCGCAAGTCTTGAGCCGGCCACCCGGCGGTTGCTGGAAGACTTTCTGCAGGCTTGGCTCGACACCCCGCAAGAGGGGGGCGCGGCGGCTCGCCAGCGGCTGGAGGCGGCGGGCCGGCGGGATGCCGAGTTCGCCAACGAACTGCTGGGCACCCTGCACCTGCGGGCGCACGAGGAGGCCGCGGCCCTGGTTCTGCTGCTGCGCGAAGGATTGCTTTTTGAGACGGCCACGGCAGCGCGCGAGGCAGCGCTTCGACTGGCGCTGCGCCGGCGCGATGTCCGGGCATTGGCGGCCATGGCGGCGGCGCCGGGCTGGCTGGAGGAGATCCCGCCCCTGCTGCAGCATCATGCGGGCACACTTCTGGGCGATTTCACCCTGCAGTGGCGCGGGCTGCTCCGTCACCGGCTCAGCCACCTGCCGGTCGGCGCCCTGAGCCTGGCCGGTTTGGCCGCCCTGCTCTGGTGCCTGGTGCTCGTTCTGCAGGGACCGGGCGAGGGCCGGCGCTGGTTCTGGCCGCTGGCGCCGTTGCTGGCCGGCGTGCTCAGCATCGCGCCGGCACTGAGCCTGGCCGGCTGGCAGGAGGTGCTGCACGGCATGAGTGCCGAGGCCCCCTTTCCCCAAGATCTCTGGTACTATGTCGGCGGGGTCGGTTTGCGCGAGGAATTGTCCAAGCTGGTGGCGGGAGCGCTGTTTCTGCCCTGGTTGCTCTGGCAGCGCGTGCCAGGCCGGGCGCTGTTCACGGGTGCCTTCGTGGGGCTTGGGTTCGCCTTGGAGGAAAACCTCAGCTACTTCGAGCAGTATGGCGGCGGGGTCGCGGTGGTGCGCTTTCTCACCGCCAACTTCATGCACGCCGCACTCAGCGGCCCGCTCTTGCAGGCCCTGTATCTGGCGCTGCGCTCCCGCTTTGTCCGGGTCGACGGCTTTCTCGTCACTCTGCCAAGCGTGGTCGTCGTGCATGGCGTGTATGATTATGCCGCTGCCGCGGACACGCCCGGCCTGGACTTGCTGGCGATGGCGATTCTTGCGCTGACCGCCTGGCAGTTTCTCGATCTGGCCGAGCAGGAGGCCAGGCCGGGCCGGCGCTGGCTCTCTCCGGGCGCGGTCGTGGTGCTCGGCACGGCCCTGCTTATCGCCTGGAGCCTGATCGCCACCGCCCTGCAGAGCGCCGACCGCGCCCGCCTGGCCGCGGCGGGCATGGAATGCCTCGCCGTGTTGCCGCTGGTCTTCATCTACTGGCGTCGCCTCGGTGCGTCTTGACCTTTGCTCCGCCCGCGCGGAGCATGACTGGCTTCATGAACGCGTCCGATTCCCCGCCGCCCGCCGAGCTCGCCTGCCTTGGACCCGAGGGCAGCTTTTCCCACCTGCTCGCGGCCCAGCGCTTTCCCGAAACACCGGTGCGTCTCCTGGGCAGCATTGGCGAGGTCTTCGACTTTCTTGCCGGCGCCCCGGAGGCAATGGGCCTGGTGCCGATCGAAAACTCCTCCGGCGGCTTCATCATCGACACGGTCGACCGCCTGCTCGACGCCCGCTGCCGCTTGCGCATCGTCGAGGAACTGACCCTCGATGTGAAACTGGCCCTGCTTGGCCGGCCCGGCACCGAGGTGCGCTCCATCCACTCCCATGCCATGCCGTTTTTTCACTGCGATGAATGGCTCGCCGTGCACTACCCGCAGGCTCGCCGTGTGGTTGAGGCCAGCACGGCCAAGGCGGCCGAAAAGGCGGCGACCCAGGAGGGGGCGGCGGCCCTTGGCCCGCGCCAGAATGCTCTGCGCCACGGCCTTGCAATCCTGCATTTCCCGGTTGCCGGCGACATCCCCAACATCACCCAGTTCTACCTGCTCGGCCATGCCGATCATCCGGCCGGCCCGTCCAATCTGCGCACGGCCCTGGTTGTGGATCTGCCCGATCGCCCCGGCAGCCTCTGCCGATTTCTCACCCCGCTGAGCGAGGCGGCCATCAACCTCAAGCGCCTGGAGTCGCGCCCGCTGCGCGGCCGGCCGAACCAATACCGCTTCTTTGTTGAAATCGAGGGCTCGCCCGCCGTGCCGGCGGTGGCCGATGCCCTCGCCCAAACCCGAGCCGATGGCGCCATCCTGCGCGTGCTCGGCTGTTATCCCGCCGGCCGCCGCTTCGAATCCTGACCCCATGAACCGACTCCTTCTTCTTGCCCTGCTGCCCTTCGCCGCCAGCGCCGCTGTTCCCGCCTTTGACGATCCGCAACCCCAGCGGCGCCAGTTCAGCGCCCGTGCCAGCCTCATCGACCCGCGCGCTCGCGAGCACCCGGAACTCGGCTTTGTCTTTGCCGACAAGAACGGCAAGCCCCAGGATCTGCAGCAGGCCTGTGTCGACACCCGCGTCGCCCCGCAGGGACGGTTGGTGATCTGGTTGATGGGACCGAGCGAGGCCCTGTTTGAACGGCTCAACCAATACGGCCTGCACGTCATCCAGGTTCACTACGCCAACAAGTGGTTCGGGCTGGTGCCGGCCGCACGGCGCGACGACGGCCGCACCCTCGGCGGCATCCGGCTTGAAGCCGCCACCGGCGAGGATCACAGCGACTGGTGTGCCATCCCCAAGCCCGACGGCATGATGGAGCGCGCCCACCAGTTCGTGCGCTGGCTCGCCCGCGAGCACCCGGGGGGACGCTGGGAGCAGTTTCTTGCCTCGGATGGCCTGCGCTGGGACAAGGTCACAGTAGCCGGCTCCTCTCATGGCGCCACCACGGCCGCGCGCTTCGCCAAGCATCAGGCGGTGGATCGCGTCGTTTGCTTTTGTGGGCCGCGCGACCAGCTGGAGAGCTGGCAGAGCCTGCCTTCGGCGACCCCTTCCAACCGGATCTTTGCCTTCACCCATGTGCTCGACACGGGCTGGACCGGCCATCACTATGATCGTTCCTGGGAGATGATGGGGCTTCCGGCGCATGGCCCGCTGGTTGACGTCGACCGCAGCGCGCCGCCTTATCAGAATACCCGGCGACTGCTCACCGAATTCGATGTGCAGGGCAATGACAAGCGGGCCCACAGTTCGGTCGTGCCGGGTTCCGCTGCCGCCCGTGATGCGCAGGGTCGATTTGTTCATGAAGCCGTTTGGCAATATCTTTTCCAGCATCCAGTTGCGGCAACGGGCAGGGCCGAATGACTGCAATCGTGATTGACATCCACTTCACCGGGCTTAATTTTTTTCAAAATTAATTCCTCCAATCATTCCGATCTGCCTGATGAAATGCATGAAGCCTCAACGCCTGCGGTGCCTCGTGCGCGTGCACGGGAAGACCGCGGCTCCTCAGCGTAAGCTTCATTCTTAAGCGATGACATTACGTTCGGAGATTTTTTTTTTATTGATCGAAAGCTCGAGTGGGCGATATAAGCAGATCTGAAATATAAACTCCAGAATTACATGAAAAATACCATCGTTCAGAATACCAATCAGCGTTTCGGCAAGCGTTTCAACGCT
>JBIJBO010000087.1:0-14341 GCA_044345215.1 Prosthecobacter sp. | reverse complement strand
CGGGACCTTGGTGCCCGGAGCGACCGGATACCGTGGCATCCGGTAGGAGTGGCCGGTCATCTTTTCGCCGTCGTGCTCGCGGTCGCGCACCACGAGTTTTTTCAGCCACTTGCCGCAGGTCGAGGCCGCCCAGCCGCCGAACATGAGGCGCAGGGGGGGGCCGTTCTGCCAGGGGATCGGCTCGCCGTTCATGGCGAAGGCCAGCAGGGATTCTTCCTCGAGCGCCTTGGCGATCGGCACGCCACGCGAGATCGGATTTTTTTTCGGGTCGCCCGAGAGATGCAGGTCGGCGCCGTAATAACCGAGGTAAACCGCGTCCGGCCTGACCCCGCAATGCTCAAGCACGTCGCGCAGGCGGATGCCGGTCCAGCGCGGGCAGCCGACGCCGCCGGTGGTCCACTGGTTGCCGGTGGCGGGCGGATTGAATTCGCTGCGACCGTTGCCAGCGCACTCGAGCACCAGCTGCAGGGTATGGTGGGGGAATTTCTCCTTCAGTTCCTTGAGCGTGAAGGTCGTCGGCCGCAGGCAGCTCTCGCCGGCAATCTCCAGGGTCCAGGTGTCCGGATCCAGCGTCTCCGGCGCCGGCACCAGACCGTTGTTGCGGACAAACAGGTGCTTGGCCGGGGTGACCGCATCGTCGAGCAGGTGCGCCGGGGTCTCCGCCACCAGAGGTCGATCGTTCAGGACGCTCAGCCCCTCCTTGCCCGTCAGGCCGGACGGCTCGCCGCCCTGGGCAAGCGCCACCGGCATGAGGCCCGCCGGCAAACGGTCGGCAAAAACGATCTCGACGCCGAGCGCAGCGGTCATCGAGGCCAGACCAAGCGTCTCGAAAAAGCCACGCCGACTGACCGGGGCGGCGGCTCCGCCCTGGGACTGCGGACCGACCACAGACGGCTCAGCGGCAGCCGGGAGGCGCAGACCGGCGGAACGATGGGAGGAAGGCAGGGGAGCGGACATGAAGGAGATTAAACGCCGGAAGCCGACCGGATTTCAATCCCAGAATGCCACAGGTCACGGCCCGGCCGGGAATTTCATGTTGCCTTCATTTCCGGCTTTGCGAAAGGCCTGCGGTCTCTCATAGTGCCAGCGTGACCTCTTCCCGCATATCCCTCGCTCTCGGGTTTGGCCTGCTGCTGGGCGCTGCCAGCTGCTCGCACACGCCACCCCTGCCCGCCCCGGCAGCCGCGCCCGTGCCGCCACCCGCCCGCCCAACTCGCTCCGCGGCCGTTCCGCAGGACCCGTTGACCCCGCGCATCAACCCGGCCTCCCCGCTGCCCGCGGCGCCGCCCGCCGGGGTGAAGATCAGCTACTCTTCGGTCAACACAACCGCCAGGGTGCTGGCCATGACCTTCGACGACGGCCCGCACCCGACCCTGACTCCGAAGCTCCTTGACCTGATGCGCGACCGCAACGTCAAGTGCACCTTCTTCGTCATCGGCAAGAACGCGCGCGCCTACCCGCAGATCATCCGTCGCATGATCGCCGAGGGACATGAGGTCGCCAACCACACCTGGAACCATCCCAGCCTGACGAGCCTGTCGGACGCCCAGATCCGCCAGGAACTGCGCGCCAGCGAGGACGCCCTGATGGCCGCCGCCAACTACCGGCCGCAGCTGATCCGCCCGCCCTACGGTGCCATCAACACGCGCATCAAGCAGCTCATGTTCGCCGAGTTCGGTTACTCGACCATCATGTGGTCGGTGGATCCCCAGGACTGGCGCCGCCCGGGCGCCTCGGTCGTCACCCAACGCCTCGTCAGCGGTGCCCATCCAGGCGCCATCATGCTTGCCCATGACATCCACCCTTCGACCATCGAGGCCATGCCCGCGATGTTCGACCAGCTCATCGCCCAGGGCTACCAGTTCGTGACCGTCGGCCAGCTGCTCAACCTGGAGAAGCCCGGCGCGACAGCCGCGCTCAGCCGCTGAGCCGTGCGCCGCGCACCCGCGGCCGCTCCCCTGCCATGATCGGCGAAGACTTCCTCCTGCTGCGCGACCAGCTCGACGCCGACCTGCACCGGCTGGCGCAGCAGCTGCGCGACTTTGGCGGCGGCGACGAGGCGCAACAAACGGCCGGCCATCTGCTCGACAGCCTGCGCGAGCCGCTGCTGCTGCTCGTCGTCGGTGAGCCCGGCGTCGGCAAGTCAACCTTCCTGCACGCGCTGTTCGGTCGCGAATTCGCCGCCCGCCCCGCCCGGGCGGCCGACACGCTGCGCTACTTCCGCCACGGCCCCCAGGCCGCCACCGAGACGGTCATGCCCGGCCTCGAGGAGGTGCAGGCCCCGCACGACTTCCTGCACGATTTTCACGTCGTCGACCTGCCCGGCGCGCCGAGACCGGAACTCGCCGACCTGACCCGCCGCTTCCTGCCGGTCGCCGACGCGGTCATCCTGCTGTTCAGCGCCGCCGATCCCTGGGGCGCGGCCGCCTGGCAGTTCCTCGGCCACATCCAGCCGCACTGGCCGCGCCAGCTGATCTGTGTGCTCCAGCAGGCCGACCTGCGCAGCCCGGAGGAAATCCAGGTCATCACCGATTACATGCGCCAGCTGGCCGAGGATCGGCACGGCCGCCGCTTTCCGACCTTCGCCGTCGCCGCCAAGCGCGCCTGGCTGGCGCGCAGCACCGGCCTGGATCCGGAGCGACTCCTCGAGGAGAGCGGCTTTCGCGCGCTGGAGGAGCAGCTCGACGGCCTGACCGCACGCGGCAGCAGCCGTTTCCAGAAGCTGGTCGACACGGTCCGGCGCGGCCGCCAGCTGCTCGACCGCCGGCAACGCGACCTCCAGCGCCAGGCCAACGACGCCGGCCAGGCGCTGGCCTTGGTCGCCGAATTCTTCACCGAACAGGCGCTGCAGACCGACCGCACCCTCAAGAAGCTGATGCCTGCGCTCGACGCCACGGAGCGCGACCTGCACGAGGCCAGCCTGCGCGTGAACCGCCTCGCCGAAAACCTGCTCGGCTTCCGCAAGGCCCTCGAACCGTCGCCACCGGACGAGGAGGAGAACGGCACGGGCAACCGTACCGACAGCCTCGACCACCGCCTGTTTCAGGACCTGCAGCTGCGCACCGGCGAGCGCTGGCGCCAGATGGCCCAGCAGCTTGAGGAGGACCAGCTGCAGTTCGATCGCCATCTGCACCAGCAGGGCCGCGGCCTGCTCTTCGAAGCCGACGAGCCGCTGCCGCTCGCGCCCGACGAGGATGCCCGCCGCCTGTTCAGCGCGCGCATGGAAAGCGCCCTGCGCCGTTTCGTGCTCGGTCTGCATCTCGACCCCCTGCTGCGGCCCGGGCTGGCCCTGGCGCGCAGGCGCGCGCGGTGGATGGGCCGCCTCAGCGTGCCGCTGATACCCGCGGTGGCCGCCGCCGCCTATTTTCTTGGCCCGCTGGAGGCCGGCCTCGCCGCCTGCGCCGGACTGCTGCTGCCGGGCGCCGCTTTTCTGGCGAGCCTCACCGCTCTCACCGCCACCCGCCGCGCCCTGAGCGAGCGCTTGGAGACCTCCCTGCCCCTGCTGCGCGAGCAGCTCGAGGAACAGGTCCATGGCGATGTCAAAAGCGTCTTTGCGCGCTTCCTGCCCCTGCTGGAGCCGGCCCGCCAGCGCGCCAGTGCCAGCCACGAACGCCTCGCCGCCCAGCTTGCCGAGGCCGAGGCGCTCGGCCGCAGCCTACGGGAGTTCGAAGAGCGCCTGCACGGCTGATGAAAGTCGGCCGGGGCGCGCGTTTGCCTCTTGCATGTCTCCGCTCCGTTCCATCCTCCTGCTCACCGCCATGATCCTCACCGGTGAAGACTTCGCCGAAGCCCAGCAAAGCAAGGCCAATTACGACGAGAGCCGCGTCGGCCAATACACGCTGCCCGAGGCTCTCGTCATGGCCGACGGCAGCGCCGTGAAAACCGCCGGCGACTGGACCCAGCGGCGCCGCCCGGAGGTGCTGAAACTTTATCAGGATCACGTGTTCGGCCGCGTGCCCGCCGGTCTCGGCGCCCCCGCCTTCCAGGTCAAGGCGGTGAAGAAGGACGCCCTCGGCGGCAAGGCCACCCGCAAGCTCATCCAGATCACCCTGCCCTCCTGCCCCGCCTGGGAAGGGATCGAGCTGATGCTGTACACGCCCAACTCCGCCACCGGCCCCGTGCCCTGCGTCGCCGGCCTCAGCTTCGGCGGCAACCACGCGGTCAGCCCGGAGACCGACATCCCCCTGTCGACCCGCTGGATGCGCCCGAACAAGGACAAGGCCATCGTCGACAACCGCGCCACCGAGGCCAGCCGCGGCAACGAAAGCAGTCGCTGGCCGCTGGCGTTGATCCTCGACCAGGGGTTTGCGGTCGCCACCGCCTACTACGGCGACATCGAGCCCGACCACGCCGAGGGCTGGAAGACCAGCCTGCGCGGCCTGACCGCCAAGGACGGCGCCGCCACCGTCTGGAACAACGGCGACTGGGGTGCCATCAGCGCCTGGGCCTGGGGCCTGAGCCGCATGCTCGACTGCCTGGAGACCGATGCCAGTGTCGATGCCAAACGCTGCGCCGTCATCGGCCATTCGCGTCTCGGCAAGACCTCCCTCTGGGCCGGTGCCAGCGACGAGCGCTTCGCCTTCGTCATCTCCAACAACTCCGGCGAGGGCGGCGCCGCCCTCATGCGCCGGAACTTCGGCGAAACCACCGCCGTCATCACCAAGGCCTTCCCGCACTGGTTCACCCCGACCTACACGGGCTACGCCAACAACGAGGCTGCCTGCCCGGTCGACCAGCACCTGCTCATCGCCCTCGCCGCCCCGCGGCCGATCTACATCGGCAGCGCCGTCGAGGATGAATGGGCCGACCCCAAGGGCGAGTTCCTCTCCGGCTACCACGCCGGCCCGGTGTTCCAGCTCTTCGGTCACCCGGGTGTTGGCGCCGACCAGCAGCCCGGCATCGACACCCCCGTCGGCGGCCGCATCGGCTACCACGTCCGCAGCGGCGGCCACGACGTCAAAGACTACGACTGGCAGCAATACCTCGCCTTCGCCCGCAAAAACGGGTTCTGAAGCGGAGGCGCGCGAGGTAGCACCAACCCAGCGGCCTCATGCCTCCCCGCATCGCCACCCTGCCACGCCTCCTCGCGCTCGGGCTGACCCTTCTTCTCGGCAAGCTTCCCCTCCTGATGGCGGCCCTGCTGGGCCTGGCGATCCGGCAGCGCTGGGTGGCCTATGGACTGGCCCTGGGCCTGACCGTCGGCCTCGGCCTGCTGGGGCAGGAGTGGACGCCAACGCTGCAATGGGGAGCCTAGGCATGCCGCTTTACAAACGCCTGCCCATCGACGGCGTCCCAGCGCTGCTCGGCGATCTCGTCCTCAACCTCGCCTGCACCGTTCTCGGCGTGGCCATCGGTCGCGCCGCCCGCATGGGGTACCTCGACGCCCGATCCGGGCAGGCAGGCTAGCAAACCGCGGACAGGACGCACGCACTGCGGGCACGCCGAGTCCAGGCGCAGGGGCTTCCCCCTGAAACCATGGCTCGCACGGAGAACGCGGAGCCCACGGAGGTGGGATCAGAGAAGGTACATCGGCATTGCTAGCCCCTCCGTGTGCTCCGTGTCCTCCGTGCGAAACCGACTCGAACCGACGCTGCCATCCTCGCCTTCACCGCTGTGCCGTTCCAGGAACGCCGCCGCCAAGACGAGGATGGATTCAACAGGCTCCCAGTTTCAGTGTGTAGCTGGTGCTGCGGCCTCCGGCCTCGCCCTTGATCAACAGCCCGCGCTCCACAAGCGCGCGGATGTCGCGAAGCGCCGTGTCCTCAGAACACTTCGCGAGCTTCGCATATTTGGAGGAAGTGAGCTTGCCCTCAAAGCCATCCAGCAACCGATTGATGACCCTGCGCTGCCGTTCATTGACCGGCTGCAGGTTCACTTTTTCCCAAAAGCGGGCCTTTTGCAGAACGCCCGAGAGCGTTTCATCCGCTTTGACGATCGCACGGCCTAGGCAGCCAAGGAACCATTCCAGCCAGAGCGTCACATCGAGCCCGTTTCGCTGGCCGCGTTCGAGTTGCAGATAATACTCCTTCCTCTCCGCTTCCATTTGCGAGGACATGCTGTAGAACCGTTCGGCCGTGCCGTCAGCACGCGCCAAGGCGAGATCGACAATCGCACGGCCCATGCGCCCATTGCCATCCTCAAACGGATGGACGGTCACAAACCAGAAGTGCGCCACGCCAGATTTGACCACGGGATCGACGCCATTCGCGGCCTCGAACCATTCAAGGAATCGGTGCATCTCAGGGTCCAGCTTCTCCGCCGAGGGCGCTTCAAAATGGACTTTCTCACGCCCCATCGGTCCCGACACGACCTGCATCGCGCCGGCCTCGACCGGACGCCATGCCCCTACCGTGATCGTGTGCATTCCGCTTCTTCCGGTGGGAAACAGCGCGGCGTGCCAGCCGAACAACCGTTCCGACGTGAGCGGTTGTGCATGATTCTGGGTCGCATCGAGCAGCATCTCAACGATCCCCTCCACGTCACGACTCGCCTGGGCGGCACCCGCCTGTTCCAAACCCAGGCGCCGAGCGATGGAAGAGCGCACTTCCTCGACATCCAGTGTCTCACCCTCAATCGCACTGGATTTCACCACGTCTGCCGTCAGCGTGGAGAGTTTGGCCTCGGACCGAAGCCGAAACCCCAGTCCCTCCATTCTTCCCAGCAAACGCCCTTGGCGATGGCGGACATCCGCCAGCAATCCAGAGAGCCTGCCGGCATCCCACGTCAGTTTCGGCCAATCGGCCAGTTCGTGAATGTATCCCATATTCTCCGCTCTTTATGCGGGGAATGTAGCAGGATTCACCGCAAAAAGCAATATTCTCCGCGGAAGATGCGGGGAATGAGCCGGGTTTTCACCGCAAGCACTTCCATCTGCGGCATTGCTCCCTCTTCGTGGCTCGCACGGAGCTCGGATCAGGGAAGATGCCTCGGCATGGGAAACCCGCTCCGTGCGCTCCGTGTCCTCCGTGCGAAACCCGCGCCAGTCGGCCTGCGGCCGCCTCAGCCCTGCGGGCCTTCGCCGCCACCGCCGCCACCGCCGCCGGCGCCCTGGCGCTGCCCGGCTTCGCGGTCGAGGACGAGCAGGCTGGCCGGGTCGTTGCCCGCCAGCTTGAGGCGGTCGAGCATGTCGCGCACGGTCTTCTCCTCCTCCATCTGCTCGTTGAGGAACCAGAGCAGCAGGTTCTTGGAGGCGTGATCCTTGACCTGCTCGGCGACGTCGTAGAGGTCGTTGATCTGCTTGGTGACGAGCTGTTCCTGCTTGAGGCTGTGCTCAAAGACGTCGAGCGGCGACTTGAACTTGTGCTTCGGCTTGGCGATCGGCTGCAGCTCGACCACGGCGTCGCGGTCGACGACGTACTGGTAGAACTTCAGCGCGTGCATGGTCTCCTCGCGGCTCTGGTTGAACATCCAGCTCGCGAAACCGCTGTAGGGGGTCTGTTCGAACCAGGCGGCCATCGCCAGGTAGACGTAGCTGGAGGCCATTTCGTTGTTGATCTGCTCGTTGAGCAGCTTGGTGAGTTTCGGATCCAGAGTCATGGTGGAAAGGTGGGCTGTTGAAGGGATTCAACAAGTGGAACGCCGCGAAGGCAATGCCTGGATGAGTTCACCCCCTAGATGGTGTTGGGATTCAATCCCAATGGGCGCCACTCACCGCTCTCCCAATCGAGCTGCTCCAGACCGGCAAACTGCTTTTTGTAGTCGTAGGGGCTCGGCTCAACGGTCGCATACCCCGGGTAGTAGTAGCGGCAGCCCAAGGCGCGGCTGTGCTCGATCTCCAGCAGCATCGTGTGGATGCCCAGGCTGCGCCGCGCGTGCGCGGGATCGAAGACGCCGTAGACCGCCGAGGTGGCCTCGGCACCGAGGTCGAGATAACTCAGCGCTGCCAGGCGGCCGTCGGGCAGCAGCACCCGGCACTCGACACAGACGCAGGGCACACGCGCCGGCTCGGGCGACAGAAAGGTGTCGAGATCATCGGGCACGTTGTCCTTGAAGCGAGTCTTGTGGATCTCGAACAGCGCGCGCGCCTCGTCGCTCAACTGCGCCGGCGCGAACGCATGCTGCAAGTCGGCGTTGCGCCGGCCGACCCGGCGCTGGCTGCGGCTGGGCACGAAGCGTTCGAGGTCGATCCGCAGCGGCGTGATCGTGTGCACGCCGTCGGCATCGGGACTGTGGCTGTAGCGGAAGAAGGTGCTGCCGAAGTGCCGCCAGCCGGACTCCCAGAGCCGGTCCATTAGCTCGGGCGGCACGGCGTCACAACGGAAGGCCTGATTCAGCATGGCCTGCACAAAGGCGCGGGCGGGACCGCTGCCAAGGGCCTTTTCCCGGTTGCATCCCCGGCGCCGGCGGCCACGGTGGCCGGCCGTGTACCCCGCCGCCCTGCAGGAGATCGTCGCCTTCTTCGAATCGCTGCCCGAGACGGAACGGCGCGAGGCGCTGATCGACTACGCCGCCGCCGCCACGGCCTGCGCGCCGACCCCGGAAGAACCCTGGACGGTCGCCGAGGTCCGTCACGATCCCGAGTGCACGGACAAGGTCGGCATCTTCCTGCGTCTCGAAACGGCCGGGCGCGTCCACTTCGCGGTCGAGCTCGGTCCCAAGGTGCAGACCCTGACGCGGGCGATGACCGCCATCCTCTGCCGGGGCCTCGACGGTTGCACGCCGTCCGAGGTGCTGGCCCTGCCGGCCGACTTCGTGCCGCGCCTGGTCGGCACCGAACTCGTGCGCCTGCGCAGCCGCACGATTTACTACGTGCTCGAGCGGATGCAGCAGGCCGTGCGGCAACTGCCGGCAGAGGCCTGATTTCGCGGAATTCCTTGTCTGCTCGCCGCGTATGTTCAAGACTGTCTGGACCCCCTGAATGACCGCCTATATCATCCGCCGCCTGCTGCTCATCCCGCCGACCCTGATCGGCATGACGCTGGTGGTGTTTTTCATCATCCGCTTCACGCCCGGCGGGCCGATGGAACAGGCCCTGCTCGAGGCGCGCATGAAGGCCGACGGCCAGCGCGGCGGCAGCCGTCAACCGGCCGGCGGCCTGACGCCCGGCCAGTTGCTCAAGCTTCAGGAGCAGTATGGCCATGACAAGGGTTTCTGGGAAGCCTATGCCGCCTGGCTCGGTCTCTGGCCCAAGGAGATCAACCGCTCGCGCGCCGAGTTCGCCGCCGAGGCCAAGGAAACCGCCGTGCGCCTGCCCGGCACCGCTTTGGAGGTGACCGTGCGCCGCAAAGACGGCGACCAGGCGGAGCTGCTGCCGCTTGCCGGCACCGACCTGTCCGGCTGGCGCGCGCGCCTGATCACGCCCGAACAGCAGAAGCGCATCTGGGAACAGACCAATCCCGGCCTGACCCTCGACACCCCGCAGCCCTACGTCGCGCTCATCTTCCAGCCCAAATTCGCCGGCGTGCTGCAGGGCAACCTCGGCGAGTCGACCCGCTACTCCGAGCCGGTGTGGACGATGATGCAGCGGCGCTTCCCGATCTCGCTCTTTTACGGCCTCGCCTCGCTCGTCATCACCTACCTCGTCTGCGTGCCGCTCGGCGTGCTCAAGGCCATCCGGCACCGCACGCCGCTCGACACCGCCACCTCGGTCGTGATCTTCTTCGGCTACGCCATCCCCGGCTTCGTGCTCGGCGTCTTCCTCATGGTCTTCCTCGCCGCGCGCCTGCGCTGGTTCCCGCTCGAGGGTTTCGTCAGCCCCGAGTTCGACGAGCTCGGCTTCTTCGCCAAGATCGCCGACCTGCTCCATCACGCCGTGCTGCCGCTCACCTGCTACCTGGTCGGCAGCTTCGCCAGCCTGACCCTGCTGGTGAAAAACAACCTGCTCGACCAGCTCGCCAGCGACTACGTGCGCACGGCGGTCGCCAAGGGCCTGCCCTTCCGCCAGGCGGTGGTCCGCCACGCCCTGCGCAACGCCTTCATCCCGGTCGCCGCCACCATGGGCCAGGCCCTGACGATGCTGGTCGGCGGCAGCTTCCTCATCGAGCGCATCTTTGACATCGACGGCTTCGGCCTGATGGGCTTCAACGCCCTGCTCGAGAAGGATTACCCGATCGTCATGGGCACGGTCGCCCTCGGCGGCCTGCTGCTCATGCTCGGCAACGTGCTCTCCGACCTCATCACCGCGCGCCTCGACCCGCGCATTCGTTTCCAATGAACCGCAAGCTCGCCATCGCCGCCCTGCTGCTCGGCGCGCTCGCCATCGTCGGAGAGCTCGCCGGTCTCGACCTGCCCAGCGTCGGCTGGTTCTTCTCGATGGGTCCCGCCTTCGGCTGGACCGCCTCCGCCCTGCTCATTGCCGGCGGCATGGCCGTCCTCGTCTTCCTGCCCGCCGAGATCCGCTGGACGCCGGTCACCCTGCAGCGCTTCCGCCGCTTCCGCAGCATCCGCCGCGGCTGGTGGTCCTTCTGCCTGCTGCTCGGCCTCGCCGGCATGGCCCTGCTCGACCAGGCCCTGGTCGGCCGCCGCGCCCTGGTCGTCCGCCACGAAGGCCGGACCTACTTCCCCGCCTTCGTCAAACAGCGCTACCCCGCCAACACCTTCGGCCAGCCGGGCGAGGGCGAGGTCAACTACCGCGAGCTGCAGAAGCGCTTCGCGGCCGATGGCCGCGGCTTCGTGCTCATGCCGCTCGTGCCCTGGGATCCGGTGCTCGATTCCGACACCCAGCAGAGCCTGACCCTCGAGCAGCGCGACGGCCGCTATTTCGCGCCCGGAAGCAACGAACCCTTCTCCGGCCGCGCCCGCCGCTTCCATCCCGACGATCCCGAGGCCAAGCACAGCGACCTGCGCCTTCGCAAGGGCCTGCCCGACGGTGAATTGCTCGGCTATGCGAAAAACGGCGCGCTCGCGGTCTCCGCGATGTACCGCGCCGGCGAGCTCGAGCGCGCGCGCTGGACCGGTGAAATGCCGCAGGCCGAGTGGGAGGCGGCCGCCACCGGCGACCTGCAGGTCGTGCTCTACCCGCCGCTGCCGCCGCTCTGGCAGGCCGGTCACTACCTTGGCACCGACAGCAAGGGCTGGGACGTGCTTGCCCACATCTACGGCGGCTGGCAGGTCAACCTCAAGGCCATCCTGCTCTACCTCGCCATCACCTACGGCGTTGGCGTCCTGCTCGGCTCGCTCATGGGCTACGCCGGCGGCCTCTTCGACCTCGCCCTGCAGCGCCTCATCGAGATTCTCGAAAACCTGCCCTTCCTCTACCTGATCATGATCGTCGTCAGCATCATCTCGGTCGCCGAGATGAACCTCGGCATCCTGCTCGGCGTCATCTGCCTGTTCTCCTGGACAGGCCTGACCTACACGATGCGCGCGCTCGCCTACAAGGAAAAGGAGCGCGATTACGTCGCCGCCGCCCGCCTGCAGGGCGCAGGCACCTTCCGCATCCTCACCCGCTACCTGCTGCCGAACATGCTCGCCACCCTGGTCACCTACGTGCCCTTCAGCGTCGCCGGCATCATCGCCTCGCTCACCGCCCTCGCCTTCGTCGGCTTCGGCCTGCCGGAGACCTACGCGCAGTGGGGATGGCTGTTCGATGACGGCATGAACCACCTCAACGCGCTGTGGATCTCGGTCTCGATGTTCACCGTCATGGTCGGCATTCTCCTGCTCGTCACCTTCGTCGGCGAGGCCCTGCGCGAGGCCTTCGACCCGAAAAAATTCAGCACCTACCAATGAGCGCCGCCCCTCCAGCCCCGCGTCCCGCCGGCCGGCTCGCCCTGCTGGGCGCGGTCCTGCTCGCCCTGCCGCTGGCCGCCGCCTTCCCGCCCTACGACGGCACCGCCGAGCGCGACGCCTTCTGGGACTTCTACAACCGCAAGGTGCTCACCCAGCTGCAAACGCAGCTCAAGGACCTGCCCGGGCAGATCGCCAAAGCCACTGCCCCGGAAGAAAAGGCCGCACTCGAGGCGGAGCTCGCCAAAACCCGCGCGCGGCTGCAGAAACCGGAGTTCTTCACCTTTGCCACCCCCGCCGAGGTGCCGGCCGATCTCGCCTGGGAAAACGGCCTCGCCGAACCGGAGATCGGTGACCCGCAGGCGCAGAAGGGCGGCACGATGCGCCAGTACATCCTGTCGTTCCCGCCCACCCTGCGCATCCTCGGCGAAAACGCCAACAGCTCCTTCCGCGGCTACCACTACGATGAGGTCGAGATGGGCCTCATCAGCCTGCATCCCGAAACCGGCAAGATGATTCCCTCGATCGCCCGCGAATGGGCGGTGGCCGCCGACAACCGCACAGTCTTCTTCCGCCTCGATCCCGACGCGCGCTGGTCGAACGGCGACCCCATCGAGTCCGACGACTTCTTCCTGCAGTTCTACATGCAGCTCTCGGAATACCCGAAGAACCCCTTCGGCAACGAGTGGTACGCCAGCCAGTACACCAACATCACGCGCTACGACGCGCGCACGCTGTCGATCACTCTCGCCGAACCCAAGCTGCTCGCCCCCTACTGGGCCAGCCTGTCGCCGCTCAACCGCCGGTTCTACGCCGAGTTCGGCCCCGACTTTGAGCAGCGCTACCAGTGGCGCTGCCGCCCGACCGCCGGCGCCTACGAGATCCGCGAGGACGACATCCATTTCGGCCGCAGCGTCACCCTCAGCCGCGTGAAGGACTGGTGGGCGCGCGACAAGAAGTTCTACCGCCACCGCTACAACGTCGACCGCATCGTCTACCGCGTTGTCCGCCTGCAGGAAAAGGTGCTGGAACTGTTCCGCCAGGGCGAGCTCGACGTCGAGCAGCTCATGATGGGCATCCCGGAGTACTGGTACGAAAAGCTCGAGATCCCCGAGGTCCACAAGGGCTACATCCACAAGGCGAAGTACTACAACGTCTGGCCAGGCTCGCAGGCCGGTCTCTGGCTGAACACCGCGGTGCCGCCGCTCGACAACCGCGACCTCCGCCTCGGCCTGTGCTTTGCGACGAACTTTCAGAAGGTGATCGACTTCGACCTGCGCGGCGACTTCTCGCGGCTGAACAGCTTCTCCGAGGGTTACCCACTGCTCGGCGATCCCCCCATCCAGGCGCGGCCCTACGATCCCGCCAAGGCGCGCGAGCACTTCGCCAGGGCCGGTTACACCCAGGCCGGGGCCGACGGCGTGCTGGTCAACGCCAGGGGCGAACGCCTGTCGCTCACCATCACCCACCGCAAGGTCGAGATCGTCCAGAAGGTCATGCAGCGGCTCAAGGAGGAGGCGCTCAAGTGCGGCCTCGAATACAAGCTCGAGGGCATCGACAGCACCGCCTACTTCCAGAAGGTCACCCAGAAGAAGCACCAAATCGCCTCGGTTGCCTTCAGCGTCACACCGCCCTTCCCCGACCACTACCAGTCCTGGCACTCCAAGGACGCGCGCCAGGAGGACGGCTCGCCGAAGCCAAACACGAACAACCTCACCTGCTTCGCCGACCCGCGCATGGACAGGTTCTGCGAGGCCGAGCGCGCGGCGACGACGATCGGGCAGATGCGCGAGGCCTCCTGGGGCGCCGACCGGATCATCCACGACGAGGCGGCCTGGATTCCCGGCTACGACCAGAACTACTGGCGCGTCGCCTACTGGCGCTGGGTGCGCTGGCCGGCCGGCAGCTTCAACGTCGCCGTCAGCGAACTGCCCATGTCCAACCATGTCCACTGGATCGATGAAGCCCTCAGGGAGGATACCCTAGGGGCCATGAAGCAGGGCCGCGAATTCCCGGAGACCGACCTTGTTTTCGACCAGCATCTCACGAAGGGAGGCGAGCCATGAGCGAACCCCTGCTTGAGGTGCGCGGCCTCGGCGTCGGTTTCCAGACCGACGGTGGCCTGCTCACCGCCGTCGACGACGTCAGCTTCACCCTCGAACGCGGCCGCACGCTCGGCCTCGTCGGCGAGAGCGGCTGCGGCAAAAGCGTCACCGCCCGCGCCCTGATGCGCCTGCTTGAGCATCCCTCCGGCCGTGTCCTGCGCGGCGAGGTTCGGCTTGAGGGCCGCGACCTGCTGCCCCTGCCCATCGAGGCCATGCGCCGGGTGCGCGGCCGGGAGATCGCGATGATTTTCCAGGAACCGATGACCGCCCTCAACCCGGTGCACCGGGTCGGCCGGCAGATCGTCGAAAACCTGCTGCTCCACGAGTCGCTCAGCCCGCAGGCGGCCCTCCGGCGCGCGGTCGAGCTGCTCGACTGGGTCGGCATTCCGGCGCCCGACCGGCGCATCGACGAGTACCCGCACCAGCTCAGCGGTGGCATGCGCCAGCGCGTCATGATCGCCATGGCGCTGTCCTGCCACCCGAAGGTGCTCATCGCCGACGAACCGACGACCGCGCTCGACGTCACCGTGCAGGCGCAGATCCTCGATCTCATCCGCCGCCTGCAAAAG
>JBIJBO010000086.1:0-14394 GCA_044345215.1 Prosthecobacter sp. | reverse complement strand
AACGCCGCGACGCGCTGACCGGCGGCGAAGTCAGCGAGGCGGAGATGGCCGAGGTGCGGCGTCGTCTGGAAGGCGGCGCCAGCGGTGGAGGTCGCCCGGATCCGGCGAGCCTGAAACCGGCGACGGCGGGCGCTCGTCACACCAACGCCCTGGGCATGGAACTGCTGCCGCTGGATAAGACGCACCTCATCGCCACGGCCGAGACGCGGGTGCAGGACTACGAGGCCTTCCTGAAGTCGAGCGGCCGTTCTTGGCCGTCCAAGCCGCCCTTCCTGCTCGGCGCCAGTCATCCGGCAGTCGGGGTGAGCTGGGACGATGCCATCGCTTTCTGCGAATGGCTGAGTGCCAGCGAGCGCGCCGGAGGCCGCCTGCCCGAGGGAGCCAGTTACCGCCTGCCGAGCGACCTCGAATGGAGCCGGGCAGTTGGCCTGCCGACGGAGACCGATGCCGATCCGGCGACGCGGGCGAAGTACGCGCCGAAGCACTACCCGTGGTCGGCCGAGGGTCGCTTCCCGCCACCAGCCTACAGCGTCAACCTCGATGCCGGCCGCATCGACGGCTACAACGACCGCCATTCCTACACGGCGCCGGTGCTCGGCGAGGCCACCAATGCACTTGGCCTGCACGGGCTGGGCGGGAATGCCGCCGAATGGGTTTTGGACTCCTGGCCGGACGCCCCGGAGGAACGCGTCATCCGCGGCGGCTCCTGGCTGTCGCACGATCCGGAACAGTTGCGCAGCGGTCAGCGCCAGCATGCCGCCCGGGACAGCGCCACTGCCGGCACCGGCTTCCGCGTCCTGCTCGAACTGCCCGCCCCCTGACACCGGCCATGAACCGCCAAGACGACCTGGTGCTCAATCCGCGGCCGTGGTTCACCTGGATCTTCGGCAGCCTGGTCCTCTGCGGCCTGCTCGCCCTCGCCTTCGGCCGGCCGCTCGCCGAGACCGGCCGGCGCCTGCTGGCCGAACACTTCGCCGCCGAGGCCGAACGCCGGCTTGCCGACGCCGATTATGAAGCCTGCGCCAGGGCCGTGCGCTCGGCACGGCGCTGGAGTCCCCAGCACCCGCCCGTGCTGCGCGCCGCCCTCGCCTTCCTCGACCAGGCCGGCGGCGAGGACCAGGCCCGGCTGCATTTCCTGCGCGAACTGGTGGCAACCGGCGAGGCCCGCATCGCCGAGCGCGCCCGCATCGGCCTGCTCCTGCTGTCCCGCGGCGAGGTGCAGTCGGCGCGAATCGAACTCGAGCGCTTCAGCGAGGCCGAGCGCGGCGACCGGCATGTGCAGGAACTGGTCGCCGGCCTCGAGCGCGCAGACGGCTTTCCCGAGCGCGCCGACCGCACCCTGCGCGCCGCGCTCGCCGCCGAGCCGGAGGATCCCGAGTGCCGGTTGCGCCTGGCCGAACTCGACGCGCGCGACCCCTACGCGGAGACGCGCCGGCGTGCGCGGGCCGTGTTCTTTGAACTGGCGAGCGGAGGCGACGTCCTGGCGGTGCGCGCTCTCGACCGGCTGGTGCGCGACAGCGAGCTGACCGGCGACGAGGCGCAGCGTTTGCTGGAACTGACCGAGGCGCATCCGCAGGCCGGACAGGCCCGCCGGCTCGATGCCCTGGCGACGCTGCTGCGCGCCCGGCCGCAGGATCGTGCCGACCGGCTCGAAGCGGCCGTCGCCGAGGCCCGCGGTTTTGACGCGGAACAGCTCGGGGTCTTCACCGGCTGGCTGATTGGGCAGGGCGAGGCCGCGCGCGCGCTCGACCTGCTGCCCGTCGAGCAAGCCCGCAAGTCGAGCCAGCTGTTCAACCTGTACATCGCCGCGCTGGCCCGGCTTGGGCGCTGGACCGAGCTGGAGGCGGAATTGAAACGGCCCGGGGTCATGCCGATGTCGCGCCACGGCATCCACCTCTGGCTGGCGCAGGCGGCCAACCAGCGCCGCGACGGACTCGGCGAGGTGCGCCAGGCGCTGCGCGCCGCCCTGATGGCCGCCGGCGAGGGCGCCGAACTCACCGCCACGCAGCGCACCGCCGAGATCGCCGAGCAGACCTCGCAGTGGGACCTGGCGGCAGCGGCCTGCGAGGGCATTGCCCGTCATCATCCGCGCACACGCGCCGCGATGCTGGAAAAGCTTTTTGAATTTGCCGTGCGCGACAAGGACACCGCCGCGGCCGCCCGCGCCGCCGCACGGCTCGCCGAACTGCAGCCGCAGAACGATCAGGCCCTGTTCCGCGCGCGTTGGTTCAGCCTCGTCGCCGGCGGCGCCATCGAGGCGGACGCGGAGCGCCTGCTGGGCGAGAGCCCGCGCTTCCGCCGCGACGGCCCGCGCCACCTGCTGCTGGCACTGGCCGCCTTCCGCATGGGCGACCTCGAACGCACGCGCGCCCACCTCGGCGAGTTGGGCGAGCCCTCGGCGCTCAACGCCGGCCAGCGCGCGGTGCATGCCGGCCTGCTGTCGGTCTGCGGCGATGCCGGCCCGGCTTTCCGTCTCGCCGAACACGTGCCGGCGGCACTGCTGCTGCCCGAGGAACTGCGCTTCCTGCAGCGGGCGCTGTGACGCCGGTTACTGCGGCATGGCGAGGTGCAGTTCGTTGTGATGAACTTGCACGAGGCGCCAGCTCCACGGCCAGATGCCGCGTTTGTGCCAGTGGAAGAACCAGGGCTCCTGGAGCTGGTTGAGCCGCGCCACCACGACATCGCTGAAGCCGAGGCCGTGCCCTTCCAGACGCAGGCGCATCTTCACCATCGCCAGGTCCGGCACCGCCTGCAGGGTGTCGAGCTCGCCGTGAATCGTCAGGCTGAGAAAGCCACCCAGGGCGGTCTGCGCATCCTCGATCGCCGACTCACGGTCGTGGCCGTAGTCGTCCCTGTAATCGCCGGCCAGCCGCGCATTCACCGATCCCCAGGCGCGCTGTTCGACTTTTTTGAGCAGGGCCGCCTGCGCTGCCAGCACCTCGGCGTGCGGGCCGCGGCCCCGGCACCACCAGCCACTGGCACCGAGCAGGCCGAGCAACAGGATCATCGTCAGCCGGCTCTTCACGTTCATGCGCCAGTCTGACCGGAATCCAGGGTGCGGGCAAGCTCCGAACGCAGGAGAAAGTTGAACCCGGCCAGCGGATGGGCGAAGGCGTTCCTTCCGCATGCCACGCGAGTACACACTGCACAACCACGCCCTCGCTGGGCCGCGCATCGACTATGCCGCCGAACTGAACGAGCAGCAGCACGCGGCAGTGACTGCGCCACCCGGACAGACGCTCATCATCGCCGGTGCCGGATCGGGCAAGACGCGCACCCTCACCTACCGCGTCGCCTGGCTGCTCGACAACGGCGTGCTGCCCGAGCAGATCCTGCTGCTGACCTTCACCAACAAGGCGGCGCGCGAAATGCTCGAGCGCGTCACCAGCCTGGTGCCGGTGGAAACCCAGCGACTCTGGGGTGGCACCTTCCACTCGGTCGGCAACCGCCTGCTGCGTTGGAACGCCGAACGCCTCGGCTACCGCGCCGGATTTTCGATCCTCGACCGCGAGGACCAGAAGGACCTGCTGGAAACCGTCGTCGGCGCCAGCGGCATCGACACCGCCGGCTACCGCTTCCCCAAGGCGGAGGTGCTCGGCGACCTCTTTTCGCTCGCCGACAATACCTGCCAGCCTTTGCCCGAGGTGGTTGCCGAGCGCTACCCCTGGTTTGTCCAGGTGGTCGAGCCCATCGTCCGCCTGCGTGGTCTCTATCAGGAGAAAAAGCGCGAGACCAACTGCATGGACTTCGACGATCTGCTGACGCTGTCGGTGCAACTGATCGAGGAAAACCCAGATCTGCTCGAGCGCTACCGCCGCCAGTTCGAATTCATCCTGGTCGACGAGTACCAGGACACCAACCGCCTGCAGTGCCGATTTGTCGAGCTGCTGGCCGGCGACGACGGCAACCTCATGGTGGTGGGTGACGATGCCCAGTCGATCTACTCCTGGCGCGGCGCCGACGTCGGCAACATCCTGCGTTTCCACGAGCGCTGGCCGCGCGCGCGCACCCATAAGATCGAGGTCAACTACCGCAGCGTGCCCGAGGTGCTGGCCCTGGCCAACGCCTCGATCGCCTGCAACCGCGCGCAGATCCGCAAGGAACTGCGCGCCGCCCGTCCCGGGGGCGGCGCCCTGCCGGCGCTGGTGCCGCTCGACAACGCCTCGGCACAGGCAGCCTTTGTCGCCCAGCGCATCCTCGAACTGCAGGAGGAGGGGGTGGAATTCAGCGAGATGGCGGTGCTGTACCGCGCCCACTTCCACAGCCTGGAAATCCAGATGGAGCTGACCAGCCGCGGCATCCCCTTCCAAATCACCAGCGGACTGCGCTTCTTTGAGCAGGCCCACGTCAAGGACGTCGCCGCCTTCATGAAGTTTGCCGTCAACCGCCGCGACGAGGTCAGCTTCATGCGCCTCGTCCGCCTCGTGCCCGGCATCGGCGCCACCAGCGCCACCAAACTCTGGCTGGCCTGGCTGAAAACGCCGTCGGCCACGGCCGACCCGATGATCGGCAGCTTCTCCGAGGTGCTGCTCACCCTGCCCGTGCCGAAGAAGGCGCGCGAGACCTGGGAACAGTTCGCCTACACCCTCGATGAACTGCTCGTCGATGGCAAGCCGGCGCCGCCTCCGGCGATGATCCGCAGCGTCGTCGAGGGCGTCTATGCCGACTACATGAAGGCGAAGTTCAAGAACGCCGACCAGCGCGCGCAGGACCTCGACCAGCTCGGCAACTTCAGCGATCGCTTCACCGATCCGCTGGAATTCCTGGCCCAACTGGCCCTGCTCAGCGGCGTCGACACCGCCGACAAGCCCGATACCCGCGAGCGTGACCGCGACGCCGTCACCCTCACCACCGCCCACCAGGCCAAGGGCCTCGAGTGGCACAGCGTCTTCGCTGTCTGGTTGGCCGACGGCATGTTCCCGCACAACCGGGCCGTCGAGGAGGGCGGCGACAGCGCGCTCGAGGAAGAGCGGCGGCTGTTCTACGTGACCGTCACGCGCGCCAAAGACGAACTGCACCTGTGTTACCCGGTGCTCAACCACGCGGCGCGCGACGGCGACATCCTCATGCGGCCCAGCCGCTTCCTCACCGAACTCCCCGAGGGCCTCCTGGAAAAATGGACCGTGCGCAGCAGCTGGTGAAGCTTGGAAAGAATCCCGGCGGAAATGTGACGGATTCCCAAAAACAGACTTGGCATCGGCGGTGAAGTTTTGGAATTCTCAGTCATGCGGCTGAAATTCCAAAAACTCGCGCTGGTGCCGACCCTGGCTCTGCTGGCCGGCAGCGCCGCCGCCGAATGGCAGGCCGGCGTGGCCAAACTGGACATCACCCCCGACTTCCCGGTGCGCCTGAGCGGGTATGGCAGTCGCACCGGCCCGCACGAAGGCGTGTCGATGCCGATCCACGCCAAGGCCCTGGCGTTGCGTTGGACGAATGACGAGCCCCTGGTCATGCTGACGGTGGACAACTGCGGCGTGCCTGCCGCGCTGCGCACGGCCGTGCTGGCGAACCTCGCCAAGGCGGGCCACAAGATCGCCGAGGAACGCCTGGCCCTGCACTCCAGCCACACCCACTGTGCGCCCCTGGTCAACGGTGTGCTCGGCTTCCTCTTTGGCGCGGATCTGCCGCCGGAGGAACAGGCGGCCGTGGACCGCTACACGGCACTGCTGACGGAGCGCATGACCGAAGTAGTCGTGGCGGCGCTCAAGGATCTGCAACCCGCGCAGGTCGACCGCGGACAGGGACGTGCAGGCTTTGCCCTCAACCGCCGCCTCAAGACGGAGACTGGATTTGCCAACAGCCCAAACTTCACCGGTCCGCGCGACCACGATCTGCCGGTGCTGCGCGTGCGTTCGCCCGAGGGCAAGCTGCGCGCCCTCTTCACCAGCTATGCCTGCCACTGCACGACGCTGTCGATCAACCAGATTCATCCCGACTGGGCCGGCACCGCCCAGAAGGAACTGGAACTGCGCTTCCCGGGGGTGATCGCCCTCACCGCCATCGGCTGCGGCGCCGACCAGAATCCTTACCCGCGCCGCGAAATGCCCCATGTCACCGCCCACGGCGTCAACATGGCCAAGGGCGTCGTCGAGACCATCAACCAACCGATGCAGGCACTGAGCGGTCCGGTGATGTGCCGGACCAAGGAACTTGCCCTGCCCTTCGACACCCCGCCCGCCCGGGCCGAATGGCAGCGCCGAACGACCGACGAAAACAAGTGGACGGCCCATCATGCGCGACACTTCCTCCGCCTGCTCGACCGCGGTGAAACCATTCCCACCCACCTGCCCTACCTTGTGCAAGCTTGGGACTTCAACGGCGGCCTGCTGATGGTGCAACTGCCCGGCGAGGTCGTGGTCGACTACGGCCTGCGCTTCAAGAAAGCCTACGGCCAGGGCCGCACCTGGGTGAATGCCTACACCAACGATGTTCCCTGCTACATCCCCTCCCAGCGCGTGTGGGAGGAGGGCGGCTACGAGGCGGCAGGGGCCATGACCTACTATGGCCGACCCACACGCTTCGCCTCCGGCGTGGAGGAACTCATCGCCCGGGCGGTCGATGAACTGACCCCGCCTGCCTTCAAGCAGCCGGCTCGCTGACCGGCGCGGTCGCGTTCCGGCGGATGGCCACCTTGTCAATGCGCCGGCGGTCGAGGTCGGCGACCTCGAACTCACAGCCGTCGTGGACGAGCTTTTGCCCCTCCCTCGGCACATGCCCGAAGCGGTGCAGCAGGAAACCGGAGAGGGTGCGGTAGAGACCCTCGTCGATCTCCTCCTTGGGCAGGGCAAAACCGATCTGGTCGGCGGCATCCTCGATTTCCAACAGGGCATCGACCAGCCAGGAACCGTCGGCCAACTGCCGCGCCTTGGGCAACTCGCGCTGCTCGGCGTCCGGCATGTCGCCGAGCACCGACTCCATAAGATCGTGCAGGGTGACCAGGCCGGCGACCCCGCCAAACTCGTCGACCACCAGCGCAAGGTGGCGGCGCTGGCGGCGAAACTCCTCGATGATGCGTGGGCAGGGCATCGTTTCGGAGACAAACAGCGGTTCGGTGACCAGAGCCTCGAGCGGCCGCGGCGTGCCCTGCTGGGTCTCGGCCCACAGCGTCTTCACTGAGATCATGCCCAGCACATTGTCGCGAGTGTCGCGGTAGGCCGGAAAATGCGTGTGCCCGCTCTCGATCATGCGGCGGCGATTCGCCGGGTCAGGCTCGTCGAGGTCGATCCAGACGATCTGGTTCTTCTGGGTCATGACGTCGGCAGCGACCAGGTCGTCAAGCTCAAGCACACCCTCGACCATGCGTTGTTCAACGGGTTTGAAAACTCCGGAGAGGGTGCCCTGATGGATCATCGCGCGCACCTCCTCCTCGGAGACCCCGGGTTCGTTGCCGGGTTTGGCGCCGAGCAGGCGGGCAATCAGGCCGCTGGAGCTGTCGAGCAGGTTGACCACCGGCCCGGCCAGGCACGCCAGCAGATTCATCGACGGGCTGAGGCGCGCGGCGGCGGTTTCGGGCGACTGGATGGCCAGGCGCTTGGGCACCAGCTCGCCGAGCACAACAGAGAGGTAGGTGATGAGGGCGACGACGAGCACCGTCGCCAGCATGCCGGCCCAGGGCGCCAGGACCGGCACCTCGGCGATCACCGGCGTCAGGCGGGCGATCAGCGAGGCTCCGCTGGAGGCACCGGCGAGGGTGCCGACCAGGGTGATGCCGACCTGCACCGTCGACAGGAAGCGGCCCGGCTCGCCGATCAGGTCGAGAGCCGCGCGGGCGCCGCGGCTGCCGGAATCGGCCAGGGTCTGCAGGCGCGCGCGTCGCGACGACACCACGGCCAGTTCCGCCATGGCAAAAATGCCGTTGGCCACCAGCAGCAAGCCCAGCAAGCCGAGTTCCAGGAAAATGCCCGTCATCAAACAGCGACCCAACACGCGGACGGGTGCCGATGCAAGGGAAGTCGGCCGGCTCAGCACGCGTCGAGCCAGCGCTCCAGCGCGGTCAAATTGAGCGCGGCCTTGGGCGCAAAGGAAGTGCTTTCGACAAACTCCGGCAGCTTGCCGCCATCGGCCGAGCGCTCGGAACAGTGGGCGTTGCCGCCGGCGGGACCGAGACCGTCCAGCGTCGGCGCCAGGTCGTGCAGGTAATTGGCGTCGCTCAAACCGCCGCGGGCTTCGACGACCACCGGCAAACCCAGCTCAGCACCCGCCGCCTGCCAACACTGCACGAGGCGCGCGGTGGCGGCATCGCCGGGCCAGGCGCGGGTGTGACCGAGGCGTTCGACACAAAGGACGGCACCGCCCGCGCTGCGCCCCGCGCAGGCCTCGACCGCACGGCCGGCCTCGGCCAGCACGGCGGGATCAAAGGCGCGGATTTCCAGTTCGGCGACCGCCTCGTGCGGCACGCGGTTGATCACCGTGCCGCCCTGGCAGGTGGCGATGTTGACCGTTAGATCACGGGCGGGGTCGCTCAGGGCGGCAAGACCCGGCAGCAGAGCGGCGAGTTCGACGACCGCATTGATTCCCTGCTGGAAACCGCTGCCGGCATGGGCGGCGCGGCCCGAAGCGGTGAGACGGTATTCGAGCCGGCCCTTGCGCGCGGCGACCACATGCCAGCCATCGGCGTCGCGTGGCCCGCCCTCGAAGACCAGCACTGCTCGGGCTCCGGTTGAACAGCGTTGGCGCAGGCGATCCGCAAAGTCGGAGCCGATGACCTCCTCGGCGGCGTTGGCGGCGATGCACCAGGTGGTCGCGACAAACCGCTCGGGCCGCAGCTCCTGAAGCACGCGCAGCATGAGCCAAATGAGGATCGTGCCCCCTTTGTTGTCGACCGTGCCCGGCCCGAAGAGGCGGTCGCCCTCCTCACGCCAGCGAAAGTCTTGCCGAGCCTCCTCCTCCGGCGGAAAGACAGTGTCAAGATGGCTGACCAGCACGACGGGCAGGCCGTCGCCGCGGCTTAGGAAAAGATGCTCCCCCTGAGCCGGATTGGCGGCCGGCACGAACTCCGCGCGGAAGCCGAGGCCGGCAAAACACTCGGCCGTCAACCGGCCGAGTTCGGCCACCCCTTCGCGATGAGTCGTGAAGCTGTTGACCGCCACCATGCGCTGCAACCAGTCGAGGGCTTCCGGCAGGTGCCGGTAGGCGGCGGCGAGGAAGGCGTCCATGCCCACATTGTCGCCGACACCGGCGCCGCGCCAAGGACGAAGCACCGAATTCGGGTTTCGCCCCGCGGAGTTGAGGGTAATTTGACCCGATGCCCCTGCCCCGCCCGCTCTTCCTGCTGCCCGCCGCCGCGGCGCTGGCGGCTGCAGTCTGGGCGGGCTCGACCGTGCTGACCCGGCGCGCCCAGGACCGCTCCCAAGAGTGGCGCCTGCTTCTGCCTGGAGGACTCCCGGCCCTGCGTCCCCTTGCACCCGTCGACGAGGCCGAGCGCCAGATCCTCGACCTGCTGCACGAGCCGCTGATCCGGCTCGACCGACAGGGGCGACCGGCCCCGGCACTGGCCGAGGAATGGCGCTGGCACCTGCGCGTGAGCTGCTGGTTTGCCAATGGTCAGGCCGCGGAGATCGCGCGCACCCGACTGCTGGCGGCACCGGCGGAAACCCGGCTCGACTGGGGCCTGGAAGCCGTGCAAACGGAGGGTGCGGTTCTGTTCATGCGCTTCGCCAGACCTGACCGGAACGCCGCCGATGCCGCGCTGAGGGCGCTGACCGGCGCGGAACCGCGACCGCTGACTTTCCTGCGCCTGGAGAGCGTGCCCGGCCTGCGGGCCGTCCTCGAAGCCCATGCCCCGGCAGGTTTACAACGAGTCTGGTTCGACACCGACGGCGCCTGTGAAATCGTCACCGATCAACCAGTGCTCGCCGCCCGCGAGGCCCTGGCCTCGGCGCTGCGCCCACACCTGTCGCAAGTGCCTCAGATGCGCCCGCTGGCGGAGGTGGCCGGCCTGGCGGAGCCCGTGCTTGAATTCCGCTGGAGCGAGGCACGCGCGCGCTGGCCTGACGGCCGCCCGCTCGAGACCGGCGATGTCCAGGCCACTGTCGCCGCCGTGCTGGCCGAACCGGCCGCGCGCAGCCGCGACAGCCTGCGCGACCTGCAGGCGATCGAACCCGCCGAGGGCGGATTCCGTGCCGTCTACCGGCGCAGCCGCGGCGCAGCTCTGGCCGCCTGGATCGACCTGCCCATCCTGCCGGCCGACGCACTGGCCGAGCCCACGGCGGACGAACCCGCAGAGGGTGCCGGCGCCTGGCGCGTGGCCGCGCATGATGCCCGCTCGCTGCTGCTGGAAAGGCGCACCGCCGACAGCCCGCGCCGGCTGCGGTTCTTCCCCGCCCTGCCGCCGTCCGGCACCCATCTGACGGTCGCCGCCGGCGGCCTTGATGTCGTCTGGCCGGGAACTTCCACGCTGACGGAACTGCAGCCCTGGCTGGAACGCCGCGCCGGTCCACCGCGCGGCCGCGTTCAACTGCTCTGGAACAGCCGCCGCCTCAATGATCCGGAACTGCGCGCGGCCCTGGCGCTCGCCGTTGACCGCGAGGCCCTGGTGCAGGCGGTGGCGCCCGGGCGGGCACGACCGCTGTTCAGCCATTTTCCCGTCGGTCTCTGGTATGAGCCACGGCTGACGGTGCCACAGCCAAACGCCGAGGCCGCGCGCGAGCGCCTGGCCCGGCTCGGCTGGCTGCCGGATGGCAACCGCCTGCGCCGCCAGGGTCGCCCGCTGGCCTTCAGCATGATCGTACCCGAGGGCAACGCCCAGCGACTTGCCCTCGCCGAGGCCCTGGCCGGCCAATGGCGGTCGCTTGGAGCCGAGGTCCGCGTGGAACAGGTACCGGCCGCCACCCTGGTGGCCGAGCACCTGACCAACGGCCGGTTCGATGCCGTCCTGCTCGGACGGACCGAAACCGTGGACTGGGACGTGTCGAAAGAATGGCACAGCCGCCGCGGCAGCCTCAACTTCACCGGCACCGCAGATCCCCGCCTCGACCTGCTGTTGGAGGCTCTGGCAGACGAGTTTGACACGAGCCGTATCCCTGAGCGCGTGCTCGCCGTTGAGCAGCGTCTGGGTGAGCTGCAACTGGCACTGCCACTGCTGGGCGACGAACCGCAAATCGGCCTCCACCGCGACCGCTTCCAGCATCGTCCAGGTGTCAGCCTGCGCGAATTGCTGCGTCCCGCGGTGGTGACCTCACCCTCCCTGCAAATGCTCGAACCGAAGGAATGAACGCCGCCCCCTGGAACCGCCTCGATCCACCCCTGCTGGTGCAGGCGCTGAGCGATGCCCTGACGCCGTTGCACCTGGCGTCCTTGGCGACTTGCCTAGGCTTTGCCGTGCTCGCGCAACTGCTGGCGGTCAGCACGGCGCGGGCCCTGACCGGGCAACCGGAGCGGGGATCCGCCAAACCACTCCGCCTAGGGCTGGCCGGCGCGCTGGCGGCCCTGCCGCCTGCCGCACCGGCGCTGGCCCTGGCCGGCTTGGCGGGCGCGCGCGGCTGGCCCGTGCCGAGCCTGATGCCAACCGAGCGAGGCGATGGCCCCGCCGACTTCCTGTGGTTCTGGCTGCCACCCCTGCTGCTGCTCGCCAGCTGGCAGACTGCCGGCCTGCTGACTTCACCCGGCCGGCGCCGGAGCAGTCTGCGGGCGGTCGCCGGCGCCTGGCTGCTCAACGACGCCCTGGCGCTCTTTCCCGATCTGGCCACCCCAGCTCGCGCGATCCACGCCGACCACCCCGTGCTGCTCGCCCTGGCCTTCATGGATCTGTTCCTGCTCCTCGCCGGCGCCTGGGCGCTGGCCTGCCTGCGGCGGCCGCAGGCACACGCGGCCGGCGACCACGCCCGCCGCGTGCTGGAGGGTGCCCTCGTGCTTGGCCACACTCCATCGGCAGCCTGGCGACGCCACCGCCTGCCCGAACTGGTGCGGCTGGGACTGTCACGACTCGCCCGCCTGCTTGCCTGGATCGTGATGGCACTCGGCAACACCGCCCTGCTGGCGTCGCTGCCTGGTCTGGACGCCCTGCACCAGGCCGGCACCGCCTTTCTTGAACAGCCCGCCAGAATGATGCCCGCGGTCGCTCCGTTCCTGCTTTGCGCCTTGTCACTGAGCGTCATCGCACGCATGCTGCAGATCCTGCCCCGAGCCGCCCCGCCATCCGCCAAACCATGACGCCCCTGCTCCGCATTCGCGACCTGCACATCGACTTCAGCCGCCACGGCGCGGCACCGGTCGAGGCGGTGCGCGGCATCGATCTCGACCTCGCCGAGGGTGAGTCGCTGGCCATCGTCGGCGAGAGCGGCAGTGGCAAAAGCGCGACGGCGCTGGCCTTGGCGAGGCTGCTGCCGGAGCCGCCCGCACGGATCACGGCCAAGGAAATCCGCCTGGGCGACCGCGACCTGATGCAACTGAAAACGCGCGAACTGCGCGCCGTGCGCGGCCGCGACATCGCCTACATTTTTCAGGAGCCCACCACCTCGCTGAACCCGGTGCTGAGTGTGCGCACGCAAATCGGCGAGGCGCTGCGCCTGCACCGCCCGGAGGTCACCGACCGCGATGCCGAAACCCTGACCTGGCTGCGCCGCGTCGGCATCACCGAGCCGGAAAAACGGCTGCGTGCCTACCCGCACGAACTCAGCGGCGGCATGCAGCAGCGCGTCATGATCGCCATGGCCCTGTGTTGCCACCCGCGCCTGCTCGTCGCCGATGAACCAACCACCGCGCTCGACGTGACGATCCAGAAGCAGATCCTCCAACTGCTCGCCGAACTGCGCCGTGAACTCGGCATGAGCCTCATCCTCATCACCCACAACCTCGGCATCATCCGCGACGTCGCCGACCGTGTCGCGGTCATGTTCCGCGGCCACATCGTCGAAACCGGACCGGTCGGGCAGATCCTCGGCGGACCGCAGCATCCCTACACCCGCGCCCTGCTGGAATGCGTGCCGCGCCTGGGCGAACGCCGCGCCCGCCTGCAGACGATCGACCACTCGGCACTGGAGGCATGATTCCGTCGCTGTTCAAGCGCCGCCGCCGGCCGCGCGGCCGCCTCTGGACCCTGCTGGTGCTGGCCGCGGCGGTCTGGCAGTTCTGGCAGCAGGGCATGAAGCCGCCCGACGCCCCGCGACGCAGCGGCCCGTCGACCACCTCCTTTGAGAGACTGCACGGGGCGCGCCTCATCCGCCATGGCAGCAACGACGGCGACAGCTTCAAGGTCGAGCATCAGGGGGTCGCCCACCATTTTCGGCTCTACTTTGCCGATTGTGCCGAGACCTACCTGAATGCCCAGAACGCCGAGCGTGTGCGCGATCAGGGCCGCGACTTCGGCGGGATCGAGGACTCCCGAACCCTGACGCTCGGCCGCGACGCCCGCCATTTCACGCGCGCAATGCTCGAGGCCGGTGGATTCGTCATCCACACCCGCTGGCAGCGCGTCTACGACAGCCAGCGCTTCTACGCCTTCGTCACCTTTCCCGATGGCGAGGACCTCTCCGAAAAACTCGTGCGCGCCGGCCTCGCCCGCATTCATACCACCGGGACCACCCTGCCCGACGGCCGCAGCACCCGCCAGTTTGAGGCGCGATTGCGCGCGCTGGAGCATGAGGCGCGGGCCGCGGGTCGAGGGGCCTGGCGCCGCTGAACCCGCTCAGAGCCGGCGGAGGCGCAGTTGCTTGAAATCCATGACCTGCGAGCCGGCCTTGCGCGCGACCTCGACCGTCAGCGTCTGGCGTCCGGCGGCCAGCGACAGTTGACCCACCTCGAGCGTTCCCCAAACACGACACTGGTAGCGCTCGCGCCCGATCGCATCACGCGTCGGCAAGACGAGCGGGCGAATCGGTGCCGGGATCACCAAGGCTTGCACGGTGGCCTCACCGGCACGCACCCGGATGAGCGAACCCGCGTCGGCTTCGGCGCAGGCGTGATCGATTTCCACCGCAAAGTCGCCCGCCTGAATCACCTCGACATCAAACCACAGTCGCGCGTCAGCCGAAGTCCAGCCGGTGATCCAGTCGTGGGCAAAGCCGGGCCCGGCATGGAAGCGCAGGCCTCCGATAAAATGGGCCTGCGGCGCGTGCAACTCGACCGGGTCGTGTCCGGCATGTCCCACCGGCAGCGGCAGCCGCTCGCGCCCCTCGCGGGTGACATCGGCAAACCAGGCTTGGTAGGCCTTGGCGAGACGCTCGACCAACTCCGGCTGCGCGCGGGCGAGATTGTGCTTCTGGCCTGGATCGGCGAGCATGTCGTAAAGCTGCCAAGGCCTGGCGCCGGCGTCGTTGGCTCTGGCGGCGGAGCCCGCTGCAGGACCGGGAATCTCGCGCACGAGCCGGTGCGTGCCGGTGCGCACGGCAGCGGGATAGCGGTTGGTTTCGTCGATTGGATTGTGGAAGAAGAGGGTGCGCTCGGGCCAGTCATCGA
>JBIJBO010000226.1:0-4422 GCA_044345215.1 Prosthecobacter sp. | reverse complement strand
AGCGAGAGGATCTCGCGGGCGAAGACCGACAGCCCGATCGCGCAGGGCAGCGTCAGGAACAGCACCAGTCGCAGGCCCTTGGCGAGGGCGCCGCGGAAGGCTGGCGTCATGCCCTCGGTGGCCAGGTGCGAGAGCATCGGCAGGGTGACGGTGGCGACCGCCACGCCGAACAGGCCGAGGGGCAGCTGCTGCAGGCGCTGGGCGTAGGCCAGCCAGGTGACGGCCGCCTCCTGGCCGGGCGTGAACGAGGCGAAGATGGAGTTGAGCAGGACATTGACCTGCGTGCCGCTCGCCGCGATCAGCGAGGGCCACATGAGGCGCAGAACTTCGCGCACGCCCTCGTCCTTCCAGCCGAAGTCGGGGCGGAACCGGAAACCGACCCGGCGCAGGGCCGGGATCTGAACGGCCAGTTGCAGGACACCGCCGATGAGCGTGCCGGCGGCAAAGGCGGCCATCCCGCTTTCGCCGATCTTCCAGCTGTTCCGAAACTCGGGATCGGCGATCCAGGCCAGCGCCAGGCCGCCGACGATGCAACCTAGGTTGAAGAAGGCCGAGGCGACCGCCGGAATGAAGAACACCCGCTTCGAATTCAACATGCCCATGACCAGTGCGGTGATCGACACAAGGGTGATGAAGGGATACATGATCTGCGCCAGCCAGGCGCAGATCTCGAAGCTCCGGGGGTTGTTCCAACCCGGGTTGAGCAGGCGCACCAGGTAGGGTGCGAGCGCCACGCCGGCAACCGCCACCAGCGACATGAAGCAGAGCGCCAGCGTCACCATCTTGCGGCCAAGAATCCAGGCGGCTTCGTCACCCTCGGTCTTGATCTTCCTGGAGAAGGTCGTGACAAAGGCAGTCGACAGAGCCCCCTCGGCAAAGAGGTCACGCAGCATGTTCGGCGTGCGGAAAGCCGCGGTGAAGATGCCGGCGAAGGTCGAGCCGAACAGACCGCCCACCAACTGGTCGCGCACCAGGCCGAGCACGCGGCTGCAAAGGATGGCGATGGAAACCACGCCGGTGCTGCGCGCGTGCGAGCTGCGGTCCTGTTGCGCCTCGGCCATGGGGTTCAATGCTTCACAGCCGCCCGGCGGAGCTTGTCCATCATCGCCACTCCCATGCCGTGCTCCAGCATCGGCTCAGCGACGATTTCATCGACCCCGAGCTTGTCGAGCTCGCGCAGGACGTAGAAAAAGCGCACCGCCGCCTCGGGCAGCTTGCCGCTGCCGGGACTGAGGATCTGCACCTGCGCCCAGTCGGTCAGGCCGGTGTAGCCGTCCTTCTCCTCGCCGCGGAAGCTCATGAGGGCATAGCGCTTGCCGGGTTCGGGCGTGAAGTCGGAGGGCTTGGCGAGGAGGCGCAGCGGTGTGCGCGGCGCGTAGTGCGAGGCGAGCTGGCCCGGCGCCTCGGTCGCCTCGTCGATCACACTGCGGGTGACCCGCTGGACCCTGCCATAGACCTTGAGGTCCTCGGTCGTGATCGGCCCGGGGCGCAGGATGGTGAGCAGGTTCTTCGGGGAGGCCGCCTCAACCTTGAGGATCGTCGATTCCAGCCCGTGCATGCAGGCGCCGCCGTCGACGACCAGCGGAATGCGACCGTCGAGCTCGGCCACCACGGCACCGGCCGAGGTCGGACTGATCGACCCGAAGCGGTTCGCACTGGGCGCCGCCAACGGGCGACCCAGGGCCTGAATGACGCGCTTGAACACCGGGTTCGCGCTGACCCGCACGGCCACGGTTGGCAGGCCGGCGGTGACCAGATCCGGCACGCAAGGCTTTTTGGGCAGGATGAGGGTGAGCGGGCCGGGCCAGAAACGCTCGATGAGCTGGATGACCGCTTTTTGCAGCTCCGGCGGCACCTCGGCCACCGTGTCGAGCAGCTTTTTGTCGGGCAGATGCACGATGAGCGGGTCAAAGGTCGGCCGCTCCTTGGCCGCAAAAATCTTCGCCACGGCAGCCGGATTGAGGGCATCGGCGGCGAGGCCGTAGACCGTTTCCGTGGGCAGGGCGACCACCTCGCCCTGCTGCAACAGGCGCACGGCCTCGGCGACGGCCTGGTGCAGCTGCGGCGGCGGATCGGTCGGCAAAACGGTGGTGGTCATGGGCGCCCATGCTTGCGCCAGTTTCGCCGCCTTTGCAAGGCCGGCGCCGGCGGGCCGCCGCAGCTGGCCGGCTTGTCCCACCGCTGGCGATGGACTTGCATCGCCAGTTGCCAGCAGGCGTGGACCAGTCTAACCTCTGCCCCGCTCGTTTCGGGCGGACGCACCGTTCCGCACCATGCCCGATCTGGAAAACCCCTTTGAAGAAACCCTCCTGCGCCGCAACCGCGCGGAGCCCTGCACCGTGGTCATCTTTGGCGCCACCGGCGATCTGACCCACCGCAAGCTGATCCCGGCACTCTACAACATTGCCGCCTGCGGCGACCTGCCGCCGCAGTTCAAGGTGGTCGGCTTCGCCCGCCGCGACAAGAGCGACGAAATCTTTCGCACCGAACTGGAGGAGGGCAACCGCAGGAACAGCCGCCAGGGCCACAGCGACGAGCTCTGGGAAAACTTCCGACACAGCATCCACTATCACCGCAGCGAGTTCGAGGACCTCGAGGGCTACCGCGCCCTCGGCCGCCTGCTCGACGAGTTCGACGAGGAGCGCGGCACGCCCGCCAACCGCCTCTTCTACCTGGCCTCCGCCCCCGAGTACTTCAAGCCCATCCTCGAACTGATCCGCGAGGCCGGCCTCAACCGTGGCGCCGGCGGCAAGTGGGCGCGCGTCGTCTGCGAAAAACCCTTCGGCAAGGACCTGCAAAGCGCCCGCACCCTCAACGAGGTCGTCGCCGGTACCTTTGAGGAAAAGGACACCTACCGCATCGACCACTACCTCGGCAAGGAGACCGCGCAGAACATCATGGTGCTGCGCTTCGCCAACGCCCTGTTCGAACCCAACTGGAACAGCCGCTACATCGACCACGTGCAGATCACCTGTGCGGAAAACCTCGGCATGGAAGGCGGCCGCGGCGGCTACTACGACACCGCCGGCGCCCTGCGCGACATGGTGCAGAACCACCTCTTCCAGCTGCTGACCCTGGTCGCCATGGAACCGCCGACCGACCTCAGCGCCGACAGCGTGCGCGATGAAAAGGTCAAGGTCATCCGCGCCCTGCGCCCCTTGGTCGGCCCGGAAGCCGTCGGCGCCAATGTCATCCGCGCCCAGTACACCGCCGGGAGCGTCGACGGCGTGCCGCGCGTCGGCTACCGCCAGGAGGACCGCGTCAACCCGGAGTCGAAGACCGAGGCCTACGTCGCCCTGCGTCTCTTTGTCGACACCTGGCGCTGGCAGGGCGTGCCCTTCTACATCCGCGTAGGCAAGCAGCTGCCAAAGAAGGCCACCGAGATCAGCGTGCATTTCAAGAAGCCTCCGCAGGTGCCCTTCGCCACCGCCCAGCTGCCTGGCAGCAGCGAGAACACCCTCGTCATCCGCATTCAGCCCGACGAGGGCATCGCTCTGCGCATCCTCTGCAAGCAGCCCGGCCAGGCCCTGTCCATGCAGCAGGTAAAAATGGACTTCCGCTACAGCAGCAGCTTCGGCAAGGCCAGCCCGGAGGCCTATGAGCGACTCCTGCTCGACGCCATGGCCGGCGATGCCACCCTGTTTGCCCGCCGCGACGAGGTCGAGAACGCCTGGAAATTCATCGACGAACTCGAGCATGCCTGGCACAAGACCGACAACCCGCCGCCCATGTGTGAGTATCCCGCCGGCAGCTGGGGCCCGAAGGAAGCCGACGAACTGCTCGCCCAGGATGGCCGCGTCTGGCGTCTGCTCTGAACCGAGCGGGTCACCGCCAGTGCATGCCCACGCATTTCCGGGCGTTTCCCCGGGCTGCTGAAGCGTTGGCGCAGCAGACCCGCGTCGGAGGCTTATGGCTTCCCACCAGAAGCCTCGCCCGCCTCCACCGCCAGCAGGGCCTCGGCAAACCGGCGGCCGATCTCGAGCGTGCCCGCGGCGGTGAAATGGGTGTGCGACGGCGGCAGGGTCTCCGCCCCGGCCGTATCCACGTAGCGGCAGCGGGTCAGCTCCTTGGCGACCTGCTGCTGCGCCGCGATCACGGCGGGCATGTGCGGATTCTTGCCGTTGCCGAAGCGCGTGTTGACCCCGAGCAACAGGATCAGGTCGGGCGCCTGCAGGTCCTGGCGCAGGCGCTGCAGCATCGCCGAGAGGTTGGCCGCATAGGCCGGTGCATGCTGCGGATGCGCGTCGCTCTCCCCCTGCACCCAGACCAGCGCCCGCGGACGCAGCGTCACGCCACGGGCCTTCGCCGCCTCGCGGGCCAGGCGGATTTCCTCGATCATGGCCCGGTAACAGGCATCGGCCTGGCCCGGCAACCCGACATTCCAGTCGCCGGCGACGGAGGTGCCGCTGAAGGCCGTCTTGA
>JBIJBO010000085.1:0-14538 GCA_044345215.1 Prosthecobacter sp. | reverse complement strand
GGCCTGGTCTGGCTTGACAGCGCCCTCGCCGGGCCGGGCGCACGCTCCTGGCTCGCCTGGCGACCGCAGTCCGTACTGCGCGGGCATCTGGACCGCGACTGGGCGCAGGTGGAGTCGGCACTCGCCGCCGGCCTCGCGGAAGGAGGTAGTGGCGGCCTGTTTGGCTGGGTGGGGTTCGACGGGCATTTTGTTCTCGGGGTCTATCCGCGGGCGCTCGTCTATGACCATGACTCCGGCCATTGGTTCGATCCGGACGGACTTTTATCGCAGCTGCCCCACCGGGAAACGCCAGCCGGCGCGGCACCGTCGCTTGCCTTCACCCCGCAGGTGGCGCGACCCGCATACGTTGACCAAGTGCGCCGCGCGCAGGCCTACATCGCCGCGGGCGACATCTACCAGGTGAACCTCTCGCACCCCTGGCAGGCCGACTGGCCGGCGGAGGCCGACCCGCTCGCGGCCTACCTGCGCCTGCGCGAGGTGTCCCCCGCCCCGCACGCCGCCTTCCTCGACCTCGCCGGTACCCGCGTCCTCTCGGCCTCGCCCGAACTTTTCCTCGACCTGCGCGACCGCTCCATCACCACCCGTCCGATCAAGGGCACCCGCCCGCGCTTCCCCGGCGATCCCGAGCGCGATGCCCGTTCCAAGGCAGCCCTGCCCGCCTCGGAAAAGGAGCGCGCCGAACTGCTCATGATCACCGACCTCGAGCGCAACGACCTCGGCCAAGTCTGCGAGTTCGGCAGCGTGCGCGTGCCCGAGCTTTGGAAGGTGGAAAGTTTCGCCCAGGTCTTTCACCTGGTGTCGACGGTCACCGGCACCCTGCGCCCCGGCCTCGGCCATGCCGCCGCCTTCCGCGCCTGCTTCCCCGGCGGCAGCATCACCGGCGCGCCGAAAAAACGCGCGCTGGAAATCATCCGCGAGCTCGAACCCCACCCGCGCGGGCTGTACACCGGCGCCATCGGCGGCTTCGGCTTCAATGGCGAAAGCCGCTGGAACATCGCCATCCGCACGGCCGTGCAGGAGGGCAGCCGCATCCATTTTCATGCCGGCTCAGGCATCGTCGCCGACAGTGACCCCGACCAGGAATGGGAGGAAACCCGGCACAAGGCCGCCGGTCTGCTCGCCGCCTGGCGTTGACTCAGTCCGCCGGCTCCGGCTTCACGCCCATCTCCTCGAGCACCGCATCCACCGAGGCGAGGTGCTTGAAGGGCAGGCGCTTGCGCTGGTACTTGCGGAACAGCACATCGCGCAGGGCCAGCCACAGTTCGACGTCGGGTTTCTCGACGAGTTCCCAGTCCTCGCTCTCCGGCAGCAGCACCCGGAAGGTCCACTCGCGGGAGTTCCAATAGCCGCGGACATAGCGCCTGCGGCCGTCCTCCAGGCGGTCATGCCATTCGTGGATCTGGTTTTTGGTCATTGAGAGATCCCAGAATGCGGTAGAATCCGCCCCATGCAAGCCATCACCACATCGCCGCACACCGCCGCCCTGCCCCGGCTGCTGCTCTACCTGCTCGCGGTCATGGCCGGCGGGGCCTTGCTGGCACCGGCGATTTTCCAGCTCGGCAAGGGCTACGCCGCCTGGCTGCCCGGCTCCGGGCTCGCCGCGTTCGGCCCGGCCGAATGGCTGGCCAACACCGCCGCGCGCGCCCATTTCCCGCGCTACTTCAACCGCGCCGTGCTGGTCTGCGCCCTCGTCTTCATCGTGCCCGTGCTGCGCGCCCTGCAGGTCGACCGCAGCCTGCTGCCCGCCTGGAAACCCTGGAATGACGGCCTGCGCCAGTGGGGTGCCGGTTTCGGCCTCGCCGCCGGCCTGCTGCTCCTTCTTGGCCTCGGTTTTGTCAGTCTAGGCTCGCATTACCTGCGGGTCGAGCCGCGCTGGACCGACCTCGGCGCGCCAATCACCGCCGCCCTGGGCGCGGGTTTTGTCGAAGAAATCTTTTTCCGCGGCCTGCTGCTCGGGGTCCTGCTGCGCAGCCTGCGCACAGGTCCGGCCATCTTCTGGACCACCTTCATCTTCGCCCTCGTCCACTTCCTGAAACCACCGCAGGGCTGGGAAATCGCCGATGCCGATGTTACCTGGGCCAGCGGCTTCGCCGTGCTCGGTCAGATCGGTCGCGGCTTTGGCGACACCGATTTCCTGCTCGCCGAATTCTCCACCCTCTTCGCCGTCGGCTGGGTGCTGGCGCGCGTGCGCCTGCAAACCGGCACCCTCTGGGCCAGCGCCGGCCTGCACGGCGGCTGGGTGTTTGGCCTGAAGTACTTCAGCGGCCTGACGCGCAGCCGCGACGGCTGGCTGCCGTGGATTGGCGACAACCTCAAGATCGGCCTGCTGCCATTGGTCACCGTTTTGCTCACCGGCTGGCTCGCGCGCCGCTGCCTCGCCGCCGCGCGCCGCCCCTGAAAGCATTTGCGATCCCGCCCCGCCGGGCGGAGATTGCTCATTCCACCCCAGCACGCCGGAGTGGCGGAATTGGTAGACGCGCCAGACTTAGGATCTGGTTGGGCAACCAGTGCAGGTTCGAGTCCTGTCTCCGGCACGCAGGAAGGGATGTGGCATCCTCATAAGGTATTTTCTTAGATCATACTTGAATTTCACCGGCAAGCACTAGCTTTCCGACTGATCCGACTGATCCGACTGATCCGACTGATCCGACTGATCCGACTGATCCGACTGATCCGACTGATCCGGCTGATCCGGCTGATCCGGCTGATCCGCCATGAAGCCACCCCACAGCAAGCTGCGGCCCAGCGGCGGTTATCGCCGGACCGCGAGTTTTCAGACGACCACGCTGATCTACGACGCCACGATCCAATTCTGCGAGCGTTTCCTCGACCCGCGTTCGCGCACGGTGGACCAGATGGTGCAGGCTGCGCGCTCGGGACGACAAAACATCGCCGAGGGCAGCCGGGCCGCGGCGACGTCTTCGCAGACGGAACTGCGACTGGTGAATGTCGCCCGGGCGAGCTTGGAAGAACTGCTGCTCGACTTCGAAGATTACCTTCGTCACCGCAAGCTCCCGCAGTGGGAGATGGATGGCCCGGAGGCCACCCATGTGCGGGCGGTGCCGCGAGCGTGGCGGAAAAATCGGGCGAACCCGTCCGATCTGACGGATCTCAACAACGCCGAACGCTGGGCTCTTTACGCTCACTGGCTGGAGCACGACACTCCGGCGGTGCGGGCCAATGCCATTCTTTGCCTCATCCATCAGGCTAACTTCCTGCTCGACCGACAAATCGCGGCGCTTGAAGCTGCTTTTGTGCATGACGGCGGTTACTCCGAGCATCTGGCGACGGAACGCCTGCGTCATCGTCGCCGAACCGACCAGAAAGATCCGTCCAAAACAACTCCGGCCAAGCCTCCCGCCTGCCCGCAATGCGGGGGGCTGATGGCCCAACGCACGGCGAAAAGCGGGCCCAAGGCCGGCACCTCGTTCTGGGGATGCGCCCACTACCCTGACTGCAAAGGCACGGTCGAAATCTGAGAGCCCCCGGGTAGATAACGCCCCGCCTCAGCCCAGAATCACCTGCACGACCTGGGCTGGCTCGACGCCGGTGAGGCGGAAGTCGAGGCCCTGGCTGCGGTAGGTGAAGCGTTCGTGGTCGATGCCGAGCTGGTGCAGGATCGTGGCGTGCAGGTCGCGGACGTGGACGGGGTTTTCAGCGATGTTGTAGCTGAACTCGTCGGTGGCGCCGTAGGTGAGCCCCGGGCGAACACCGCCGCCGGCCATCCAGATCGTGAAGCAGCGCGGGTGATGGTCGCGCCCGGCCTCAGGACTGTCCCATTTGCCCTGGCCGGCGACGCCGCGACCGAACTCGCCGCCCCAGACCACCAGGGTGTCGTCGAGCAAGCCGCGCTGCTTGAGGTCCTTGATCAGCGCCGCGCTCGGCTGGTCGGTGTCACGGCAGCGGGCGACGCACCAGCTCGGCAGCCGGCTGTGGTGATCCCAGTCGGGATGGAAGAGCTGGATGAAGGGCACGCCGCGCTCGGCAAGACGGCGGGCGAGGATGCAGTTCGCGGCATAACTGCCCGGCCTGCGGGAATCAGGCCCATACATCTCAAACACATGCTCGGGTTCGTCGCTGAGGTCGGTCAGCTCGGGCACACTGGCCTGCATGCGGTAGGCCATTTCATACTGGCGGATGCGGGTCAGGATTTCCGGGTCGCCGGTCTGCTCGTGGCGCCGCTGGTTGAGCTCGGAGAGACCGTCGAGCTGGCCGCGCCGCAGCTCGCGCGGCAGGCCCTCGGGATCGTTCAGGTACAGCACCGGATCACGCGCGCTGCGCAGCTTGACGCCCTGGTAGCGCGAGGGCAGGAAGCCGCTGCCCCAGTAGTGATCGTAGAGCGGCTGATCGCTCGGCCGCTGCATGCGCGAGATCAGCACAAGGAAGTCGGGCAGGTTGCGGTTTGGGCTGCCGAGCCCGTAGCTGACCCAGGCGCCGAGGCTGGGCCGGCCTGGCAGCTGATGGCCGGTGAGAAACTGGGTCATCGCCGGCGCGTGATTGATCTGGTCGGTGGTCATCGACCGGATGAAACAGAGGTCATCGGCCACCGTGCCGAGGTGGGGCAGCCACTCGCTGACTTCCGCTCCGCTCTGTCCATGCCGCGAGAACTGGGTGATGCCGGGCAGGATGAGCTGCTTTTGGTTCGCCGTCATCGTCGTCAGTCGCTGCCCCTGGCGCACGGAGGCCGGCAGCTCCGTGCCGGCCCATTTTCTCAAACCCGGCTTGGGATCAAAGAGCTCAAGCTGCGACGGTCCGCCGGACTGGGTCAGGAAGATGACGCGCTTCGCCTTCGGCGCCGCGTGCGGCAATCCGGGCAGTCCGGCGGCGCGGGACTCGCGGCCGAGCAGGCCGGCCAGCGCAAGCGCGCCGAACGGCAGCCCGGTGCAGCGGCCGAGAAAGTAGCGGCGGGTCACGTCGAGGGCGGCCTCATTCATGGGTGATGGCTTCATCGAGGTTGAAAAGCAGGCCGGCGGCCAGGCTGAGCGCGGCGACTTCGGGATGGGCGGCGGGCGGCGTCTGCCCGTGGCGGAGCAGTTGCACGGCGTGCTGCGGGTGCTGCTGATAGTGCTTCAGGGCGCGCGTGAACTCGCGTTCGAGCACCAGGCGCTCCTCGGGATCGAACGAGCGCGAAAGAATGCGGCGGGCGAGGAAATCGAGTCGGCCGGCCGTGTCCGGCGTGGCCTTTTGCGCCTGCGCCGCCAGCACCTGGGCGGCCTCGCGCAGCGTGCCGTCATTGAGCAGGGTCAGCGCCTGCAGCGGCGTGTTGGTGCGCGACACCGCAACCTCGCACACCCGGCGCTGGGCGCTGTCGAAGAGGAAGGTTGGCGCGCTGCTGCGCCGCCAGAAGGCATAGAGCGTGCGCCGGAACTGCGCGGCCCCCTCGCTGGGCTCATAGGTGAAGCGACCCATGAAGATCTCCTCCCACACGCCATCGGGCTGGTAGGGCCGCACCGGCGGCCCCCCGACCGCGGGATTCAGCAGGCCGGCGGCGGCCAGGGCGCCATCGCGGATCATCCAGGCCGGCAGGCGAAAGCGTGCGCCGCGGGCCAGCAGGCGGTTGTCGGGATCGTCGAGCCCCGGCCGGCGTGCCGAATCCTGGCGGTAGGTCTGGCTGGTGACGATGAGCCTTAGCAGTCGCTTCACATCCCAGCCGCTGTCGCGAAACTCCACCGCCAGCCAGTCGAGCAGCTCCGGATGGGTCGGTCGCTCGCCCTGCAGGCCAAAATCGTCCGGCGTGCGCACGAGTCCGGCCCCAAACAGCAGCTGCCAGAGCTGGTTGACGACCACACGGGCGGTCAGCGGGTTGTCGGGCGAGGTCAGCCAGCGCGCCAGGCCGAGTCGGTCGGCGGGCAGGTCCGCCGGCCAAGGGGCCACGGCTTCCGGCACACCCGGCGTCACCGCATCGCCCTTCTTGTCCCAGACGCCGCGCAACAGCACGTGGGTGGGCCGCGGCTCGGCGCGCTGTTTCAGCACCATGACGTTGAGTTTGCCCGCCGCCTTCTCCGCTTCGGCGAGCTGGCGATCGGCGCGCTCGCGCGCGGCACGGGCCTCCTGGTAGGGCGCGTGATCGGCGAGGAACTGCTCCAACAAGCGCGCGCGCAGGGGCTCCGGCACGGGTGCCTGCGGCGCCAGTTTAAGCGCGGCCAGCTCCTCGAGCGGCGCTGGCCCCACGCTGCGCACCACCGGCCCGGCCTGGTCGGTGGCCGACCAGCGGAAACGGCCGAGATTGGCATCGCCGGTGGTCGAGCGGTGCTGCAGTTCCAGGACGAGCTCCTCCCCCTCTTCGAGCCGCAGCGGCTCGCTGAGGGCCAGCACTGCCGTGCCCGGCTGGGTGGGATCATGGCCCTCGGTGGTCCAGCCATTGCGCGGATCGTCGTCGAGCACGCCCTGGATGCTGCCGTACTCGCGCGCCGCCGCCTTCTGCGGCTTTTCCGCATCGGCCACGGCGGCGGCAAAGGTCAGGTCGCGCACCTGGCTGCTGCCGCGGCGGCGCACGCGCGCCTTGACGTCGGTCAGGATGAACTCGCCCGAGCGGCCGCGTGCGAGCCGCGTTCCCGCCGCCTGGGCCGAGGGCAGCACCTCCAGCTTCAGGCCGGTGACGCGCTTCAAGGCCGGGCGCACGGCGACGAGGTAATCGTCCTGGCGCGGGTTCGGCCCCGAGGCGAGCAGGCTGTCGTCGTCCTGACGCTGCAGCAGGGTGCCCTTGGCGGTCCAGGCGTCAACGGCTTCCAACCGGGTCCAGGCCGGCGTGGCGGCACGGGCCCGCTGTTGCCGCAACCACTCGGCAAAGGCCGGTTCCGCCGCCGCCTTCGCCGCCGCCTCGGCCGGGCGACGCTGGTTGGCGAGCAGGCGCGCCTCGGCCACCGCGCGCGGTCCGGTCGGCGAGGTGTAGGCGAGGAAGGGTTTCGCCCCGGTGCCTGCCTTGCCGTCCTCGTCGATGCTGTTGAAGAAGGCGCCGAGGCGGTAGTAATCGCGGTGCGGGATGGGATCGAACTTGTGGGTGTGGCACTGGGCGCAGCCGAGGGTCAGGCCGAGCCAGACCGTGCCCACGGTGTTGACGCGGTCGTTGACGTAATCGATGCGCGACTCCTCCGGGTCGCGACCGCCCTCACCGTTCGTCATGTGGTTGCGGTGAAAGCAGGTCGCCAAAACCTGCTCCGGCGTGGCCCCGGGCAGCAGGTCGCCGGCAAACTGCTCGAGCGTGAAGCGGTCGAACGGCAGGTTGGCGTTGAAGGCGTTCACCACCCAGTCGCGCCAAGGCCAGTTGGTGCGGGTGGCGTCCGATTGAAAGCCGTCGGTGTCGGCGTAGCGGGCGGCGTCGAGCCACCACATCGCCAGGCGTTCGCCGAAATGCGGCGAGGCGAGCAGGGCGTCGACCGCGGCCTCGTAGGGCCGGTCGGCCAGCGCGGGATCGGGCGGCAGACCGGTGAGATCGAAGCTGAGCCGGCGCAAGAGGGTGGATTTCGGCGCAGGCGCTGCCAGGTCTTGGCCCTCCCGCCGGAGGCGACTGCGCACCCAGTGATCGACCGGATGCTCGCTCACCGGTTGTTTCACCGGCGGCTCAAAGGCCCAGTGCCGCCCCCAGGGGGCACCCTCGGCAATCCAGCGTCGCAGCAGGTCGATCTGCTCGGGTTTAAGCCGTGCCTTGTGCGACTTCGGCGGCGGCATCAGCTCGTCCGGATCGTCGGTGACCAGGCGCGCGATGAGTTCGCTGGCCTCCGGTCGGCCAGGCTTGAGCACCGCCAGCGCCCCCTCACGGGTGTCGAGACGCAGATCGGCTTTGCGATGCCCCTCATCCGGGCCATGGCAGCTCAGGCAGTTGTCGGACAGCAGCGGCAGCACATCGCGACTGAAGGCCACGGGGTCGGCGGCCGGCAGGGAACCGACCAGCAGCAGGGCGAGGGCAAAACACCGGGTGACAAAAACAAACATGACTTTCAAGGGAGAGCAACGACTCAACCCGTTGCAGCTTCATGCAACAAGGATGGATAATTCGCGCGCAAAACGCCAGTCTGCTTGCCGGCAAAATAGCCATTCTCTGATAACTGCGCGAGACAGCCAGCGTAGTTCGGAACCATGCTCACCTTTTCCGGCCAGTCTTCCGGCAAATTCTGCGATGGTCTGTCGCGGCGCGACTTCCTGCGCGTCGGCGGTCTCGCCATGGGCGGATTGAGCCTGCCCGACCTGCTCAAGGCCGAGGCCGAGGCGCGCACGGGACGCAGTTACAAGTCGATCATCATGATCTACCTGTGCGGCGCGCCGCCGCATCAGGACATGTGGGACCTGAAAATGGACGCGCCGCTGGAAATCCGCGGCCCCTACAAGCCGATCTCCACCAACGTGCCCGGCATCCAGATTTCCGAGCACGCGCCGCGCTTGGCGAAGATGATGGACAAGCTGGTGCCCATCCGCAGCGTCTGGGGTTCCCCCACCGGCGCCCACGATTCGTTCATCTGCTACACCGGCCGCGCCCCCAACCCCGCCGGCGGAGCCGCCCCCACCGGCGCACAGTCCGACCACCCCTCGCTCGGCGCCGTGGTCTCCGCCCTGCAGGGCCAGGCCGATCCCGCCATCCCGGCCTTCGTCGGTCTGGCACCCAAGGCTGGCCACCCGCCCTACGGCTCGCCCGGTCACCCCGGCTACATGGGCCCGGCCCACTCCGCCTTCCGCCCGAACGGGGCCGGGGTCGAGGACCTCAAGCTCAACAATGTCTCGGTGGCGCGCCTGAACGACCGTCGCGCCCTGCTTGACGGCTTCGACCGCTTCCGCCGCGATGTCGACCACAGCGGCCTGGTCGAAAGCATGGACGCCTTCAACCAGCAGGCCTTCAACGTCCTCACCTCCAGCCGCCTGCTCGACGCGCTTGATCTGGAAAAGGAGTCGCCGAAAACCCGCGAGCGCTACGGCAAGGGCGACACCAAGAATTACGGTGACGGAGCCCCGCTCAACCTCGAGCACTTCCTCATGGCCCGCCGACTCGTCGAGGCCGGCGCGCGCGTGGTCACCCTGAATTTCGGCCGCTGGGATTTCCATGACAACAACTACCCGCAGTTGCTGCGTCACCTGCCGCTGTTTGACCAGGGCATGAGCGCCCTCGTCCAGGACCTGCACGACCGCGGCCTCGACAAGGATGTCGCCGTCGTCGCCTGGGGCGAGTTCGGCCGCACGCCCACGGTCAATGCCCAGGGCGGCCGCGACCACTGGCCGCGTGTCGGCGGCGCCCTGCTCGCCGGCGGCGGCTTCCGCACCGGCCAGGTCATCGGCGCCACCGACCGCCTTGGCGGCGAGCCGACCGAGCGTCCTGTGCATTTCGGCGAGGTCTTCGCCAGCCTGTATCAGTTCCTCGGCATCGACCCGCACAAGACCACCGTCAACGACCTCACCGGCCGTCCCCAGTACCTGGTCGACGGCTGGCAGGCGCTGCCGGAGCTCGTCTGACCCACCCGCGCCGCGGCCGGCCGCGGGGCGGACCTCCAACCGCTCTTCCCATGGCTCTCCCGCCTCCCGCGCACCCGCTGCGCCGCCGCGAACTGCTGCAGGCGGGCGCGGTCGGCCTGCTCGGCCTCGGCATGGAACACCTGACCGGCCTGCGAGCCCTCGCCGCGCCCGGTGCCGCCACGCCCGCGCCGCGGGCGAAGTCGGTCATCTACATCTTCCTTTCAGGCGGCCTCGCCCAGCACGAGAGCTTCGACATGAAACCGGACGCGCCGCTGGAGGTGCGCGGTGAGTTCAAGCCGATCCGCACGCGAACGCCCGGCACCCACATCTGCGAGCACCTGCCACGGCTGGCCCGGATCTCGGAAAAGTGGTCGCTCGTGCGCTCGCTCACCCACGGCCACAACGAGCATTCCCAGGGTCATCACGTCATGCTCACCGGTCGCAGCGACGTGCCGCCCGGCTTCGATCCGACCCGGCCGAAGAAATCCGATCACCCGAGCCTGGCCTCACTCGCCACCGCCCTGCTGCCGCGGCGTCCCGACAACCTGCCGCCGGCCATCGTCCTGCCCGACAAAATCGTCCATCGCACCGGCCGCACCCTGGCCGGCCAGTTTGGCGGCATGCTCGGCGCCCAGCACGATCCCTGGTTCCTGGAGATGGCGCCCTACCATCCCAACCACTATGGCGCCTACCCGCAGTTCCTCTTTCATCATGAACGCGGCGCCGAGAGCGATGAGACGCTGGCCTTCCGCGCCCCGCACCTGGCGCTGCCGGAGGGACTCAGCCTCAGCCGCGTGCTCGACCGCGTTTCCCTGCGCAACTCGCTGGAGTCGCAGACCGACAACCTCGCCGCGCTCGCCGGCGACACCGCCTTCGACACCTACCGCGAGGCCGCCGTCTCGCTGCTCGGCAACCACCGCGTGCATGACGCCTTCCGCCTCGATCACCTGCCGGCGGCCACCCTCGACCGCTACGGCCGGCACAGCTTTGGCTGGTCGCTGCTGATGGCGCGCCGTCTCGTCGAAAGCGGTGTCCGCCTCGTCCAGGTCAACCTCGGCAACAACGAGACCTGGGACACCCACCAGGCCGCCTGGCGCAACCTGAAGGATCACCTGCTGCCGCCCATGGACCAGGCCGTCAGCGCCCTGCTCGAGGATCTTGATGCCTGCGGTCTGCTCGACGAGACACTCGTCGTCATGGGCAGCGAGTTCGGGCGCACGCCGAAGATTTCCCAGATCTCCGCCACCGCCCTGCCCGGACGCGATCACTGGGGCCACGTGCAGAGCCTGCTGCTCGCCGGCGGCGGCGTGAAGGGCGGACGCGTCATCGGCAGCAGCGACAAGATCGGCGGCTATCCCGACAGCGACCCGCAGACGCCGGAAAACCTGGCCGCCACGATCTACGAGGCCCTCGGCCTGCCGCGCGAAATCCTGTGGCACGACTTCACCGGCCGGCCTCACCCGCTGTTCCTGGGCGACCCGATTCGCGGGCTGGTCTAACCACGCGTTCAGAACCGCGGCAAGAGCCGCGCCGGCGCGCCCGTATTTTGCCAAACTCCTTCGCCATGCTCACCCTCAACGCCACCACCGCGCACCGCGGCTTCTGCGACGGCCGCAGCCGTCGCGATTTCCTCAAGATCGGCGGGCTCGCCATGGGGGGAATGTCGCTGCCCGACCTGCTGCGCGCGGAGACCGCCCAAGGCCAGCGCCCCGGCCACAAGGCGGTGATCATGGTCTTCCTGCCGGGCGGCCCCTCGCACCAGGACGTCTTCGACCTCAAGCCCGACGCGCCGTCGGAGATCCGCGGCGAGTTCAAGCCGATCGGCACCAGCGTCGACGGCCTGCAGATCTGCGAGCTGCTGCCCCGGCTCGCCCGCCAGATGGACAGGTGCACGGTCATCCGCTCGATGGCCGACTGCGACACCAGCCACGACGCCTTCCAGTGCCTGACCGGCCGCAACAGCCGCCAGCAACCGCCCGGCGGCTGGCCGGCCTTCGGTTCGGTCGTCTCGCGCCTGCAGGGTCCGGTCGATCCGGCCACACCGCCCTTCATCGGCCTGTCGCCGAAGATGGGACACATGCCCTGGGCCCGCAACGGCGAGCCCGGCTTCCTCGGCGTCGCCCACGCGCCCTTTGAAGCCAACCGCGGCGGCGGCACGGCCGACATGAAGCTCAACGGCATGAGCCTCGACCGCCTGCACGATCGCGCCACCCTGCTGAAGAGTTTTGACCAGCTGCGCCGCGACCTCGATGCCGGCGGCCTGATGGCCGGCATGGATGCTTTCAACGAGCAGGCGCTGGGCGTGCTCACCAGCCCGAAACTGCTCGAAGCCCTCGACCTGACACGCGAGGACCGGAGGATTGCCGAACGCTATGGCAAGGGCGAAAACCGCAACCGCGACGATGGCGGCCCGCGTCTGACCGAGCATTTCCTCGCCGCCCGCCGCCTGGTCGAGGCCGGCGCGCGCGTCGTCACCCTCGGCTTCAGCCGCTGGGACTACCACAGCAACAACTTCGGCCAGCTGCGCGAGGACCTGCCGCTGCTCGACAGCGCCCTCAGCGCGCTGCTCACCGACCTGCGGGAACGCGGCCTGGAAAAGGAGGTCGCCGTCGTCGTCTGGGGCGAATTCGGCCGCACGCCGGTCATCAATCCCCAGGGCGGGCGCGACCACTGGCCGCGCGTCTCCTGCGCCCTGCTCGCCGGCGGCGCCTTCCGCCACGGCCAGGTCATCGGCGCGACCGACAAGGTCGCCGGCGAGGCCATCGACCGCCCGGTCGCCTTCGGCGAGGTCTTCGCCACACTTTACCACCACCTCGGCATCGACACCACCAAGGTCACCCTCGACGACTTCAGCGGTCGCCCGCAGTACCTCGTCGATGGCACACCGGCGCCGCTGGCCGAACTGCTTTGAGACCGCGCAGTCGACAAGAACCCATTGCCGCCAACCGTAGGTTTGGACTGTCATGATCCGTCACCGTTTGCCCTTCGCCCTGCTCGCCGGCCTCGCCCTGTCCGCCCCGGCGGCGGAGGCGCCGCGCCGGCTGAACTTCGCCAACGACATCGTGCCCATCCTCACCAAGGGCGGGTGCAACGGCGGCGGCTGCCACGGCAAGGCCAGCGGCCAAAACGGTTTCAAGCTCTCCCTGCTCGGCTTTGAGCCGCAGGAGGACTACGAGCACATCGTCAAGGAGGCGCGCGGCCGGCGTGTCTTCCCTGCCGCACCCGAACAGAGCCTGCTGCTCACCAAGGGCGCCGCCCAGGTGCCGCACGGTGGCGGTAAAAAACTCGATCCCAACTCCGAGGACTACCAGGACCTCGTGCGCTGGATCCGCGAGGGCATGCCCTACGGCCGCCCCGATGATCCGAAGATGGCGCGCATCAGCGTCGAGCCCGCCGCCCTGACGCTGCCGCTCAAGGCGAGACAGCAGCTCAAGGTGATCGCCCACTACACCGACGGCTCGACCCGCGACGTCACCCGCCGCGCGCTCTACGAGGCGAACGAAAAGGCGATGGCCGAGACCAGCGAAACCGGCGAGGTGCGTCTGCTCGACCTGCCCGGCGATGTCGCTGTCATGGTCCGCTATCAGGGCAAGGTCGCCACCTTCCGCGCCACCGTGCCGCTCGGCGCGCCGGTCGAGTCGCTGCCGGCCGAGTCGAACTTCGTCGACCGCCATGTCTTCGCCAAGCTGAAGACCATCGGCATTCCACCCTCTCCGATCGCCGACGATGCGACCTTCCTGCGTCGTGTCACCCTCGACCTCACCGGCCGCCTGCCGACGGTCGCCGAGATGAAGGACTTCCTCGCCGCGCGCGACCCCGGCAAGCGCGCCGCCAAGGTCGAGGCCCTGCTTGAGTCGGCGGAGTACGCGGAATACTTCGCGAACAAGTGGAGCGCCCTGCTGCGCAACCAGCGCACCCAGCCGCTCTACGCGCGCGGCAGCTACCTGTTCTGGTCCTGGATCCGCGACGCCATGGCCGACAACCTGCCGTTCGACCAGTTCGCCCGCCAGGTCATCGCCGCCTCGGGCACGCTCGACCAGCATCCGCCGGTCGCCTGGTACCGCCAGGTCAAGGATCCGAAGCAGCAGATGGAGGACGTCGCCCAGCTCTTCCTCGGCACCCGCATGCAATGCGCCCAGTGCCACCATCACCCCTTTGAGAAGTGGAGCCAGCAGGACTACTACGGCCTCGCCGCCTTCTTCGCCAACGTCGCCCGCAAACCCGCCGGCGACCGTTATGAGGAGCTCGTTTATCACCGGCGCGGCACGGCCCAGATGACCAACATTCGCACCAAGCTGCAGGTGCAGCCGACCCGCCTCGGCGCGGAAACGCTGGAACTGAAACCCGAACAGGATCCGCGCCAGGCCCTGGCCGACTGGATGAGCGCCAAGGACAACCCCTTCTTCGCCCACACCCTCGTCAACCGCTACTGGAAGCACTTCTTCAACCGCGGCCTCGTCGAACCCGAGGACGACATGCGCGAGACGAACCCGCCGGTGAACCCGGAACTGCTGAGTGCACTCGCCGAGGATTTCACCACCCACGGCTACGACCTTAAGCGGCTCATCCGCACGATCACCACCTCGACGACCTACCAGCTCAGCGCGGTGCCGAACGAGCACAACGCCAAGGACCGCCAGAACTTCAGCCGTTACTACCCGAAGCGCCTCACCGCCGAGGTGCTCTACGATGCCGTCAACACCCTGCTCGCCGCCGAGAGCCAGTTCGCCGGTCAGGCGCCCGGCACGCGCGCGGTGGCCCTGCCCGACAACAGCTACAACCAGACAACCTACTTCCTGACGGTTTTCGGCAGGCCCGACTCCGCCTCGGCCTGCGAGTGCGAACGCACCCAGGAAGCCAGCCTGGCGCAGAGCCTGCACCTGCTCAACGCCTCCGAGATCCAGACCCACCTCGCGCGCGCCGACGGCCGTGCCGAACGCCTCGCCAAGGACCCGCGCCCGGATGACGACAAGGTCGGCGACCTCTACCACATCGCCCTCAGTCGCGACCCGAACCCGCAGGAGCTGCAACTCGCCCTCGGCCACCTCGGCCGCAAGACCGAGGGCAAGGACGGCGACGCCCGCCTGGCCGCGCGGCGCG
>JBIJBO010000225.1:0-4487 GCA_044345215.1 Prosthecobacter sp. | reverse complement strand
CACCGCAGAGTAAAAGGCCTTCTCTCTGCGTCCCATCCCCTCTCTGCGGTGCCGTTCCGAGGGTGGCACTTCCCCAATCCCGCGTTTTGGCAAACGCGCCTACGGGCTGAAGAGCGGGTCATTGCCACGCACTACAGAGGGGGCCTCAACCGTAGTCTTCCAGGTACTCCCGGACGATGTCGGCCAAGGAGGGCGGGGAGGGGAGGCCAAGGGCGGCGGCGCGGGAGCCGTCGACGGCCTGGGGCCAGTTGTCGACGATGCCCTGGATGCGGGGATCGAAGGCGTCGGTGAGGGGGCCGAGGGTGAGGCGGCGTTCGGCGGCGACTTCGCGGAGGACGGTCTCGGCGAGGGCGGGGGTGACGGTGTGGGCGGGCAGGACGAAGGCGCGGTCGCTGCCGAGGCGTTCGGCGGGCAGTTCGTGCAGGGCGATGAAGGATTCCACGACGGTGCGGTAGCCAGTCATGGGGTGGCGCTGGTCGCGGCGGATGGGCAGGTGGCAGGCTTCGCCGCGCAGGGGTTCGCGGAACATGCCGCTGGCCCAGGAGGAGGCGGCGGCGTTGGGCTTGCCGGGGCGGATGATCACGGTGGGCAGGCGGACGCTGCGGCCGTCGAAGTGGCCTTTGCGGCTGTGGTCGTTGACGAGCAGTTCGCAGATGGCCTTGGTCATGCCGTAGGTGGTCTGCGGGGTGTGCTTGGTGCGGTCGTCGTTGACGGGCTGCATGCCTTCGCCGCCGAAGCAGGCGATGCTGCTGGCGAAGACGACGCGCGGGCGGCCGGCGGCGGCGCGGGCGGCGTCAAAGACGTGGCGACCGCCGTCGAGGTTGACGCGCAGGGCGTCGTCGAAGCGTTCCTCGCACTCGCCGCTGACCATGGAGGCGAGGTGGAAGATGGCGGTGTCGGCGCGGTCGCCGACGGCGGCAAAGACGGTGTCGCGGTCGGCAATGTCGCCGCGGATCTCGTGGACGCGGGGGTCGTCGAAGGGGCGGTGGAAGCCGGCGTCGAGCAGGGTGAGGCGTTCGATGGGCTCGGGGCTGCCGGAGGGGCCGGTGAGCTGGCCGAGTTCGAGCAGGCGCTGGCAGAGGCGGGAGCCGAGGAAGCCGCCGCCGCCGGTGATGAGGACGTTCATGCCGCGGTTATAGAGTCGCCCGGCGCGCTGGCAAGGCCGAAGTGCGGGTCAGGCGTCGCGCAGCAGGATGGCGTCGACGTTGACGCCTTCGTAGAGGGCGTCGCTGAGGATGACGAGGGGTTCGCCGGGCTTGACGTGGCCTTCGCGCATGAGCAGGGCGACGGCGTCGCGGATGGAGCCCTCGGGGTCGCCCTCGGTGAAGGGCAGGACGAAGGGCTGGACGCCGCGGGCGCTGACGAGGGCGCGGCTGACGTGGCGGTGCGGGGTGAAGGCGAAGATGGGCGCGAACTCGGGGCGCTGATGGGCGAGCAGGTGGGCCATGACGCCGCGCAGGGTGAAGACGAGCAGGCGGCTGCCGGGGATGCTGTTGGCGAGCAGGATGGCGGCCTTGACGGTCTTGTGCTTGTTGGTCTTGAGGGGGGCGTCGGAGGCGAAGCGGCCGGAGGGGTATTTTTTCTCGATGCGGCGGATGACGGTGTCGAGCACCTCGACGCATTTGGCGGGGTAGCGGCCGACGCTGGTCTCGCCGCTGAGCATGACGCAGTCGACCTGCTCGATGACGGCATTGAAGATGTCGGTGACCTCGGCGCGGGTCGGCACCGGGTTCTCGATCATGCTTTCGAGCATCTGGGTGGCGACGATGACCTTGCGGCCGTGGTAGGAGCAGCGCTCGACGATGTGGCGCTGGATGATGGGCAATTCCTCGATGGGGCACTCGCTGCCGAGGTCGCCGCGGGCGACCATGATGCCGGCGCTGGCCTCGACGAGGGTGTCGATGTTTTCCAGGGCCTGCTGGTTTTCGATTTTGGCGATGACGCGGGCCTTGCTGCCCTTTTGGTCGAGCAGGAGCTGCAGGTGCTGGAGATGGCCGGGCTCGCGGGCGAAGCTGAGGGCGAAGTAGTCGGCGCCGAGTTCGACGCCGAGGTCGAGGTCGGCGTAGTCCTTCTGGGTGAGCGGCGGCAGGCGCACGGGCACGCCGGGCAGGTTGATGTGGCGGCGCGACTTCATTTCGCCCTGGGTGAGGACGGTGCCGAGCACGCGCTTGGCGCCGGTCTCGGTGACACGGATCTGGATCATGCCGCCGTCGACCATGATGATGTCGCCGGCATGCAGGTCCTTGCCGAGGTCAGGGTAGTTGACGGTGACGGAGAGCGGCAGGCTGGCGGGCACCTCGGGCAGGCAGCGGAATTCGACGGCATCGCCCGGCTGCAGTTGCCAGGGCTGCTCGAGGTCGCCGGTGCGGATGCTGGGGCCGGTGAGGTCCATGAGGATGGCGATTTCCTTCGAGCCGGCGGCGGCGGCCTCGCGGATGCGGCCGTGGACGGTGCGCACCCAGTCGTGCGAGGCATGGCTCATGTTGAGCCGGAAGATGTCGGCGCCCTTGGCGATGAGTTCGGTGATGGCTTCGGCGGATTCGGTGGCGGGTCCGAGGGTGCAGAGGATCTTGGTTTTGCGCATCGCAGGCATGGTGGGGAAGGTGGGGCGGGATTCAAGCGCCAATGGGAAATTCAGCAGGCGCCGTGCCGGTCGCGGATTTTTGCGGCCGTTGTCGCTCGTCATTGCATTGGCATCCGCGCTGATCGATAGTCAAAATTCTCATGCTCCGATTTCTCGGCAGACACGCGCTTTCCTTTGTCCACGGCCTGGGTGGTTTTGCCACCTTCGTGGCGCGCTCCTTTGCCGCCGTGCCGGGATCGCGCAAGCTGTTCCATCGTTTTGTGCGCGCCGGCCACGAGCAGGGCGTGCGCTGTCTGCCGGTCATCCTCATTGTCGGCCTCTTCACCGGCCTGGTGCTTGGCCTGCAGGGCTACCATGTGCTCAACCGCTTCGGCTCCGAGGGCCTGCTCGGCACGCTGGTGTCGCTGACCCTGGTGCGCGAACTCGGCCCGGTGCTGGCGGCGCTCATGCTGGTCGGCCAGGCCGGCTCGGCGCTGGCGGCGGAGCTCGGCATCCAGCGCAACAGCGAGCAGATCGCCGCGCTCGACACCATGGGCATCAACAGCCACGCCTACCTGGTGTCGCCGCGCCTGCTCGCCGCACTGTTCGCCTACCCGATGCAGACGGCACTGTTTGTGTGTGTCGGCCTGCTCGGCGGCGCGCTTTCCGGCTCCCTGCTGCTCGGCCTGGCGCCCGGCGTGTACTGGTCGGCCGTCGAGCGTGCGCTCGACCCGCGCGACATGGTCGAGTGCTTCACCAAGGCGGGTGTGTTCGGCCTGCTGACGATTTCGCTGTGCGCCTACCATGGCTTCCACACCCACCGCTTGCGAGGGGTCACCGGCGCGCGGGCGGTCAGCACCGCCACCACCCGTGCCGTGGTGCAGTCGAGCATCCTCGTGCTCTGCGCCGACTACGTCATCACCTCCTTTTTCGTCTGACCATGCCCGACTTCCTGCTGCGCGCCGAAGGCGTCCACAAGCGCTTCGGCGATCTTGTGGTCCTCGCCGGCGCCGATCTCGATGTGCCGCGCGGCAGCATCGTCACCGTGCTCGGCCGCAGCGGCACCGGCAAGTCGGTCTTCCTCAAGTGCCTGGCCGGCGTGCTCGCCCCGGAGGCCGGCAACGTCTGCTTCGATGGCCAGACCCTCGATGCCGCGACCCGTGCCGCCTTCCGCCGCCGCTGCGGCTACCTGTTCCAGAACAACGCCCTGTTCGACTCGCTGACCGCCCTGGAAAACGTCGCCCTGCCGTTGGAGCAGACCACCGACCTGCCGGACCGCGAGGTGCGCGAGCGCGCCCTCGAGGCCCTGCGCCAGCTCGGGCTCGAAACACACCGCGACCGCCACCCCGGCGAGCTGTCGGGAGGCATGCAGAAGCGGCTGGCCTTGGCCCGGGCGATTGTCAGCCGCCCGGAACTCGTGCTCTTTGACGAGCCCACCGCCGGGCTCGACCCGCTGCGCCGCAACGACGTCTTCACCATGATCGCCAAGTACCAGAGGCAGTTCGGCTTCACCGCGGTGATCGTCACCCATGACGTCGCCGAGGCCCTGGTGGTGAGCGACCGCGTGGCCCTGCTTGACAACGGGCGCATGCGGTTTGAGGGAACCCCCGCTGAATTTTCCGCCTCCGCCGACCCGGTCGTGCGGGGCTTCCGCGACAGCGCCGCCGCGCTCGGCGACACCGTCTCGGCCCTGCGCCGGGGCGAGACTGCACCTTCCGACGACCCATGAAACTGCCTCAACTGGAACTTCTTGTCGGTGCCTTCGTGTTCGCCGGCCTCGCCGCCGTTGGCTGGCTCACGGTCAAGCTGGGCGGGCGCAATTTTGTCGGGGGCGACACCTACGCCATCGAGGCCCGCTTTGACAATGCCGGCGGCCTGAATGCCGGCGCCAACGTCGTGGTCGCCGGCGTGCCGGTCGGCCGCG
>JBIJBO010000224.1:0-4489 GCA_044345215.1 Prosthecobacter sp. | reverse complement strand
AGGCGGGTGGTGACAGCGGGCCTGCGCTGGTGCCGGGGTCGCCGGAAAAGAGCCACCTCATCGAGGCGGTGCGCTACACGAACCCGGACATGGAGATGCCGCCGAAGGCGAAACTGCCGGAAAGCGAGATCGCCGTGCTGGAGGAGTGGGTGAAGCGCGGTGCGCCCGATCCACGCGAGACGGTGGCGGTGGCGAAAGCGGTGAAGAAGACCGGTGTGGATGTGGAGGAGGGTCGGAAGCATTGGGCCTATCAACCGGTGCGGGATGCCGCGCCTCCTGCGGTGCGTGACGCAACCTGGCCGCTGAATGAGGTGGACGCCTTCATTCTCGCGAAGCAGGAGGCAGCGGGTCTTCAACCGGGTCCCGAGGCCGAGGCGCATGTCTGGCTGCGGCGCGTGACCTTTGACCTCACCGGCCTGCCGCCGACGGAGACTGAGATCGCCGACTTCGTCGCGGATCGCTCGCCAAAGGCGCACGAGCGCGTCGTGGACCGTCTGCTGTCATCCAAAGCCTACGGCGAACGCTGGGCGCGGCACTGGCTGGACCTCGTGGGCTATGCGGAGCAGATCGGCACGGAGGGCAAAGTTTTTGCGGAGCATGCGTGGCGGTATCGCGACTACCTCGTGGCCTCGTTTCACAATGACAAACCCTTCGACCGCTTCATCCGTGAGCAGCTCGCGGGTGATCTGCTGCCTGCCGCCTCGCCGCAGGAGCGGCGCGAGAACTTGATCGCGACCGGTTTCATCGTGCTGGGCGATGTGGACATCAACGCCATCGACAAGCTGAAGATGGAGCACGACTTCGTGGACAGTCAGGTGAGCAAGGTGGGCACCGCCTTCCTCGGCATGACGTTGGGCTGCGTGCGCTGCCATGATCACAAGTTCGACGCCATCGGCCAGCAGGACTACTACGCGCTGGCGGGCATGTTCCGCAGCACGAAGACGACGTTCAAAACAGGCCACGGTATCTGGAGCAATATCCAACGCATGCCGCTGCCGGAGCTGGAGGAGGACCGGGAAGTCGCCCGCAACCACGAGCAGAAGTTGGCGAGCTGGCGGCAGGAAAAACAGAAACTGGAGGCGGAATCGAAAGCGCTCGGTGACAAACCGGATGCGGCGGGCAAAAAGCGCCTCGATGAGTTGAAGAAGGAAATCACCGCGCTCGAACTTCGCATCGCCCACGGCGAGTATTTTCATCCCGGTAAGCCGCAGGCCATCGCGGTGCAGGATGTGGCAAAACCCGCCGACATGCGCGTGACCATCCGTGGCAATCCGTATGCGCTGGGCGACACCATCCCGCGTGGTCTGGTGCGGGTGGCGATGTGGGGTCCGCAGCCGAAGATTCCCGCCGGACAGAGCGGTCGCCTGCAACTCGCCGAGTGGATCGCCAACGCACGGAACCCGCTCACCGCCCGCATTGTGGTCAACCGCGTCTGGCAGAAGCTCTTCGGCGAGGGGTTGGTGCGCAGCGTGGATTATTTTGGCACACGCGGTGACACGCCGAGCCATCCCGAGCTGCTCGATCATCTCGCGCATCGCTTCATGAAGGAAGGCTGGTCGCAGAAGAAGCTCATCCGCAAGCTCGCGCTCAGCCGCACCTACCGACTTTCCAGTGATGGTTTTCCCACAGATTCAGGGAGGCCCACAAATTTAAAATCAAATGAATCCCAATCTGTGGGCCTCCTTGAATCTGTGGGAGGAAAGGATCCCGAAAACAAGCTGCTCACCCGCATGAACCGCCAGCGGCTCGATGCCGAGTCCATCCGCGATGCGATGCTGGTGGCGAGCGGACGCCTTGCAGCGCCGTCTGGAGGTCCAGGACTGCCGTTGGAGTTCCCGGAGAACATCACCGGACTGCCGCTGAAGGAGAAGCAGGACGGTCACCCGCAGTTCAGCCTCAAAAAAGAGCGCGAGTCCCAGGCGGTGGAGCGCACGCTGTATCTACCCGTGGTGCGCACCGGCACGCAGCCCGGCACAGCGCGGCTGCGCGATGTCTTCGACTTCCCGCAGCCTGCGCAGTTCACCAGCAAGCGCAGCGAGACCACCGTGCCCACGCAGTCGCTGTATCTGCTCAATGCCGATCTCATCCGCGAGCGTGGCGAGGATCTCGCGAAGACCCTGCTTGCCATCCAAGAAGACGACTCGGCCCGCCTCGCAAGGCTTTGGCTGCGAGTCTTGAATCGCCCCATCACCGCCGCCGAGCGTGAAGACGCGCTCACCTTTCTGCAAACCTCCAAAGTCGCTGGCGAAACCCCGGCCTGGACCGAGCTGGCCCGCGCCCTCTTCGGCACGAACGAGTTTCTTCTCCGCTTTTGACTCGATTATGAAACCCGCACTTATCCTTGTCACACTATCGGCCTTCTCTCTTACGGAAGCTCACAGCGCGGAGTCCGCAGTTCATAACTGGGAGCGCATTGAAGAACCACTCGTTGTTCCAGCCGAAAAGACGCCAAAACTCGGCACCGGTGATTTTTCCATCAGCGTGTGGGCCCGGGCAGATGCCACGGATCACGTCACCGGCGATTTGCTGAGCCAATACGATCCGAAGAAGCGGCGCGGCTTTCATCTCACGCTCAAGAGCAATCCAGGCGTGACCTCCAGCGTGGCGAACTGGCGGCATTTGCAGTTCGGCGTGGATGACGACAAGCCCAGTGCGTGGCGTGACTGCGGACGTCCTGGACAGGCCTTGTTCGCCTTTGCCATGGCGACGCATGAGGGAGCGCTCTATGCAGGCACTTGCGAGCCGGATGCAGGGGCGATGGGCCGGGTCTATCGCTACGCAGGTGGCGAAAAATGGATCGACTGTGGCCGCCTCGACGGCAGCAACTCCGTCACCGCGCTCGCGGCATTCGAGGGCGCACTCTTCGCTGGCACGGGCAAGTATCGCGTTGCGGGTTCAAGTTTGCCGGAGTCGCCAAACACCACGCTCGGCGGACGCGTCTTTCGTTATGAAGGCGGCTCGAAGTGGGCGGACTGTGGGCAGTTGCCAGACACGGAGGCCGTCGGCGGGCTCGTGGTGTTTCAGGGGCGGCTCTATGCCTCGTCACTCTACAAACCGGCGGGTTTTTTCCGCTACGAGGGCGGAACGCAATGGACACGGCTGCCGGATGCCATCGGGCCGGACCTGAAGACGGGCGAGCTGGGACCGAAGCGCGTCGTCTCGCTCACGGCGCATGACGGCTTCCTCTACGCCACGAGCTATGATGGTGGCCGGGTGTATCGTTTCGATGGCAAAACGTGGACGGACTGCGGACAGATGGGCGATGACACGCAGACCTATGCCTTCACCAGCTACGAGGGCCGACTGCATGTCGCGATGTGGCCGAGTGCTCGCGTGTATCGTTTTGAAGACGTGGCCCGCTGGACGGACATCGGGCGTCTCGGTCAGGAACTGGAGGTCATGGGCATGATGGTCCACAACGGTCGCTTCATCGGCGGCACGCTGCCGCTCGCCGAAGTCCATGCTTACGATGGCGATGGCAAATGGACGCTCTGGCAGCGTCTCGATCACACGCCCGATGTGAAATACCGCCGAGCATGGACCATGGCAGAGCACGCGGGCGAGGTCTTCTGCGCCACGCTGCCTTCCGGCAAAGTCTGGGCCGCGCGGCATGGTCGTCAGGTCTCCTGGGATCACTCGCTGCCCTCCGGCTGGCATCACATCGCCGCCGTGAAGACCGCAGATCGTCTCACGCTGCATGTGGATGGCAAGCAAGTCGCCGAGAGCACTGGATTCGATGCCGCCACATGGAATCTCGATAGCACAGCGCCCCTACGCCTCGGCACCGGCATGAACGGCCCCTTCAATGGCCAGCTTCGAGACCTGCAAATTCATCGTCGCGTGCTCACGGAAACGGAGATCGAAGCAGAAGCCGCGAAAAAACCGGACAAGTGACCACCCCAATCCACCTCCGACTGATCCGCCCATGAATCTCCACCCCTTCACCACCACCCGCCGCGCCTGGTTGCGCCAAACCAGCGCGGGCTTTGGCGCGATGGCCCTGCATGGTCTGCTGAATGCGGCGTCCAATCCGCTCGCGGTGCGCGCTCCGATGCACCAGCCTCGGGCGAAGCGTGTCATCTTCCTCTTCATGTCAGGCGGCCCCTCGCAGATGGATCTCTTCGATCCGAAGCCGCTTATCCAGCAACGGCACGGCAAGTCAGTGAATGCCCCGCTGCCGGAGCAGCATCGTCACGACAGCACAGCGGGACTCCTCGCCCTCGGCACCGACATCCCGGTGCGGCCTCGCGGTCAGTCCGGACTCACGATTTCCGATCTGCTGCCGCACACCGCCGCCATCGCCGATGAGCTTTGCCTGCTGCGTGCCGTGCATGCGGACAACAACCAGCACGGCCCCGCTTTGCTCCAGATGCACACCGGAGCCATCGCCGAGGCGCGGCCCTCGCTCGGTTCCTGGGTCAGCTACGGCCTCGGCACCGAAAACCAGAACCTGCCCGCCTTTCTCACCATCCATCCCGGCATCGACACG
>JBIJBO010000084.1:0-14683 GCA_044345215.1 Prosthecobacter sp. | reverse complement strand
TTATTAGAAACATAGGACGTCAAAGCGGAAGTACTAGCAATAGCGATGGTAATAGTTGGTTGAATGGCATTTATATTGAGGGCTATCAAAACGGAGCTTTCAATTATGAAATAAATAATAACATAATTCACGATATAACTCAAAGACAACCAGGCTCTGGAGAGCTGGGTGTAAGGTCGAATGCCATCGTTTGCACTAGTGGGTCTACTGGTGTTGTTGTGGGTAAGATTTATAATAATTTAATATATAATGTCGGAGATGCTAATTATCATACGCAAGATTTTAGTAATCAGAATAACAATAAAGGGTGCTCGATATCATGTCCATCAAATGGAACTTATATTGCCGGCAACTTCATCCATCGCCCTGGCGTCACTGGCTTCGCTCCTGGTTATCAAGCCATCATCGACCCGGCGCTCAACATCCTGGGCACGGCACCTCCCACTTTCGCGGAGGCCGCTACCTACACCCTGCCGGCGGATTCCCCTCTGAAGAACGCAGGCATCAACGATCCTCGCTTCAACGACTTCGACGGCACCCGCAATGACATCGGCATCTGGGGTGGAACCCAGTTCGATCCGGAAGGACGCACGACCTACAAGCCGGTGGTGCTGGGCTTTGACCTGACCCCGGATCAAACCCTCGACGGGGTCACCAACGAGGTGCAGTTGCTGAACATCGGTGCCGTCGTGCTCGATCCCTGATGTCGCTTCCGCACCCTGTGGCTCATGCGGTCTTATCGGACATGGCTCGTCCTGCTGGCGGCGCTTTGGAGCGTGGCGGGGGAAGTCCGCGCCGTCTCCATCACCGCTGCCGAATACTTCATCGGCAACGACCCCGGTGAAGGCCTTGGCACTGCCGTCGATCCCGCTCGGTTGGCGGGCTCGGCCTCGGTGCAGACCTTGCAGAGCCTGGTCGTGTCCGCTGTCCCCACCTCTGTTGGGGTGGTGACGGTGGGGGTAAGGTTCCGTGACGATGGCGGGCAATGGTCCAACCCACTCCTGCGCCGAGTGGTCATTCGCCAGGTGGGCACGCTGCAGGCGGTCGCTCAGACCTCAGAAGCGGCTGGGTTGGCCATCGAAACCTTCACAGCGGAGGATCCAGCGACCGTGCTGCTGGCGGCGCAGCCAGTGCCGGGTTTTGCCAGCGTGTCCGCCGTGACACGGCCTCTGCCAGCGGGCGTCGGGCAAAAAGCCTTCCGGGTGCGAGCGCGCAGCCTGGCCGATGCGCAAGTCTCCAACGTTGTGGAGCGCCGAATTGTGGTGAACGAATTTCCAGCTTTGGCGCCGCTGCTGCCCGAGGCCCTGGCCAGTCAGGTGGTCTTGGAATTGCAAGCCTTGCCCGTCGTGGGCCAGCCGGTGGCCATTCGCCTTGGCGAGGTGGTTTTGCAGACGTTGGTATTGGCAGGCGACACCCTGGAGAGTGTGCTGCTGCGCTTGTCCCAGCAACTGGCCGCCACCCCCGAACTGGCTTCTGCCTATCAAGCCAGTGTCAGCCATGGGCGGTTGACTTTGCAAACCCTTGAAGCGCGCGGCTGGCGAGTAGGCGAGTATGCGGTGGTGCAAGGCAGTTGGAACAGCGTTGCCGTCCTGCAAGGATCGGCCGCCAGTGGCCAGCAGGGCCTGGCGCGACTCGAGTGGCGGGAGGGCGAGAGCGAGGTGATGACGGAAGTGAATGTGGCCCAGGGGGCTCCCTTTGTTCAGGCCACGATCCCGGTGGGGCAGCGCAGTCTGGCGGAAGGGCTTTTTCGTTACCGGGTTAGGGCGGTTTCTTCGGCAAGCACGTCGGGCGCCGAGCTGGAACGCGTCCTGCGGGTGCGCGCCATACCACCGTTGGCAGCCTTGCAGTCCAACCCGTCGCCACCCGCCCTCGTGGTGGAAACCTTCACGGGGCCCGATCCAGGGCTTGGCTTGGGCCAGCCAATCGCAACGTCTCCCCAGAGCTTCGTTCAAGCCGGTCCCGTGACGCGTGCTCTCCCTGCGGGTCTTGGCCTCAAGCAGTACGGCGTCCGCGCCTATCTTGCCGGAGCTGAAGAAGGATCAACCGTGCTTTCCCGGAGGGTGGACGTGCAGCCGTTGCCACCGCTGCAGCCCATTTTGCCGGCGGCGTTTGCCAGTTGGGTGGCTTGGACGCTGGAGAGCGTGCCTGCTGTGGGGGATCTGCTGGCCCTGCGTCTTGGCGGGGAACTCGTTTCCGTATTGTCCCTGGAGGGCGACACGCCTGAGGCCTTGCTCCAGAGGTGGTTGCAGGCGGCCAACAGCGTCAGCGTTTTGGCCGAGTCTTACCAACTCTCCGTCGTTGGCCATCGACTCGAGATTGTCACCAAGACGCATCGCGGCTGGCGCGCGGGGGAATACGAGTGGTTGTCCGGCAGTCCGACTCAGGTGGGCTTGCGCCAAGGTTCGGCGGCCCTGGAGGCGTCCGGCTTGGCGGGATTGCGGGTCTCGGGTGATACCCTTGCTCAGCCTCAGGACATCGCGGTTGCCGGCGTGTCCGGTTTTGTGCAGACCACGCTGGCTCTCGCCAGTCGCACGTATCCCGAGGGGCTGCACCACTTCAACCTTCAGGCCGTTTCTGCCGATGGCGTTGTCGGTGAGCCCAGCCAGCGTCGCCTGTTGGTGCGTCAGATGCCTGCTTTGGCGGCCGTGGCTCCGGTGGTCGTTCCGGATGTCCTGCGATTGGAAACCTTGGAAGTCACCGAGACTGGCGAAACGCAGGTGGAGCTGGACGCGGTGAGCAACGTTGCCCCGGGACTGGTTTTGTCGGCGGCCAAAAGCAAGGGGCTGGCGGCTGGAGCCGGGGTGAAAACCTATGCGATTCGTGCGCAGACCGTGGCCAGCGGACAGGTTTCACCGCGGCTGCTGCAGCGTGTCATCGTGCGCCCGGCACCGCAGCTTGAGCCGGTCCAGCCTTTGGCTCTGGCGAGCCTGGTGCAGCTCGGATTCGTCACGCTTCCCGCGGAGGGAACGGTGCTCAGTCTCCACCTGGGTGGGCAAACGCTGAATCGTACCGTCTTGGCCGGAGAGACGGTCGAACAGATCCTTGAAGGCTTTGCCAGCCAGATTCAGCAGTCCGGTCTGTTGAATGCGCACTACGAGGCGCAGGCCTCGGCGGAGGGGCTCGTCCTGAGCACGCGAGCCCTGCGCGGTTGGCGCGACGGGGAATGGCAGGCACTGTCGCCGGAATGGCAGGTGATCCGCCTTCGGCAGGGGCTGGGCTCGGCCGCACAGCAGGGTTTGGTCCGCCTGGAGTTGCACGAGGATGTCGACGGCACCCCGATGATCACGGAGTGGGATTGGTCAGATCAAGCCCCGTTTGCCCAGTTGGCAACGCTGGCGGTCGGCAGTCGTTCAGCGGGTCGGCCTGCGGCGTTTCGTTTGCGCGCGGTGAGTGCCGGGGAAACGGCCGGGGACTTTTTGCAGCAGCGCATGTTGGTGCATGCGGTGGCTCCGCAGATTCTGGAGCAGCCGGTGGTGCCAGGACCGCTGAACCCCGGGGCGACCTTTCGTCTCGGGGTGCGCATGGCCAATTCGCTTCCGCTGACCTACGTATGGAAAAAAGACGGCGTGATCCTGCCGGATCAGAACGGCCCCGAACTTTGGATCGCGCAGGTCGGCTCTTCGGATCGCGGCGTCTATCAGGCGGAAATCTCGAACAGTCTCGGAACCGTGACCAGCGATGCCGTGACGCTGTCGCTCAACGAACCGGTGGTCATCACTGCCCAGCCGGGCGCACAAACCCTTCGTGTGGGAGAGCGGCTCGAGTTGAGCGTCACCGCAACAGGGACGGCCCCGATTCAGTATCAATGGCGTAAAAACAGCCTGCCGATTCCTGAGGCGACGAGTTCGGTGTATGCCATCAGCGAAGTCGGTTTCATGGATGCCGGCAGCTACGATGTGGTGATCACCAACGTGGTCGGCCCGGTGACCAGCGCAAGCGTGGAGGTGACGGTCCAGCGCATCCCGCAGAGCATCGTCTTTGATCCCATCGCGGACCAGTTGACCACGCAGTCGGTGAGTCTCGCGGCGACGGGGGGAGGTTCGGGCAATCCGGTCACGTTTGCGGTGACGGCGGGTCCCGGCACCCTTGTCGGCAACGTCCTGAGTTTTACGACCTCCGGCGTGGTCACTCTTACGGCCTCGCAGGCGGGCAATGCGGACTATGCGCCAGCCGCCGACGTGAGCCGGACGTTTACCGTTTCGAAGGCGATGGCGCCGGTGATCTTGAGCAATCTCGCTCAGATCTACAGTGGCACGCCCCGTGTGGTGGCAGCCACGACGGAGCCGGCGGGACGGGTCGTCGAATTCACCTACGACGGCATCTCCACACCGCCAACGAATGCCGGTTCTTATGTGGTGGTGGCCACTCTCAACGACCCGATCTACCAGGGCAGTGCCACGGGCACGCTCGTGATTGGCAAGGCCGCTCAAACCATCAGCTTTGTGGCCATCCCTGACCAACTGACCACCGATTCGGTGAACCTCACCGCCACGGGTGGTGATTCCGGCAACCCGGTCACCTTTGCGGTCACGTCTGGCCCAGGTGTGATCACCAACAATGTTCTGACCTTCACGACCTCGGGCAACGTCACCGTCACGGCCTCGCAAGCGGGCACCGCCAACTACCTTGCCGCTGAAGACGTCAGCAGGATTTTCACCGTCACGAAGGCGAGTGCTGCGGTCACCTTGGGGAGTCTTGCTCAAGCTTACGATGGCACCCCGCGCGCGGCCACGGCAACGACCGATCCCGCAGGGCTCAGGATCGAGCTGACTTACGATGGCTCGCCCACAGTGCCTGCCAATGCGGGAAGCTACGCCGTTGTGGCGACGGTCAACGACCCGATTTACCAAGGCAGTGCGACCGGCACCTTGGTCATCGGCAAGGCGGCTCAAGCCATCACCTTCGCGGCGATCTCCGACCAGGTGACCACGAATTCCGTCACCCTCACCGCCTCCGGTGGAGACTCGGGCAATCCCGTCACCTTCGCGGTGAACTCGGGCCCCGGCGTGATCACCAATGGCGTCCTGACCTTCACGACTTCCGGCAGTGTGACGATCACAGCCTCGCAGGCAGGCAATGATCAGTATGCGGATGCACAGAGCGTGACTCGGAGCTTCAACGTGACCAAGGCGACCGCATCCGTTGCTCTGGCCAACCTGTCGCAAACCCACAACGGCACACCCCGGGGCGCCGCGGCGACCACCGAGCCCGCTGGCCTCACGGTCGAATTCATGTATGACGGATCTGCCACGGCGCCCACGAATACCGGCAGTTACGCGGTGGTTGGAACGATTCGTGATCCGATGTATCAGGGAAGTGCGAGCGGCACGCTCGAAATCGGCAAGGCCGCTCAAGCCATCACCTTCGCGGCGATCCCTGATCAACTGACGACCGACTCGGTCAACCTGACCGCCACCGGTGGCGATTCGGGCAATGCGGTCATCTTCGCGGTCACCTCCGGCCCTGGTGTGATCCACAACAACGTCCTGACCTTCACGACTTCGGGCAGCGTGACCGTGACGGCTTCGCAGGCGGGCAACGCCAACTACTTTGTGGCGGACGACGTCAGCCGGACCTTCACGGTCACCAAGGCGACGTCCTCGATCCAGTTCGCCGAGCGGTTGCACATCGACGATGGCTCGCCGCGATCCGTCTCTTTCTCCACCGATCCAGCGGATCTGCCTTACGCGCTGCTGTATGCGGGTTCCGAAACCGCTCCCTCCCTGCCTGGCCAGTATGCGGTGACGGCTTCCCTCGATCATCCGATGCACACCGGCAGCGGTGCCGCAGATCTCACGATCCTGGGGCTGAGCGGCCGCGGGCAGCGCCTGACGAGTGGCAGCAGTCTGCCGCAGGAGGCGACGGGCACGGACTTTGGGAGGGTGATCCTGGGGCGTGTGGCCACCCAGACCTTCACCATCACGAACCCTGGCACCACCCCGGTGGCTCTGACAGGCAGTCCGCTGGTGCAAGCATTCGGCGAGCACGCGGGCGATTTCCAGATCAGCGTGCTGCCAGCCGCGGCGATCCCGGCCGGCGGCAGGGTGAGCTTCGAGGTCCGCTTTGCGCCGACCCAGCCGGGTGCTCGCCAAGCGGTGGTGAGCCTGGCCTGCGCGGCGCTAGCCAATGGCCCGATCACTTTTGCCGTCGGCGGTTTTGGTGCGCTGCCGTCGCTGGTCACACAATCGATCAGCTTCAACCTGCCGTCTTCGCTGTTCCTGAGTCAGGGGCCGGTTCCTCTGACCGCCACGGCCTCATCGGGTCTGCCGGTCAGCTGGACACTCCTTTCCGGGCCGGCCACTCTGCAGGACGGTCAGTTGATCCTCACCGGTCCCGGCACGGTGCGGGTGGAGGCACGGCAGCAGGGGGGTGGCAACTTCGCGCCCGCCAATCCGGTCGTGCGCACGCTGACCGTCAAGGCCGATCCCACGGGCCTGACCCTGGCGGACCTGACCCAGATCTACACTGGCACCCCGCGCCCCATCACGGTGCTCGGCACGGAGGAGGAAGCGACGGTGACTTACCTCATCAACAAGCTGCCATCGGCTCAGCCGCCCACAAGCGCCGGCAGCTATCCTGTGACGGTCACGGCGGGACCGGTGACCAAGACAGGCATGCTGGTGATTGCCCGGGCGCCGCTGGTCGTGAAGGTGGCCGATCAGCGTAAACTGGTGGGACAAGCCAACCCCGATTTCGGCCTGAGTTTGAGCGGCTGGGTCGGCAGTGACACCGAAGAATCAGCGGATTGGCTGCGCCCCATCATGATGACGACGAAAGCGAAGGCGGACAGTCCGCCGGGCTTGTATCCGATCACCAGCAGCGGAGGGGCGTTGGCGAACTACACCCTGATTCATCGACCCGGTACCCTGGTGGTGGAGGGCTATGTGGGCCATTTCGAAGCCCTGCTGCGCGATCCGAACACGGGGCTGCCGGAGGGTTTGCTGAAACTGACGGTGCCGAGCACCAGCAAGAGCCTGACCGCGAGCCTGATGTTGGCTGGCGAAGCCAAGCCGCTGGCGTTGGCGGGACCGCTGGAACTGAATCCGGAAACCCGCGTGGCGAGCGCCCAGCTGAGTCGTTCGGTGAATGCCACCAACACCTACCGTTTGGACCTGACCCTGAGCCTGTTTGGCGAACTGACGGTTGAGGTGCGGAAAAACAATGCCCTCCTGGCCCAGGCTGGGGATGGCACACGGCTGCGAGAGGCCGTCAGAGGCACGACGGTTCCTCAGGCGGGTAACTACACGGCCGTGTTGGAACCGTCGCCGGACGAAGACGCTCCCGCAGCCCCGGGCTGGGCGACCGGTCGCCTGGATGCCGCCGGCACACTGGCGCTGGCGGGTCGTTTGAGCGATGGCACCAGCTTCACGGCGACCCTGCCGGTGGATGTGAGCGACGACTATCGGCTTTTCGTGCAGCCCCACAAACGCGCGGGTGCCCATCTGGGCGGAACGTGGGGACTGACCGAGCATCCCTCGGTGGAGGGAGCCTGGCAGGTTCGGGATGCGGAACTGATCTGGGTGAAGGGTGCGGGGGACAAAGATCCGGGCTATCGGAGCGGTTTTGGTCCGCTGGCGGTGGCCTTGGAAATGGATCCCTGGGAGCCGGTGGGCAAGATCCTGACCCTGGCCCAAATCCTCGGCGCGCCACGCCTGGCGTTTGCCGCGGAGACCATGGGCAGTCCCTCGGAAGCGCAGTTGCCCGATCGCATGGCCGTGGAAACCAACGGTGTCCTGCGGGTGCTGGCGCCCACGAATGCCCGCAACTGGGCGGCGAAGATCAACCCGGCGACCGGCGCGTTCAGTGGCAGTTTCGAGCTGCTGGATGGGACTCTCAAACGCAAGGTGAGCTTTGGCGGTGTGCTGCGCCAAGCGGCGGATGTCGGGGGCGACGGCCTGCAGGGCCGGGGGCATTACCTGCTGCCTCCGCTCAAGGGCGCGGCCAGCACGGAAACCACCAGCGGCTGGCTGGAGTTTCGGAGGCAGCCGTGAGCGGAGAACGGAGCGCCTTGAGGCTGCGGGTCCGCTGGCTCTTGGCTCTCGCTCCAAGCGCCATCAAATGGGGGTAGGAAGATGGTGGGCAGGAAGATTTTTTGGCCGGGTGAGAGCTGGTTGGCGACGTCAGCCCGGGCTTGAGACCACAACCGGCTTGCGATTTCGCGATGAGTTGCGTCTCTTTGGCCCGCTCTCGGGGACCTCGCTTTTCCATGCGGCCAGCTGTCGAGATCTTTGCTGTTTTTTGGCTTCCGCTGGCAACGCCATTTGCTTAAAATGACTGCGCTGATTTATGAAAAATACGACTCAAGCTTGGTTGGTTGTTTCTCTGGCGGCTCTGTCTTTCGCCCCCTCTGTCGTGGCTCAGGGCCAGCTGACGCCACCCAACTCCGCCTCTCCTTATGTCAGTGAACGCGCGTTGGATGCTTCCGGCAATCCGGTGCCCAGCATGAAGACTCTGATGCAGATCGATCCAGGGGAGCATCTGCCGAGCCGTGACACGGCCAAACCCAATTTGAACGGCTCCCTCGGTCACTACGAACTGGATCAGCCCGGTCGGTATTACCTGACCGAAAACCTCGATCTGCCTGTGGTCATCGCGGCCGACAACGTCACTTTGGATCTGGCAGGTTTTGAAATTCGTTACTCCGGCGCGGGGGTCGGCCCGGTGGCGATCGATGGGGCGGGGGGAGCGACAGTCCATCATCGCACCCGTGTGATGAATGGTCGCATCCAAGGCGCTTGGATTCAGGGCGCCCTGCTCGGCGATGACAGCTCGGTCACCCAGGTGGACGTGGCTGGTGCCACCACCTACGGCATCAAGCTGGGCGACGACGGCCTGGTGGACCAGTGTCATGTGCGTGGGCCATGGACTCGGGAATCCGGGGGAGCCGCGGGTCCGCACAGCGGCATTCATGTGGGTCGTGCCTCGGTGGTCACGTCCTGCACCAGCACCGGCATTCAGGGCATCGGCATTCAGGGTGAGGACTCGGTCCGTGTCGTTGACAGCAATGTCAATGATGTGGCGGGTTGCGGCATCGTGGCCGCCCACAGCGCCAGTGTCACGGGTTGTGCCGTGCGGGACTGCGGTTCGACGGGTTTTGACCTGAACCAAGGCAGTGCACTGGCGGACAGCACCGCCATCAACAACGGCGATCCGGGGGTGCACATTCGCAATGGCTGCACGCTGATCAACGTCACCAGTCTGGCGAACCAGGACCATGGCTTCTGGGTGGAAAATGCGGGTCCGGCTCCCGGCCTGCTGCAGAATGGCACCCGTTTTGTGCATTGCGTGGCGCAGTCGAATGCGGGCGACGGCTTCCATGTCCGCTCGGAGAGCGCCTTCAAGGATTGCACCGCTGACCACAACGGCCCGCAGGAGGGGCCGCCGGGATTGCTGGGCAACGGTTTTGCCTTTGAAGACAACTGCCGACTCAGCGATTGCATCGCTTCCAACAACGCGCTTGCCGGATACAAGGGACTCTTGGGCAACACCGTCGAGGGTTGCACCGCCTCGGAGAATGGCGGATACGGCATCTCGGTCGGCAGCGATGCCAATGCGATCCTCCGCAACACCCTGCGTGGCAATGCGGGTGGAACGGTGAATCCGGCCCCGGGCAGCAACGGCATTGCGCCGCTGCAGGCCCCGGCTACCGCCACGAATCCCTTCGCCAACATCTCGCTGTAATCCGAGCCCACTCCCGCCATGAAGTCCCTACGATTTCTGGTGGCCGTCCTGCTCGGGAGCGCCACCGTCAGCCAGGCCGCCAGTTCCGTTGTGCCAGGTTCGGAGACGGCCCATGCGGCGAACTTCGGCTGGATCAACGGCCTCTGGGATCCCGCGACCCCCGCGGGCCTCGTGGTCACGGACCACTTCATGGCCGGCCATGCCTATGCCGCCAATGTCGGCTGGGTGGATTTTGGGGATGGTGCACCGACGGGAACGTCAGGACAGTACCGGCAGACGGCGGGCGACATCGGGGTCAATCACGATGGATCGGGTGGGCTGGCTGGTTATGCGTATGGCGCCAACATCGGCTGGATTTTTTTCGATCCCAGCATTGCGGAACCTCCGCGCATTGACCTCGCCAGCGGCACCTTTTCGGGTTATGCTTATTCGGCCAACTGCGGCTGGGTCAATCTGGCCAGCCTGCAGACCGTGATTGCCGAGCTGGTGGCACCGCTGGCACAGGTGATCACCTTTCCGAAGCCTCCGGCCAAGTTTTATCTCAGCGAGGGCCCGATCCATCTGTATGCCAGCGCCAGCTCGGGCCTGCCGATTCTCTTGGAGGTTGTCTCCGGCCCCGCACGAGTGGCGGGTGAGGCGCTGGTGATCACCGGCACAGGGAAGGTCGTGGTGCGTGCCAGCCAGCCTGGCAACGTGGATTACCGAGCGGCACAACCCATCACCCACACTTTCACGGTGGTGACTGACCCCGTGCGCGCGATGCTTACCCAGTTGCAGCATGTTTATGATGGCACGCCCAAGTCCGCAAGTGTGGTCGGCCATGCGCAGGAGCCCATCCTGACCTATGTGGTGAACCGGGAGGAATCATCGAATCCGCCGGTCAATGCCGGCAGTTACACGGTCAAGGCGGCCGTCGATGGACGCACCCTTTCGGGCAAACTGGTGATTCTGCCGGCACCACTGACCGTCACCGCTCTGCACCAGCGTCGTTTTGTCGGCGAGGAAAATCCGCCTCTTGGGCTGGTGTTCGAGGGATTCGCCAATGGAGACGATGAAGCAACGGTCTTTGCCGCTGAGAAGGCCCGGCGGCCCGTGGCGGTGACTCCGGCCAAAAAATCCAGCCCCGGCGGCGTTTACCCAATCACGGCCACCGGCGGTGCCCTGGCGAACTATCGGCTTGTGCCAATCCAGGGACGACTGACGGTCGAAACCTTTGCAGGGCGTTATGAAGCCCTCTTGGTTGATGCGGAGGAGCGTCCCGCAGCCAAAGTGGAATTGGTGGTCGCCGCCAGCAGCACCGTCTTCACCGGCAAACTGACGGTTTCCGGCGAGCTGAGTCCCCTGCCGTTCAAGGGCACCCTGACGATTGATTCGCAGGCCGAACAGGCCAGCGGCCGAACCGATCCGATCCTCAAGGGCGAGAATGTTTATTCCGTGGGATTCACCCTGCCTTTTGAGGCTGACTTTGCGGCGGAACTCTCGGCCAATGCCGAGGACATCGCGAACAGTGACTCGGGCAAGAAGCTCTACACACCGACAGCCGCCGATCAGGTTCCCGTTGGCACGCACACCCTCGTGCTGGCGAGTGCCGTGCCGGCGGATGCCGGAACCCCTCTGGGGGCTGGGCACGCGGTCGCCGTTCTGGATGCCAAGGGGGTTCTCAAACTCACGGGACGTCTGGGGGATGCCACACCCTTCACGACGGCACTGGCGGCGGATCCCCAGGCGGGTTTTCGTTGTTTCACGCTGCCCTACAAGCGACTCGACAGCCACCTCGCCGGTTGGCTCGGGCTGCAGGATCATCCCGGGTTGACCGGACGGATGTGGATTCCTGCGGGTGCCGACACGCAGCTCTGGTGGCAGAAAGCTGCCGGTGAGAAAGATGCTTCCTACCGCGATGGCTTTGGACCGGTCACCTGCCTTGTCACCCTTGATCCCTGGGTGAAGCCCGGCAAGAACCGCAGCCTCGCGGATTTGCTGGAGCTGCCTGACACCGGAGACTTCGCAGTCGCTCTTCAAGGGGTTGAAAGTGATTCCATGCTCGATTTGCCGACCCAACTCCAGATGGATGCCAGCAACCAATGGAAAGTCGCTTCTGAAACCAACCCCACCTCTTGGAATGCCAAGGTCAATCCTGCCAACGGCTTGATCAGTGGTGGTTTCACCCTGATGGATACAGTGCCGGGTGTCGCCCGTCCGGTGCAGCGGCGCGTGAGCTTCACGGGTGTCGCGCGTCAGCCCCATGGCGCGGTTATTGAGGAGCTCGGAGCAGGTCAGTTTCTGGTGCCGGCCTTGCCGGGCGAAGGCGCCGCCGTTGCCGGTGCAGTTCGCTTCGAAAGACCGTTGGAGAGGTAGGCGGGCGGAGAGCGCAGGCCTTGGGGCTGCGGGTCAGCTGGCGCTTGGCTCTCTGCGCCAAGCGCCATCAAAAGGAGGTGGGAAGATGGCGGGCAGGAAGATTTTATTGCCGGGTGAGGGCTGGTTGGCGATGTCCTCCCGGACTTGAGACCACAACCGGCTGAAGCCCTGAGGCACGCAGTCGTCGGCTCACCTTGGCCATCTTTTGCCCCCTTCCTTTTTCCCCACTCTCCGCTCTTGGCTCCGAGTTCCAAGCTGCGGGCCGGCCTTCACTGCTCCGGCACGAGGAAACGAATTTCGCCGGTGGTTTTGCCGGCGCCCGGTGCGGTGGCGGGAAGCACGTGCTGACCGCCGCCGATCAGCAGATCATTGGGCAGGGACGGCTGGCGCAGCAGGCCGGTCCAGGGGATGATGCGTTTCTTGCCCTGATCGATGAGCTCAAAGCTGCCCGTGAGCAGTCCGCTGTCGATCTTAAGCGCTGCCTTCCATCGGGTTGAATTGGCCGCGGGATCGCTGACCGACAGGGTCGTGCCGCTCAGCAGCAGGCGGCTTGGGAGCTGGTCGTTGGAGGCGCTGCCGGTGTCATCCTGCTCGATGCCGAGCTGGCCATCGGCAAGCCCCAGCAGAGGTGGCAGGGTTTCGCCACGCGCGGGTTTGCGCCAGGGATCCAGCAGCAGGACGGTGCTGCGCGCGCTGAAGCCAGCGGGATAGCTGCCGTCTCTGGCATCACCGGTCTTGGCCCAAAGCAGTCCGGCTTCAGGCACATGCCGGCGGTTGGCGAGACTTGGGTGTGCCACCAGCGCAAAGGCCCCGCCGAGGAAGGCGCCGGTGCGTGCGGGCAGGTAGGGCTGCAGGAAGAGTCGATAGCCGGGATCCTCCCCTTCATCCGACGGCAGTGCCGCCGTGAACGCTGCGCCATCGCCGAGTACACCGGTGAGGGTCAAAAGGCCTGATTCAGCGAGGCTGGCTCTCGCCCATCCCGCGCCGGCCGGCACGCCTGCGCCGGAAGGCAGCGCCGGCTCCAAGAGCACGGTGTGGGCGCCGGCATGCGGGATGGGGGCGGCGGACCTCTCGCGCAATCTGCGCCCGTCGGTTGCCGTGAGGGTCAGGCTGTTGCGGCGCGCCTGTGCCGTCATGAGGCCGTCCAGCGACAGGGTGAAGCTGAGGTCGCCGCTTTCATTCGCGACCGTGGCTCCGGTTTGCTCGAGTTCGGCATTCAAAACCAGCGCTCCCGCCAGAGTCACCGGAACCCGGTCCATCGCCGTGCGGAGTCGGGCCGAAAAACTGGTGTTGGCGGCGTTGAGGGTGATTTCCAAACGCCCGGCGGGCTGCCCCTCCTGACGAAGCAGAGCCTCAAAGGCTGTGCCGAAGCTTTCGACCACCAGGGTGCCGGAACCGTGGCGAAGTTCATAATTCAACGCCCCACCGCCCTTGGAGGTGATCGGGTAAAAGCCGCCCGCACTGGTGGCTCTGGCGGTGGTGGTCAGTGTGACCGGTGGTTGCAGAACCGCCTCGTCATCCCCGCCAGCGAAGCCTTCGTAGGTCGCGGCAAACGTTGGATTGGGCTGTCCCGCGAAACGTCGTGCATCGGTTGGCTTGACCCAAAGAGGCGCCTTGAGAATGGTCAGGGTGGCGGTCCTGGACAGCGTGCCCGCGACCGCTTTCACGGCATACTTGCCGGCCGAAACTGGCGGTTCGGGTCTTTCGACACCGTTGACTTTGTAGGTGATCGTGACCAAACCGCCGGCGCCAACGGTCTCGATGGCGCGGGGTGTGCCATCATACACCTGAACCAGATTCAGCAGGGTCAGCTGGGTGGGGTCAGCCTTGACGGTGATCGAACGCAGCACCGGCGAAGCAGGGGCGTCGTTGCCGCCTCCGGGTTGGGTGGCACGCACTTTGACGACGCCGGGGGCCTGAAGTTGCAGGACACCGTTGTTCAGCAGGCCGGGGCCGGAGACGAGCTCCAGCAAGACCGGTCTGCCTGAGCTGGCTTGAGCGGTCAGGGGCAGTGGGCTTTGGCTCAGATAGACCACGCTTGGAGGGCTGAAGGTCAGAGTCTGCGGGAGGGGCGCTGGCAACTGACCGAAGGCTTGGATGGCGAAACGAAAGCTTGGCGTCATCGGGTCATCGCTGGCAATGCGCAGTTCGGCCTGGCGCAGACCCGGCAGACGCGGCTGACAACGAACGGTGAAAAGGGTTTCTGCGCCGGGCTCCAGGGAGCTCTCGGTCGGCGGTAAAACGTGGAAATCGCCGGCGTGTTCGCCCACGATCTCAATGACCGGTTGGCTGGTCAGCAGCAGGGTGGCTTCACCGGTGTTGGCCAGGGTGAAGGTGCGCGAGAAAGGATTGCCATCGAGGCGGACGAAACCGAAGTCGGTGTGGTCGTCGGCGCTGGGAGTCGTGTCGCCGCTGGCGATGGCGTTGCCGTTACCGCTCAGTGCGATCTCGGGAGCGATGCCGCGACCCTGGATGGTGAAGGTGAAGGGATTTTCGTCGGCATCATCGCTGGCGATGGAGACGACCGCACTGCGGTCGCCGAGGACTGCGGGATCGAAGACGAGGCTGAAGGGGGTCGTGGCCCCGGGGGCGAGCGTCGCGGGCAGGGGTTCGGCGAGGGTGAAATCGGCATGCCCAGTCAACTGCA
>JBIJBO010000083.1:0-14766 GCA_044345215.1 Prosthecobacter sp. | reverse complement strand
CGGGGGTGGCGACGGGCATGGTGCGGTGGGAATCGGGGGTTTAAGCCGCACAGGGAGCAAGAATGGGGCCGGGTGCAAGCCCCGCCTTCCGCCGCCCCCGGGATTGCCGCTTGCCAGAGTCCTCCGCCACCGCTTCTTTCTGGCCGGAGCGCACGGATAGCTCAGCGGTAGAGCGTCTGTCTTACACACAGATGGTCGGGGGTTCGAATCCCTCTCCGTGCACCCGCCGGCAAACCGGCTGCGAAAAGCACGCCTGCCGCGCTGTACTTCCTCCCTGATGAAGAAGTCCGTCCTGACCTGCCTGCTGCTGCCGCTGGCCCTTGCCGCCGCCCCCTACCCGGAAGCCACGCCCGACTCGCCGGGCAAGCGGATGCTCGACGGCTACTTCGAGCAGCAGGTGCGTGAGATCGAGGAAACGGGCGGACTCAAGCACATCACCACGGCCGGGCAGTGGGATGCCCAGGCCCCCGAGTATCGGCGTCAGCTTGCCGCCATGCTCGGCCTTGATCCCCTGCCCAAGCACACGCCGCTGAAGCCGGTCGTCACCGGCGAACTGAAGGTCGAGGGCTGCCGGATCGAAAAACTGCATTTCCAGGCCCTGCCCGGCTACTACGTCACCGCCAACCTGTACCTGCCGGAAAAGGTCGACGCCCCCTGCCCCGCCATCTTGTACGTCTGCGGCCACGCCAACGTGATGAAGGACGGGGTCAGCTTCGGCAACAAGACCGGCTACCATCACCACGGCCTCTGGTTCGCTCGCCATGGCTACGTCTGCCTGATCATCGACACCGTTCAACTCGGCGAGATCCGCGGCGAGCACCACGGCACCTACAGCAAGGGCCGCTGGTGGTGGATCTCGCGCGGCTACACGCCCGCCGGCCTCGAGGCCTGGGCCGGCATGCGCGCGCTCGACTACCTGGAAACGCGGCCGGAGGTCGACAAAACCCGTTTCGGAGTCACCGGTCGCAGCGGGGGCGGCGCCTACTCGTGGTGGGTGGCGGCGCTCGATGAACGGATCAAGGCCGCCGCACCCACCGCTGGCGTCACGACGATGCGCAACCACCTCGTCGATGGCTGCATCGAGGGCCACTGTGACTGCATGTTTTTCGTCAACACCCGCCGCTGGGACTTCGACCGCCTGGTGGCCCTGGTGGCGCCGCGGCCGCTGCTCATCGTCAACACCGACAAGGACAGCATCTTCCCGATCGACGGCGTTTTCCAGATCTACCAAAACGTGCGCCGGCTCTACACCCTGCTCGGTGCCGAAAAGCACATCGGTCTGCAGGTCGCCGAAGGGCCGCATGCCGATCTGCAGCCGCTCAACACCGGCGCCTTCCACTGGTTTGAACGCCACCTCAAGGGGGCCAGCCCGATGCAGGTCATGCATGACGGCGCCGAGAAATCGCTCGATCCCGCCAGCCTGCGCGTGCTCGACTCCACTCCGGCCGACGAGCGCAACACCACCATTGACCAGACCTTTGTGCCGGCCGCCGCGGTGCCGCCGGTGCCGACGAACCGGACCGACTGGGAGCCGTTGCGCAACGGCTGGATGAGCGCGCTCAAGCACGAGGTCTTCGCCGGCTGGCCGCAGGACGCGCCAGCGCTGCAGCCGGTCAAGGCGGGCAGCGCCGAACGCGACGGCATACAGATGACCGCCTACGACTTGGAAACCCAGTCGCCCTTCCGCCTGCGCCTGTTCGTCGCCCACCGCGCCGGCCTGCGCCCGCAGGACCTCGAACTGGTGACCCTGAACGCCCTCGACGCCCAGGGCTGGCGGGATTTCGCCAACACCCATGCCAGCCGCTTCGGCGCCCTGCTGGACAACGCGACGGTGACCGAGCCGGACGAGGCAGCCTTCGAGGCCGAACGCAGGATGTTCACCAACTTCCAGTGGGGCATGGCCTACCTTGCCCCGCGCGGCGTTGGCCCGACCGAATGGACCGGCAGTGAGAAGGCGCAGACCCAGCGTCTGCGCCGCTTCTATCTCGCCGGCCAGACCCTGGATTCGATGCAGGTCTGGGACATCCGCCGCACGGTGCAGGGGCTGCGCCGGATCGAGGGACTGGACAAAACCGCCCTCTGGCTGCAGGGGCACCGCGACATGGCCGCCAACGCCCTGTACGCCTCGCTGTTCGAGGACGGCATCGTCCGGCTCGACCTGCACGACCTGCCTACCACCCACATGCAGGGGCCGGCCTACCTGAATGTGCTGCGCCACCTCGACCTGCCGCAGGCGGCCGCGCTCGCCGCCGAACGTGCGCGTGTTGTTTTGTACAGCGCCGACGCCACCGCCTGGGACTTCCCGTCGGCCACCGCGAAAAACCTGGCCTGGCCGGAAAAACAGTGGCAGATCCGCCCGCCGCCCGGAGAATGACCCCGCCATGCGCCGCCTCCTCCCTCTTCTCCTGCCCTGCCTGCTCGTCGCTCAGGACGCGGCACCGCTTCCCACCGTCTACGAAGGCCGGGTCATCGCCCAGACCATGCACTGGCAGGGTGCCGGCTGGTTGATCCGGAACAAGCGTGAGCGCGAGGAGGCCACCACACGCATGCGCGAGGAACTCGGCGTCAAGCCCGGCATGACCGTCTGCGACCTCGGCAGCGGCAACGGCTACCACACCCTGCCGATCGCCGAGAAGGTCGGCCCGGAGGGCAAGGTGTATGCCGTCGACATTCAACCCGAGATGCTCGACCTGCTGCGCCAGCGCGCCGAGGGTCGCAGCCTCGACAACATCGACTGCATCGTCAACACGCCACTGGACCCGAAGATCCCTGCCGGCACCTGCGATCTCATCCTTCTGGTGGATGTTTACCACGAATTCTCGCATCCGGCGGAAATGCTCGCCGGCATCCGCAGGGCCCTGAAGCCGGACGGGCTCGTGGTGCTGGTTGAATTCCGCGCCGAGGACGAAACCGTTCCGATCAAGCCCGAGCACAAGATGAGCAAGGCGCAGATCCTCAAGGAACTTGGCCTTAACGGCTTCAAAATCGCGCGCGAGTTCGACGGTCTGCCCTGGCAGCACATGATGTTCTTCGGCAAGGCCGAATCCTGAAGCACATACACCCCGGGCTCAGACCAGACGCTGCCGCTTGCGCAGCAGCCACTCGACGGTGAGCAGGCCGAGCACGGCGCCAAACCACCACCAACTCGACCACAGCACGGTCTCGCGCACCGTCGTCTGGCGACGGTCGACCGCCTGCAGCAGCGACGGCAAATCGGTGGCCGCCTGCTCCTCGCGCAGGAAACGGCCGCCCGAGAGCTGGGCCATCGACTCCAACAGGGGCCGGTTGAGGGTCAAACTCGCCCACTCGGCATTGCCGGCATCGGCCACACGCAGCGACAGGCGCAGTTCGCCGCGCGGTGCCGACGGTCCAGGGGCAACAGCGATTTCATAGGCACCCGCCTTGAGTGGCGGTGTGACGGCGCGCAGAATGCCGAAGTGCGTGGGATCGGCCTCCAGGGGCAGCACCGCCACTTCGCGCCCCTCGTGCAGCAGCACAGCCTGCGCCCCCTCGGCGGGTGCCGGGGTGGAACCGCCAAGGCGCACACGGATTTCCGCCGTCTCACCGGGCTGATACCGCAGGCGGTCGCTGCCGATCGCCGCGCGCTTGTCCTCGACCTGAAAGGGGGGCGCGGCAATCCAGGCCGCCAGCTGCATCCACAGGCGCTGGTGGTAGAGATCGGCCACCTGGTAGCGCCAGCGCCAGAGTTCATCGCTGGCCAGATAGAGCACCGCCCCCGCGCCGAGCGGACGAAAGACCAGCGCAGGCGGAGCGGCGTTGCCGCCACGGGCAGCCAACACGGCCAGTGTCTGCGCCCCCGGCTGGGCCACCGCCGGCGCGACCCAGCGCAGTTCCGGAAGCTCGGGCCAGAGACCGCTGTTGGCACTGGCGGAATCGCTCAGGCGCAGGGCTGCCTGGCTTTCCCCTTCGGGGGTGAGCCGCAGCGTCCAGCCCCCGGCGGCGGGGGCCGAGGCGCCAGACCAGAGCACCGGCAGGAGCGGCGCGGTTTTGCCGGCAGCCCAGGCTCGCAGATGGCCGCGCGCGCCATCGACCAGGATCAGGCCGCCACCGCGTTTTTCGACGAACTCGATCAGCCAGTCAATCTGGGCGGCGCTGAAGCGTCCGGGCGCGACATCCCCGAGAATGACCAGATCATGACTGAACAACTCCTCGCGCGTCTTGGGAAAACCCTGCTGCAGGGCACCCGAGGCGGCCGGCTCGGCATGGTCATCGATCAGCAGATCAACCTCCCAGCGTTCATCGCGGTCGAAGTGATTGTGGATGTAGCGCGTCTCCCAGCGCGGGCGACCATCGAGCAACAGCACCTTGCGCTTGCGACTGAGCATATGCAGCGCCACCTCGCGCGCGTTGTTCGCCTGGGTCTTTTCGATGCCGGCGCGCTCGCCCACCACCGAGGCCTGGACGCGGATCAGGCGCAGCGTCTTGTCGCGCTCGGTCGCCTCGGCCGGCGGCAGGTCCTTGACCGGAAACCCGAAATCAAACCGTCTCTCGCCGCGTCCCTCGGCGCTGAAGTTGCGCTCCCAGAGCACTCGCCCACCGCTGGTGACGCGCAGGTTGCACGGGGTGCCGGCCGGCAGGCTGTCGCCAAGAGTGACACGCCCCAGCAGGTTTTCCTCGGCAAACACCGATTCGGCGGTGACAACGTTGAGCACACTCAGGTCGGGCGGCGGCGTCTCAACGCCGAACCCGATCGTGAAGACCGGCACGCCGGTCTCCTTCATCGCGCCGGCGAATTCCTCCGGAGACCCCGTGGCGTTGTGCTGGCCATCGCTGAGCAGGACCAGCGCGGTGCCAGGGGCCAGCTCACCCAGAGACTCGCGCGCGGCTGTGTCAAGGTCGGTGAGGGGCGCGTCCGGCGGCAGGTTGAAGGCCACGGGCAGCGGGCCCGGCGTGTCCCTCCCGCCCTGACGCTGCCACCAGACCCGCTGGGCCTGCATGCCGCGCAGCAGCACCAGCTCGGCGTCCTGCGTTTCCGTGATCTTGCGGAGCAGCGGTGTGCTGCCACCGAGCAGCAACTTTTGTGCGCGCTCGTAGCGGCTGCCGGCGGAAGCCTCGCCGGGAGCCGCTCCCGCGGGTTCATCCTGCAGCTTCATGCTCGCCGAGGCATCGACGGCGAAGATGACGCGCCCGAGCTGGCGGCGCGTCGTCTCGTGGCGCAGCACCGGCCCCGAGAGGGCGAGCACCAGCAGGAAGACGGCCAGCGAGCGCAACAGCCCCGGCATCCAGGACCAGGGCCCGGGATGCTGGCGCGCCTCGCGCCGGTACAGCAGGCCCATCACCAGAGCCAGAACCAGCGCCGCCGCCCACACGGCCGGCGCGGGGTGCTCGCCGGCAAAGCGCAGGGTGGTCTCGGTCTGGGGATTCATGAGGCGGGGAGGGCGCGGAGGTTAGACGCGCCCCCGCGCCAGAGCAAGGACGCTCAGTCGCCACGGGCGGCTTCGCCGGAAGTCTGTTCCGGGCGGAACTTCAACGCCGTCGCATAGGCCAGCATTTCGACATTCGGCGCGCCCTGCGCCTTGCCGCCAACATCGCTGGCTTCAAACCGAAGGTTGATGAAGCAATCCGCGTCGGGTGCCGAGTCACGCAGGCGCAGGACCGCCTCGCGACGCGCCCGCTCGAGAAGCTTGGCATAAGACTTCAGTTCACCCCCGAAAAACAGGCGAAAACCGGAGAGGAACATCCTGAAGTAGTCGACCGCAACGACCACTGAACCACAGGCCAGGCTGGCCGATGCAACGGCTCGTCCCGGTGGCGGCTGGCGCAGGGTGGTGACCGGGACATCCGCACAAGCACGCTCGCGCTCTTCCAGCCGGCGAAAATGCCGCTGCTCGGTGATGCGTCCGCAGACGAAGCCAAGAACCAGCAGGAGGACAATCAGTTCCATCTGCGCGGATCACTCGGGTTCGACTCGCACGGCGGTGCCATAGGCCAGAATTTCCGCCGCCCCCTGGGTGATGGAGGCGGTGCCGTAGCGGACGTTGAGGACCGCGTTTGCGCCAAGGCGGGCTGCCTGCTCGGTCATGCGCGCGGTCGCCTCCTGGCGCGACTCCTGCAGCAGTTCGGTATAGCCGCGCAATTCGCCGCCCACGAGATTCTTCAACCCGGCCATGATGTCGCGTCCAAAATGCTTCGCGCGAATCGTGCTGCCCTGGACGAGTCCCAGGCAGGCGGTGATGCGGTACCCGGGCAGGGTATCCGTGTTGGCGAGCAGCAAGGCTACGGGTGGAGGCATGGCGCGAGTCAACGGCGCAAGCCGGGCACAGGCAAGCCTTTTCCGCTCCACTTCAGACCTGCTCGGGCACCTCGAAGCCCTTGCGGTACTCGCGCTTGAGCAGGGCGAGCGCCTCGGGTGTGGCGGAGTCGCCAATGAAGGTCTCCTTGGCACCATCGATCTCGAGCAGACGACCGACCCGCAGACCGCCCGCCTTGAGCGACACCTCGTTGGCGGCGAGGTGCGCGGGCAGGTCGTCGATGACCTGTTGCCAGGGTTCGAAATCCTTGAGCTGGGCCTTGGCCTGATCGAGATCACCGTTCTGGCCGAGGCGCCAGGACAGGTTGCCGAGGTGGCACCAGGCGCTGGAGTAGTGAATCTGCTCGATCTCACCGTTGAGGTCGCTGGTCTTGCGGCTGCGCATCGCGGCGATGAAGTTCTCCGCATGGCCGCCGCCACCGTCACCACGGAAGCGCTGGATGACCTTGCCCTCGGGGTCGTGTGCCGAACCGCCGCCGCGGCTGCCGGCATAATACCCGCCCTCGCATTCAATGACGAGAAAGGCGCTGGTGCGGCGGCGGCGATAGACGTCACCCGCCTTCATGCCCTTCTGTCGAGGCAGGTTGTGGATATCCATGACCACCGGGATGTCGCCGGTGTCGATGTAGAGGAAGTGGGTATTGGGCGTCTCACCGGCATCGTCCCAGCCGTAGCGACCTCCCCCGGCCAGCACGCGCTTGGGCAGGCTGATCTTGTCGCGGAAGACAATGTTGCGCAGGTCGTCGATGATGTGCGGCCCCCAGTTGCCCAGTTCGCCGTTGCCGGTGTTCCAGACCCAGTGCCAGTCGTAGTGGAACTTCGGGCGGTGAATGGGCTCATCCTGGGCCGGACCGAGCCAGAGGTTGTAGTCGACGCTGGCCGGCGGGGCAATCGGCTGAGCGACCTTGCCGATGCTGGCGCGCATGCCGTAGTGGTTGAGGCGCACATGCTTCATTTTGCCGAGCGCGCCGGAATCGAGATAGGCCTTCAGTTCCTGGTGGAAGGGGTCGCTGCGCTGCTGGGTGCCGCCCTGCACGATGCGGTTGTACTTGCGAGCGGCCTCGACCAGCTTGCGCCCCTCCCAGACGTTGTGGGAGACCGGTTTTTCCACGTAAACATCCTTGCCCGCCTGACAGGCCCAGATGGAGGCGAGCACATGCCAATGGTTGCCGGTGGAGACGACCACGGCGTCGATCTCCGGATCCTCGATGACTTTGCGCAGGTCCTGGGCGGTCTTGGCCTGCGGATACTTCTTCTTGGCGCGCGCGATGACTTCGGTGTCGGCATCGCACAGGCAGGCGACCTCCACACCGGGGATCTTGGCGAACCAAGCCGCCGAGCCCATGCCGCGCCCGCCGAGACCAATGAAGCCAACGCGGATCTTGTCATTGGCTCCGAGCACGCGCGAGGCGGAGACGGCGGTGGCGGCGAGCACACTGTGCTGGAGGAAACGGCGGCGGGTGGCGGAGGTCATGTTAGGGGATCGTGGATGGAGTCAGTCAGCGCGGCACACGGCCGGGCTTATCACAGGGAAGGCGGGTCTTATTCCTTGTCCGGGGCTGGGGGCGAGGTCTCGAGCAACCGAACCGCCGCCTCGTGAAAGGCCTGGCGCATCGGCGAGGCATCGCCATTCGGCAGGCCGGCGCGCTGGATGAGCAGGATCTGGATGGTGCCACTGGCGGGATCGAACCAGCCCTGGGTGCCGTGAGCGCCACCGTGGCCAACCGTGCCGGCACGCAGCTTGGCGGTGACCCCGGCGGGTCGCACCACCACCTGCACGCCCAGCCCCATGCCCATGCCCTCGACGAAGCCCGCCTTGAGATCGCCGGTGTGGTTCTCAAACATGCGCGCCAGCGTCTCCTTGGAGATGTGGCGGCGGCGATTCGCCTCGCCACCGTTGACCAGCATGAAATAAAGCTTGTGCAGGTCTTCCGCGGTGGAAAACAGCCCCCCGGCGGCAAGCGGGGTGCGTTTTTTGTCGGAGTAGGGCGACGTCAGGTAGCGGATCTCCGCAGGCGCAAGCTTTCCATCCGGGCCGGCCTGATAGGAGACGGCAAGCTTTTCGAGACGCTTCTTGTCCGGCCAGAAGGTCGTGTTGCGCATGCCCAGCGGGCGGATCACGAGGCGGTCGAGCGCCTTGGCATAGTCATCGCCCGTCACCACCTCGATGACCCGGCCCAGCACGTTGATGCCCGGATTCGAATAGGCCCAGCGGCTGCCCGGCTCAAACTGAAGCGGTGTCAGCGCGTAGACCAGGGTCGCCTCGCGCAGCGACAGGACATCGAGGGCGCCGGATTCGACGTTCGAATTGCCGGTGACACCGCCGGTGTGGGTGAGCAGATCCTTCAAGGTGACCGGCCGTGCCGGCTTGCCGAGCAGTACGCGGTCGTCCTTCTTCTCCCGCACGACGAGCTGGCCCTTGAACTCCGGCAGGTATTTTTCCACCGGGTCATCGATGTCGAGGCGGCGGTCATCGTGCAGCATGAGCACCGCGAGTGCCGTGATCGGCTTGGTCATCGAGGCGATCCAGAACAGGCTGTCGGTCGCCATCGGCGTGCGCTTTTCCAAGTCCTGGAAGCCGACCGACTGCAGGCTCAACATCTCGTCCTTGCGCGCCACCAGCGTCACCACCCCGGCGATCTGGCCATCCTGGACGAACGGTTCCAGGGCAGCGGCCACGGGATCCGCATCGGCGGCCGACGCGAATCCCAGGCCGAGCACGGCCACCATGAGAGGAAGGGAGAACAGGAATTTCATCGGAAAAAGTAGGGGCCTCCGGCGCCGGCGGGGGCGGCCGGAGGCCTGTCCATGCGGACGAAGCCGCGCGTGCTCACTTGCTGTTCTCGGCGAACTGCGCGTCGAAGATGATCTTCGAGGGCGGGAAGTCGAGTTTCTTGACGTAGGCGGCGGATTCCGCGGCACCGAACTCGCGGTCCATGGCACCGTCCTCCCACTCCACGCTGAGCGGGCCACCGTACTCAATGTCGTTGAGCGCGCGGATGATGCGCTCGAACTTGATGTCGCCGCGGCCGACCGACTTGAAGTCCCAGTAGCGGGTTGGCTTGTGGAAGTCGACATGGCCGCCGAAGACGCCGGCATCGCCGCTGAGGTTCCAGGCCACGTCCTTCATGTGAACGTGGAAAATGCGGTCGCTGAACTTGTAGATGAACTTCACGTAATCGACGCCCTGATAGCCAAAATGGCTGGGGTCGTAGTTGAAGCCGAAGGCGGGATGGTAGTCGACCGCCTGCAGGGCACGCTCGGCGCTGGCGATGTCAAAGGCGATTTCGGTCGGGTGCACCTCCAGCGCATAGCGCACGCCAAGCTTCTGATACTCGTCGAGGATCGGCTTGAAGCGCTTGGCGAAGTCGGCGTAGCCGGCATCGATCTGGCCGGGCAGGTTCGGCGGGAAGGAGTAGACCAGGTGCCAGATCGAGCTGCCAGTGAAGCCGTTGACGACACTGACCCCGAAGCGCTTGGCGGCGTGCGCAGTCTTGATCAGTTCCTCGGCGGCGCGCTGACGCACGCCCTCCGGATTGCCGTCACCATAGATGGCGGCCGGCAGGATCTGCGCGTGGCGGGCATCGATGTTGTCGCACACGGCCTGGCCCACCAGGTGGGTGGAAATGGCGTGACACTGCAGGCCGGCGGACTTGAGCTTGGCGCGCTTGGCGTCGCAGTAGGCCTGGTCGGCCTTGTCCACCTCGAAGTGGTCGCCCCAGCAGGCGAGTTCCACGCCGTCGTAGCCAAAAGCCTTGGCTTTCTGCAGCATGGTGTCCAGGGGAAGGTCGGCCCACTGGCCGGTGAAGAGAGTGACGGGTCTGCCCATGATGATGATGATCGGTAGGAGGTTTGGTGGCGTCCGGCGCGCGGACGGGCTGATTTTCAACATGCGCGTCCGCCTGGCAATGGAAATCTGCGCTGCAAACCGCCCCCCGCCGCCCTGCGCTCCGGGAGTTGCAGCGGCGTACTTTTCCGCCAAGCATGACGGATGGACGAGTTCCTGGTCATCGATGCCGTGCGCAAGAGCTTCGGCGCGCAGCGCGCGCTCGACGGCGTCAGCCTGTCGATCCGCGAGGGCGAGATCTTTTCCCTGCTCGGCCCGAGTGGCTGCGGCAAGACCACGCTGCTGCGACTGGTCGCCGGCTTTGAGGCGCCCGACAGCGGCCGCATCGAACTTGCCGGCAAAGATCTGACAGCCCTGCCACCCGAGCGGCGACCGGTGAACACGGTATTCCAGAACTACGCGCTGTTTCCGCACCTGAGCGTGCGCGAGAACCTGGCCTTTGGGCCGCAACTTGCCGGCTGGAGCCGGTCGCAAATCCGCGAGGCGATCGACCGCATGCTGGCGCTGGTGAAGCTGGAAAGCCACGCCAGCCAAAAGCCGGCCCAGCTCAGCGGTGGCCAGAAGCAACGCGCCGCCCTTGCACGCGCCCTCATCAACCGGCCGCGCCTGCTGCTGCTCGACGAACCGCTCGCCGCCCTCGACCTGAAGCTGCGCCAGCACCTGCTGGTCGAACTGACCGCCCTGCAGCGCGAGGTCGGCACAACCTTTGTCTACGTCACCCACGATCAGACTGAGGCGATGAGCCTGAGCCATCGCATCGCCGTGCTGAACGAGGGCCGCGTGCAACAGGTCGACACCCCCGAACAGCTGTATCAGCGACCGGTCTCGGCCTTTGTCGCCGCCTTCATCGGCGACACCAACCTGGTCGAGGGCCGCATGGAAACGGAGGGCTTGCGCCTGGCAGGCGGCCTGCTTGCGCCCCTGCCCGAGAGTGCCCGGCAGGCCGTCGGCAGCCTCGTGCGCCTGAGCGTGCGACCTGAGCATGTGCGGCTTCATGCGGCCGAGGCCGCCACGCCATGGCGGATCGTGGAGGTGGTGTTCGGCGGTGCCCACACCCGCTACTGGATTGAGGGCGACGGCCAGCGCTGGCTGGCCCAGCAGTCCGGCCCGGCGCTTCTCGCGCGCGGCACGACAGTGCGCCTGGAACTCGAACCCTCTGGCCTGCGCCTGCTGGCGGAAACCCAACCATGAAGCCCAGACGCCAACGTCTGACCGAATGGCTGCTGACCGCCCCGTCACTTCTCTGGCTGGCGGCCTTCTTCGCCCTGCCGACCGCATTGATCCTGGCTACCGCCTTTCGCCCGGCCGACCTGCATGGCGGGCTCGCTGGCGGGAAGAGTCTCGACGCCGTGCGCGCGCTGGCCGATCCCGCGTTGCTGCCACTGTGGTGGCGCACCCTCTGGCTGAGTGCGACCGCCACCGGCCTCAGCCTGCTGCTGGCTGTGCCGGCCGGCTGCCATCTGGCCCGGTTGCCGAAACGGCGGCAGGGGCTTGTGCTGCTGCTCATCATCCTGCCCTTCCTGACCAATTTTCTCATCCGTGTTTTTGCCTGGAAAACCCTTTTGCATCCCGATGGAGCCCTGACTCGCCTCCTGCAGGGTGGCGGTCTTCTCTCCCCGGATGACATGCTTTTGTACAATACCGGCGCAGTGCTGACCGTGCTTGTCTACGTGCACCTGCCCTTCGCCATCCTGCCGGTTTATGCCGCCGCGGAAAAGTTCGACTTCGGCCTGCTCGATGCCGCGCGCGACCTTGGAGCGGGTCCTTGGCAGGCGTTCTGGCGCGTGCTCGTGCCCGGCGTTCGCGGGGGCGTTGCCACCGGCACCCTGCTGGTCTTCACCGGCTGCCTCGGCCAGTATGTGGTGCCGCAAATGGTGGGCGGCACAGACCAGGAAATGATCGGCAACCGCATCGTCCAGCGTGCCTTCAGTGATCGCAACCTGCCCGAGGCCGCCGCGCTTGCCGGGCTGCTGCTGCTGGCGGTGCTGGTCCTCCTGCTGGCACAGGCCTGGCGCCAGGGCAAATCCGAACGGGAGGTGGAGACATGAAGCGTTCACGCCTGCCGGCGATCCTGACCGTTCTGGTGCTTGTCTTTCTGAACTCACCGTTGGTCGTGCTCGTGCTAAACTCCTTCAATGCATCGCGCTTCGGCGGCTCCTGGGAAGGCTTCACTTGGCAGTGGTATGAGCGACTTTGGCAGGCGGAGGCTGTCTGGGACGCGTTCTTTCTGAGCCTTTGCCTGGCGTTTGCCTCAACCCTGGCCGCCACCCTGCTTGGCACCCTTGCCGCCTGGTCGTTGCACCGCCATCGCAGCCACCTGCAAAACCTCCATCGCTGCCTTCTTGTCCTGCCGCTGGCGCTGCCGGAGTTGCTCATGGGCATGGCCCTGTTGTCGCTCTTCACCGCCCTGCACATCCCCACCGGCCCACTGACGATCTGGGCCGCCCACATCACCTTCAGCATCAGCTACGTGGCCATGGTCGTGCTCGGTCGCCTCCGCGGTTTCGACCCGCTCCTGCTCGACGCCGCACGCGACCTCGGCGCCAGCCCCTGGCAGGCGGCGCGGCGCGTTGTCCTGCCACTGCTGCTGCCCGGCATCCTCGCCGGCGCCCTGCTCGCCTTCACCCTGTCGATGGACGACTTCGTCATCACCTTCTTCGTCGCCGGCCCAGGCAGCACGACCCTGCCGCTGCGCATCGCCAGCATGATGAAGACCAGCCGCAGCCTGCCGGTCATCAACGCCTTGAGCAGCCTGCTGCTCTGCGCCACCTTCCTTGCCGCCGCCCTCAGCCTTCGCCTGGGCCGGCAGCCATCCGCGCCGCCATGAAACCCACCCTGATTTTCGCCATCGTGCTTGCCTGCCTGCCTGCCGTCGGCGCGGATGTTCTGCACGTTTACACCTGGGCCGACTACCTCAGCCCGGAGGCGATCGACCGCTTCGAGGCCGACCATGAATGCCGTGTCGTCGTCGACACCTTCGATTCCAACGAGAGCCTGCACGCGCGACTGACGGCCGGTGCCGGCGGTTACGACCTGGTCTTTCCGACCAGCTACATGGTCGAACTGCTGCGGCAGGACGGCCTGCTGACCCCCCTCGACCACGCCGCCCTGCCCAACCTGAAGCACATCGACCGCGCCGTGCTCGCCAAGGTCAAGGACCGTGAGATGCGTTTCGCCGTGCCCTACACCATCGGTTATGGCGTCATTGCCGTGCGCAGCGACCGCCTGCGCGAGGGCCAGCCAAGCTGGGCGATGTTTGACCGCGCCGACCTCGGCCGACGCGCAGTGCTGCTCGATGACATGCGCGAGACGCTCGGTGCGGCGCTGAAATCGCTCGGCCACAGCCTCAACTCGCGCGACGAAGCCGAACTCGCCGCCGCGCGCGATGTCGTGATCCGCTGGAAGCGGCAGATCGCCAAGTTCGACAACGAGGGCTACAAGGCCGGCATCGACTCGGGTGAATTCCTGCTGGTGCACGGCTACAGCGGCGACCTCTTCCAGGTGGCGCAGGAAAACCCGCGCGTGCAGATCCTCGTGCCCCGGGAGGGCGTCAGCATTGGCTGCGACGAGATGGTCATCCCGAAGAGCGCGCCTCAGCCCGCCCTCGCCCTGAAGTTCATCAACCACCTGCTCGATCCGGAGGTCGCCGCCGAGAACATGGAGTGGCTCGGCTACCTCTGTCCAAATCCCGAGGCCCTTGAGCGCGTCAGCGCCGGCTTTCTCCAGAACCCGGCCATCACCATTCCCGAGGAGGTCAAGTCGCGCAGCGAGATCATCGAAAACCTCGGTTCCGACCTCGCCAAGTGGACCAAGGTCTGGGACGAGATCAAGGCGGCGCGATGATCAGGGTGGCGTCAGCTTGCCAACCAGGCTGCTAAGGTAGGGGAAGAGCTGCTTCTTGCGGCTGACCACACCCGCGAGGTCGAAGACCTGCGGTGCCCGGGTCGGATAATCGGCGGCGAGCGCGCGCTCAACACGAGCGTCGCCGGCCACCAGCAGGACGCTGTGGTGGGCGGTGATGTCGGTCACCATCAGGCAGGCAAAGTTCAGCCGGTGGGCGGCGCACAGGGCGGTCAGGGCCTCGTGCAAGGCACCCTGCTGCTTCCAGAATTCACCCAGCCCCATTTCCTCGATCTGGCTGATGCTGATGCGCCAGCCGTTTTCCTCAAACACCTTGCGGTCGCCCTCAATGGCGCGCGCCGGGGTCGCCTCGCGAAGCAGGGAGCCGGCGGCAAAGAAGTCCTTCACGAACTGCGCCGCATCCAGGCCGGCAATTCCCGCCAGCCAGTCAAGGATCTCGCGGTCGGTGGTGGTCGTGGTCGGACTGGTCAGGTGCAGGGTGTCGGAAATCAGACCGGCGCAGAGACAGATGGCGGTGCCCTTGTCCGGCGTCAGGCCGCGCATGCGGAACATGATGCCAACGATGGTGCTGGTGCTGCCGACCGGTTCATTGATGAAGCGCACCGGCTCCTGGGTGCGGAGGTTGCCGCTCAGGCGGTGGTGATCAATGACCTCGACAATCTCTGCCTCGTCGGCGCCGGCGACCGCCTGCGAGAACTCGTTGTGATCGACCAGCACCAGGCGCGTGCGCGGCACCTCGACGAGGTCAGACTTGGAAAACACGCCCTCCAGACGGCCGCTTTCCTCG
>JBIJBO010000223.1:0-4527 GCA_044345215.1 Prosthecobacter sp. | reverse complement strand
GCCAAACAAAGAGTGTGACAAAACGACGGGTGCCGCGGCGAGCTTTTCAAGCAGGTAGCCCGCCAGCAAGGCCGCGCCGCAGATGGTGGCCTGCACGGCCATGGCCCGCCATTCCTCGCGGCTGCGTGCCTCGATTTCCTCGGGTTCCGGCCACTCGAACTCGCGCCACTTCCAGAAACGCGGCGCGGTCGGGCAGCTCGGCATCCGCAGGCTGACGGCGTCGACCTCGCGGCTCAACGTCACCGGCCCGAGATCAGGGTGCGCGGACGGTTTGCGGGCCAGCACCGTGGCGTCGAGCGCGCGCAGGACCTCGTTGAGCCGCGCCTGCAGCAGCGCGGTGTCGACCTCGCCAAGCGTTGCCACCTGCACGGTCTTCTCCGCCGGATTGAGCCGGATCGCCTCGACGCCGCGCTGCTGGAGGAGGAAATCCGCCAGGGACTCGGCCCAGGAGCCTTCAATGGGTTCGGCGTCGTGCATTCCAGGATTGGGTAGGCGGGAAACCCGTTCGGGGAAAGGACGACTTTCGCGCGCGCCAGGCCTTCTGGCCGACGGGCAGGGCGAGCGCTGTCTCGGGTGCACGTGCGCAGGAATCCGATAGCTCGGCCCGCCACCGCGCGTATCTTGCCTACCCCCATGTCCCTGAAAGCCTCCTCTGCGTCCACGCGCCGCCAGTTCCTCCGCGGTGCGGGTGTCATGCTCGGCCTGCCCTGGTTTGAGTCCGTTTCCTCCTTCGGCGCGCCCGTCGTCAAGGGCACCCCGCAGGCGCCGCGCCGACTCGCGGTCTGCTTCTTCGGCAACGGCGTCAACCCGCATCACTGGGGTGCCAGCAACGGCCCGAATGGCCTGGACCTGCTGCAGAGCCTGAAGCCGCTCGAGCCGGTCAAGAATCAGGTGATGGTCTTCAAGGGCCTGTGGAATCCGACCACGGTCGCCGGTCCGGGCGGGCACTACCCGAAAATGAACCTGCTCTCCGGCCTGAAGGTCAAGCAGACGACGACCGACGTCGAGGTCGGCCTCACCATGGACCAGATCGTCGCCGCCCGGGTCGGCCGCGAAACGCCGGTCGCCAGCCTCGCCATCGGCACTGAGGGTCCCAAGTACAGCACCGACAGCGGCTACACCTCGCTCTACTCCGCCTACCTGTCCTGGAGCAGCCCGACGACGCCGGCGCCCAAGGAGATCTATCCCCAGCAGGCCTTCGACCAGCTTTTCGACGACGGCAGCAAGCGCGCGCGTGACAAAAGCGTGCTCGACCTGGTGCTGGGCGACGCCAAGAGCCTGCGCGGCAAGCTCAGCCGGCGCGACGGCCAGAAGCTCGACGAGTATCTCGCCTCCGTGCGCGACCTCGAGCAGCGCATCGCCCGCGCCGAACAGCTCAACGCCGCCGAGGCCGAGACGCGCGGCTGGCGGCCGAGCGTGACGACGCCCTGGCTCAAGCGCCCCGCCTCCGGCATCCCCGCCAAGCAGGAGGAGCACGTCCGGCTCATGCTCGACATCATGGTGCTCGCCTTCCAGATGGACCGCACCCGCGTCATCACCCACATGCTGACGAACGACCTGTCGAACATGAACTTCGGCTTCATCGGCGTGAAGGGCGGCCAGCACGAGCTGTCGCACCATGCCAACGACGAAGAGCGCCTCGCCGGCTACCAGAAGAGCAACGAGTTCATGGTGCAGGTCTGGTCCGAGGCCCTGCAGAAGATGCAGGCCACCCAGGAAGGCGAGCGCACCCTGCTGGAAAACAGCATGGTTCTGCTCACCTCCAGCCTGTTCGACGGCAATGCCCACGATTCCACCCAGCTGCCGCTCGTGCTCGCCGGCAGCGGCGGCGGCACCCTGCGCGGCGGTCGCGCCTTCGAGTTCGACAAGAAGGACGAGAACCGCAAGCTCTGCCGCCTGCACCTCGCCCTCATGGAGCGCATGGGCGTGAAGACCGAGCGCTTCGGCGACGCCGACAAGCCTCTGCCGGACCTGGTTTGAGGCTGCTTTCGCCGCCGGCCTGAATCATTTGGGCCGCGCGGCGCGTTGATGGCTGATGCTCCTCGCCGAGATGACCTGGCCCCAGGTGGCCGCCCTGCCGAAACACACGCCCGTCGTGTTTCCCGTCGCCGCCCTCGAGCAGCACGGCCACCACCTGCCGGTGTTCACCGATTCGATGTTGATGGGCGAGATCGCCCGGCGCGCCGAGCTGGCCTTGGGCGGGCGCGCGCTGTTTGCGCCGCTGCAGTGGCTGGGCAATTCGCACCACCACCTCGACTTCCCCGGCACGCTCTCGGCCGAGCCGCGCGTCTACCTCGACCTGCTGGCCGGCCTGCTGGAAAACTTCCTCGCCCACGGCTTCACCCGCCTGCTCCTGCTCAACGGCCACGGCGGCAACGACGTGCCGGGTCGCCAGACGGTCTTCGAGGTCCGTCAGCGCCACCGCGACCGCCGCGACCTGCTGCTGCTCTTCGCCACCTACTGGAACCTCGCGCCCGACGCCGTCGGCGCCCACCCGGACCTGCACCAGCGCCAGATGGGCCACGCCTGCGAGTGGGAGACGTCGATGATCCTGCGCCTCGCGCCGCAGCTCGTCCATGACCCGGCCAAGGTCGAACCTGTGGCCTTTGGCGACGCCTTTGAACCGGCCGCCCGCGGCTGGACCATGCCCGACCGCAGCACGCCGGGTCACGTCGGCGACCCGCGCACGGCCAGCGCCGAAAAGGGCGAGGCCCTGTTCCAAACCTTCACCGCCGCCACCGTCCGGATGATCGAGCGCATGATCGCCTGGGACGGCCGGAGCTGGGAGTGATCGCAGGTTTCAAGTCTCAAGTCTCAAGTCTCAAGTCTCAGGTTTCAAGTTTGGGTCCCATCTCCCATCTTCCATGCATCGCCCTTCTTTCTGGAAATGGTACGTCTGCGGCCTGCTGCTGCTGGCCACGACGATCAACTACATGGACCGCCAGACGCTCGCCAACGCGGCGGTGCGGGTGACCCAGGAATTTCAGCTCAGCCAGGAGCAATATGGCGACCTCGAGCTCGCCTTCGGCTGGGCCTTTGCGGCGGGCTCGCTCATCTTCGGCTTTTTGGCCGACCGCTTCCGCGTCTACTGGCTGTACCCCATCGTGCTCTCGGGCTGGTCGCTCATGGGCATCGCCTCGGCGCACACGCGCACCTATGACGAACTGCTCGTTTGCCGCGTCCTGCTCGGCCTGTTCGAGGCCGGGCATTGGCCCTGCGCGCTGAAGACGACCTTTGCCCTGCTGCAGCCGCAGGATCGCACAATGGGCAACAGCGTGCTGCAGAGCGGCGCCTCGATCGGCGCGGTGGTGACGCCGCCCATCATGCTCTGGCTGATGACCGAGGAATTGTCGAGCTGGCGGCTCGCCTTCCAGGTCGTCGGCGCCATCGGCCTGGTCTGGGTGGTCCTCTGGTTCGCCTCGATCCGCAAGACCGAGCTCGACGTCGTGGCGCCGAAGGAGGTCGCCGGCGAGGGCCTGGGGGACCTCCTGCTCGGCCGGCGTTTCTGGGCGCTGGCCGTGCTCATCTTTGGCGCGCAGACCTGCTGGCACCTGTTCCGCGTCTGGCTGCCGAAGTTCATGCAGGAGGGCCGCGGCTACACCGAGACCGAGGCGCTGTCCTTCAACTCCGCCTACTACATCGGCACCGACGTCGGCTGCTTCGCCGCCGGCTTTGCCTCGCTCTGGCTGGCGCGCCGTTTCCACCTGAGCGCCCATGCCGCGCGTCGCCGCGTCTACGCCGGCGCCTGCGTGCTGACCTCCTGCAGCCTGGCCGTGCTCTGGCTGCCCAAGGGGCCGGCCCTGCTCGTTGCCCTGCTGCTGGTCGGCGCCGGGGCGCTCGCGCTCTTCCCCTGCTACTACAGCTTCGTTCAGGAACTCTCCGACCGCCATGTCGGCCGCCTCACCGGCCTGCTCAGCACCTGGGTCTGGGCCGTGTCCTCGCCCATGCACAAGCTGTTCGGTCGCCTGGTCGATGAAACCCAGTCGTTCGACCTCGGCTTCGCGCTCGCCGGCCTCGCACCCTGGCTCGGCGTGCTCGCCATGCTCTTCCTCTGGGATCGCGCGCGCCCAGCCCGCGAAGGCAGCGCGCTCAAAAACCCCGGTTGATCCGCCGAAGCTCCCGCTGCATCCAAAATTCTGCCCATGCTCACCGACGCCACCCGCCGCCGCGACTTCCCCAGCCTGGAAGGCATCGCCTACCTGAACACCGCCGCCGAAAGCATCCCGCCGCTGGCGGTGCACGAGGCGCTCGAGCGCTACTGGCGCGACAAGACCCTCGGCATGCGCGGTCGCGACGGCCATTTCGCGGCGGTCGAAGCCTGCCGCGAGATCAGTGCCCGGATGGTGGGGCTGAAAACTCATGAGGTGTCGTTCTGCTCCTGCAGCTCGGAGGCCTACAACCTGCTCGCCGGGGCCCTCGACCTCGGACCGCAGGACGAGGTGATCGTCACCGACCTCGATTTCCCCGCCGGCGCCACCCCCTGGCTGCGCGCGCCGCGCCCCCCGGTCACCCGCCTGTGGAATTCGG
>JBIJBO010000012.1:0-44733 GCA_044345215.1 Prosthecobacter sp. | reverse complement strand
GCCGGCTCCCGGGACCCGCCATTGCCACTCAGGTACACGCCAATCCGCCACGCGTGGTAGCCGGCATGGTCCAGCCAGTGCAGGGCATCGAGGCATTCCAGCGAATGAGCGGGGGTGCCTACGCCCTCGGCGGTCGCCTGGAGAATCGACGCCCGCTCGTGCCGGCGCAATTCGGCCAGAGCCACCGCTTTGGCCTCCAGGTCCGTCAGCCAGGCGGTCGGTCCGCCCCCCACCAGACCGGAGGTCGCCAGCCCGAGAATTTCATCGGCGAGCTGGCGTGCCGTGCGCAGGGTTTGCTCGCCCAGGCGTTCCAGCACGGTCAAGGGCAGGTCCAGCCTCACCTGCAGGCGTGTCAGATGATCGATTGCGTGCATCTCGGCCAGACGTGCCTGCGACACTGCGGCATCGCCCGGCAGCATCGGGATGCGGGCCAGGAACTGTTGGGCCTCGGCGAGGGCGCCCGCGATTTCCTGGCGGATGGTTTCCGGGGCCTGTTGCGCCTCGAGGCAGTGGCGCAGCGTTTGGAAGAGGTTGCAGGCCGTCTCCGCCAGGGCACGCCGGAGCGCTTCCAGCGCCACTGGAGGCGTGTGCAGCAGGGTCGGATCCAAATGCCGGGTCAGGCGCGGTCCGCGGTCGCGCAGAAGGCATTCAATCAACCTCGCAAAACCGCGCACCCACGGCAGGAAAAGCAGCACGCCCGCCGCCACAAAGCTGGTGTGGAAGGCGGCAAGACTGACTGCCCCCGGTTCCAGTCCCCACTCGCTCTGGGCATGGCCGATGCCGCGCAGATACCAGGGGAGAAGTGCCAGCGCCAGACCTCCGGTGCCCGCATGAAACAGCACGTGCGCCAGCGCGGTGCGCTTGGCCGGCACGCTGCCGCCCAGCGCGGCCAGCACGCCGGTCACCGTCGATCCCATGGCAGCGCCAATGGCCAGAGCTGCCGCCTGCTCAAAGTTCACCGTGCCGGTGTGCAGGGCGGTCAGGTTCGCTGCCATCGCCGCGCTCGACGACTGCATCAACACCGTCAGCCCCATGCCGATCGCCACCGCCAGCAGATGCCCCTGAAGGCCAGTCGACGGCAGGTCCGCGGCCTTGATCGATGCACCCAGGCCCTGCATGGAGTCCTGCAGGAAGTCGATGCCAAGGAAGATCAGGGCAAAGCCCGCCACCGCGGTCCCGAGAGTGGCGCGCCGGCCATGGCCGAGCAGCTTCAGGAGGGACCCCAGCGCCACCAGCGGCAGGGCGAAGAGCCCCAGCTTCACCTTCAGGCCGAGCAGGGCGACCATCCAGCCCGTGCCGGTCGTGCCCAGGCTGGCGCCAAACACCACGCCCAGCGCCTGCGGAAAGGTCAGCAGACCGGCACTGACAAACCCGATCACCGTCACAGTGGTCGCACTCGACGACTGCACCAGCAGGGTGACCAGAGCCCCCGAGCCAAAGGCCTTGAACGGCGTGCCGGTGAAACGCACAAGGGCCCGCCGCAGCGACTCGCCTGCCATCACCCGCAGCCCCTCTGTGAGCAGGGCCATGCCGAGCAGGAACAGGCCCAGCCCGCCGGCGAGTTGCAGGGACATTTCCATCATTGGCGACCAGCTTGCGCCGGGCCAGGGCAAAGATAAAGCGGCATTGCTGGGCGAGAGCTCAGGCGATGCCCAGTCCGGTTGCGAGGCCGGTCCAGCGGCGACGGCTGGACTGGCGGCGGACGGCCATTTCGAGGGCGGCCGGATCCCCGAGCAGAACGGCGAGCTTTTTGGCGCGGGTCAGCCCGGTGTAAATCAGGCTGCGCTCCAGCATGATGGCGTGCTGCCGGCTGACCGGCAGCAGGACGCAGGGGAACTCGCTGCCCTGGCTCTTGTGGATGCTGAGGGCGTAGGCGAGCTGCAGTTCGTCGAGCTCGCCGGGCTCATACTCGACCCGGCGACCGCCGTCGAAGCGCACGCCGATTCGCAGGGGCTCGGTGTCGATGGCGTCGATGTGGCCGATATCGCCGTTGAAGACGTCCTTGTCGTAGTTGTTGTTCGTCTGAATGACCTTGTCGCCGACGCGAAAGGTGACGCCGAAGCGCTCGAGCTCGAATTTGGTCTCGTTGGGCGGATTGAGCGCGGCCTGCAGGGCCTCGTTGAGGGCGCGGGTGCCGAGCGGACCGCGGTTCATGGGCGTCAGCACCTGCAGATCAGCGACCGGATCGAAGCCATACTTGGCGGGCAGACGCGTGCGCGCCAGTTCGACCAAGGTGGTGCGCAGGGTTTCGGGATCCATTTCCTCGAGAAAGAAGAAGTCGCTGTCGCGCGCCGGCTTGAGGTCGGGCAGGCGTCCGGCGTTGATGGCATGGGCGCTGGTGATGATCCGGCTGGCGGCGGCCTGGCGGAAGATCTCGGTGAGGCGGACGGCGGGCACGGTGCCGCAGGCGAGCAGGTCGCCAAGCACGCGACCGGGACCGACAGACGGCAACTGGTCGGCGTCGCCAACGAGAAGCAGGTGGGCCTCGGCGGGCAGGGCGGCGAGGAAGCGGGCCATGAGCGGGGTGTCGATCATGGAGGCTTCATCGCAGACGAAGACCTGGCCCTCGAGCGGACGGCCGCGGTGACGTCCCCAGGTGCCGCCGCCCTGGGCTTCGAGCAGGCGGTGCAGGGTCTTCGCCTCGCGGCCGGTGCTTTCCGCCAGCCGGCGCGCGGCGCGGCCGGTGGGCGCGGCAAGCACGATCTCGCGGTCGCCGAGCAGCTCAAGCAGGGTGTTGACCAGGGTCGTCTTGCCGACGCCGGGCCCGCCGGTGAGGATGAGCACGCGCCGGCGCAGCACCTCGCGCACGGCCTCGACCTGGCTCGGCGCGAGCGGTTTGCCGGTGCGTTCGGCGATGGCGGCGAGGGCCGGTTCAAGGTCGATCCGCGGCCAGTCGGGCGGAAGGGCGATCAGCTCGCGCAGGTGGCGGGCGATCTGGATCTCGGCGGTGTGCAGGGCGGGCAGCCAGAGTTTGGCGACCCCGTCCTGCACCGCCTGCACAAGGTCGCCGGTGCCGGTGAGGAAGGCGAGCGCCTCGCGCACGGCGGCCGCCTCGACCCCGATGAGTTCGCGGGCCTGGTCGAGTGCCTCGGTGGCGGGCAGGCAGGTGTGGCCGTTGCCGGCCGCGGCGGCGAGGCTGTGCAGCAGGGCCGCGCGCACGCGTTCCGGGGCGTCGGCGGCGAGGCCGAGCTGGCGGGCGATCTGGTCCGCGGTCTTGAAGCCAATGCCGTGGATGTCCTGGGCGAGGCGGTAGGGGTTGGCCTGCAGGACGCTGAGGGCGTCGTCGCCATAGGTCTTGTAAATCCGCAGGGCGCGCGCCGAGCTGACGCCGTGGGCGTGCAGGAAGAGCATGATGGCGTGCACGGCGCGCTGCTTCAGCCAGGAAGCGCGGATTTCCTGGCGCCGCTTGCGGCCGATGCCCTCGACCTCCTCCAGCCTGGCCGATTCATGCTCAATGATCTCGAAGATGCCGGCGCCGAAGCGGGCGACGAGGCGTTTGGCGTAGGCCGGCCCGATCCCCTCGACGAGGCCGCTGCCGAGGTAGCGCTCGATGCCCTCGGGTGAATCGGGGCGTTCGAGTTTGAGGCTGTCGGCCTTGAACTGGCGACCGTAGTCGCGGCTGGACTGCCAGTGTCCGCTGGCTTCAAAGGCTTCGCCGGCGATCACACGCGGCGTGCGGCCGACGAGGCCGACCGGTTCGCGCGCGCCCTCCGGCAGGACCCTGAGGATGCAGTAACCGGTGTCCTCCGTGTGATGGAGCACGCGCTCGACCCGGCCGCGCAGAACCTCGGCGGGTGGGGGGCGGTCGGCGGAGGGCATGCCGGGATGCTACCGCAAACCGCCGGTCCGCGCCAGCGGGAGCGAGTGCAAGGACCGTCCCGCCGCGACCGATTCCTCCGCATGAAACGGCTCCTGCTTCTCGGCCTGCTGGCCACCGGTCTGCCCCTGCTCGCCCAGCAACCCGCCGCGCCGCTCTGGAAGGCGGGCGCGGCCGGGGCGAAGATCACACCGCGAAAGATGCTGTGGATGGCGGGTTACGCCTCGCGCACGAAACCCGCGGAGGGGGTGGAGCAGGACCTGTTCGCCAAGGCGCTGGTGCTGGAGGACGCGGCTGGCAGCCGGTTTGCGCTGGTCACCTTGGATCTGATCGGCGTGCCGCGCGACCTGCGCCTGGCGGTGGCGGACCGGGTGGCCCGTGAGCATGGCATTCCGCAGGAGCGACTCGCCCTCAATGCCAGTCACACGCACAGCGGTCCCGAGCTGCGCTTCAAGCGCTTGGAAGGAGTCGATGATCCCGAACGCCGTCAGGCCGAGGCGAAGGCTTATGTGGAGGAATTGGAAACAATCCTGGTCGGTCTGGTCGGCACCGCCCTGAAGGCGGCCGCGCCGGCGCGGGTCGAGTTCTGCGAGGCGCGCTGCGGCTTTGCCATGAACCGGAGAATGCCCGACGGCAAGGGGGGGTGGCGCAACTTTCCGAACCCGGCGGGCCCGGTGGATCACCAGGTGCCGGTGCTGAAGGTGACCGTTGCCGAGGGGCGCGAGGTTGCCATCGTCTTTGGTTATGCCTGCCACTGTACGACGCTCGGGCACCAGAAGTTCAGCGGCGATTACGCCGGCTACGCGCAGGCGGCGGTCGAGAAGGCGCACCCGGGGGCGGTGGCCCTGTTTGTCAACGGCTGCAGCGGTGACCAGAATCCGTATCCGCGCCGCAGTACCGAATGGGCGGCCATCCATGGGCAGACCCTGGCGACCGCGGTGGAGTCGGCGCTGGGCACGACACCGAAGCCGCTGGCCGGGCGCATCCGGTCGGCCTACCGCGAGATCCCGCTCGCCTACGGGCCGCTGCCGACGCGCACCGAGCTGGAGGCGCGCCAGAAGGGAGCGGACAAACTCGATGCCGCCCATGCCGGCCGCGTGTTGGCGCGCCTTGACGCGGAGGGGTCGCTGCCACAGCACTACCCGTATCCGGTGCAGGTGGTTCGGCTTGGCGATGACTTGACCTGGGTGCTGCTGGCCGGCGAGGTGGTCATCGACTACGCCTTGCGCTTCAAGCGTGAGATTCGCGATCCGCTCGTCTGGGTGTCGGCCTACACGAACGACGTGCCCACCTACATTCCGAGCCGGCGGGTCTGGGAGGAGGGCGGCTACGAGGGCGGCGATGCCATGAAGTGGGGCCACCACCCGGCGCCCAAATGGAATGGCGAGGTTGAGTCGCACATCGCCGACACCGTTCACGAATTGCGCCGAGGACTTGAGTAGCCGGCGTTTGCGTTGACCGCGAAACCGGCGAGACTGCGTCCGTCATGAAAGCGCTTTTCCTTGCCGCCGTCGCCCTGTGTCTTGCCGGAACTGTCCGTGCGCAGAACAGCGCGCCCGCGGCGCCGTCCAGCCCGACCGAGGATGAGCTGACCCGTGACGGCCTGTGGGACGGTCGGCTCAAGGGCGGCAGTTATCTGGTGCGCAGCAACCAGATCATGGCCTTGTCCAAGCACGAGTACGTGGCCGACGGCGTCGCGCGCGTCGTCGAGGTGAACCTCACGCTGAATTCCAACCTGACCGTGCGCTTTTACTTCCTCGAACCTGTGCGGCTTGAGGGCGGTGGCGTCATTGGCGCCGGTCAGCAGGCGATCGACCGCGCCCGTGCGCTGGTCCAGGACGCGGCCGGCCGGGTGTCGCCGAGCCTGACCGAGCCCAAGGTGGTCAAAAGCTATCCGGTTTCGACCCATGCGCACACCGTGGAGTTTGTGCTGGCGAGCGAGGATCGCCTGAATTCGCTGCACGCCAGCCTGGAGCGCAGCTTCCGCACCGGCCAGGGACGGATCTGGCGCGAGTAGAGGGAGGGATTTTCTGCAGACGCGGGCAATGACCGCGTGGATGCCGCGGGTCGGTGCCCTACTGTAGACGCGGGCCATGACCGCGCGGCTTTCGCGGGTCGCTGCCCCGCGCTACAGTCAAACCGACCCTCAATCCGCCTCGTTTGACGGTGCCTCGGCGAGCAGGATGAACCGGAAGCGTGCGTCGTACTGTCCGCCATTGTGCTTGGTGCAGCAAGCGCTGCAGGCACTGAGGCGGCGGAACTTGCGCACGCGATGGACCATCAGGCCGCAGTGGGCGCAGGTGTAGGCGAACTTGCGCTTCACCTTCCGGCGCGGGAGAGGCAGGCGGTGGCGCGCGCTTTCATCGGGAATGCCGAGGTCGGCGCAGGCACGGCGCCATTCCGCGCCGTGCGGCTCGATGCGACGGCGACCGGCGCGATGGTAGGCCACGAGATGGGCGAGCTCGTGGCGCAGGGTGCGGTCGACCTGGCCCTCCAGCTCACGCAGGCGCGGGTTGAGCTCGATGCGCCAGGCCGGGTAGCTGGCGTAGCCGGCGGTGCTGCGCAGCCGGGGGTTCCAGAAGACCCGGACCAGGCCGGCGGCCCCGGTCAGTTCCAGACCAAGCAGCAGTTCATGGCAGAGGGCGGTCAACTCGGCGTCCTCGCCCTCGTTGACGGGGCGGGATACGGCCGGCGGTTCCGGCTCGGCGAAGAGTGGACGCTCCAAGCGACGCTCGGCGAGGCTGCCGCGGATGCCGGCCTGGAAGTCGAGGATGAGCTGGGTCAGCTTCAGCATGGCAGGCCCGGGGACTCGCCCGGGTCGGTGCGGGCGGCGGTGGCTTTTTTGCGGTCGCGAATCCGGTGCTCCTGGTCGCCCAGCGCGTAAATTCTGTCGGGCGGCACGCTTTCCATGAGGAAGACGTTGGCGCCGATGGTGCTGCGCGCGCCGACCACGGTGTCGCCGCCAACGATGGTGGCACCGGCGTAGATGGTGACGTGATCCTCGATGGTCGGATGGCGCTTGGTGCCGGCCAGGGCCTGGCCCTGGGCGAGCGAGCGGGCCACAAGACCGACACCCTGATAGAGCTTGACGCGCGAGCCGATCTCGCAGGTTTCGCCGATGACGACGCCGGTGCCGTGGTCGATGAAGAAGTGGCTGCCGATCTTGGCGCCCGGGTGGATGTCGATGCCGGTGCGGCCGTGTGCCCACTCGGTCATCATGCGCGGGATGAGGGGAATGCCGGCAGTGTAGAGGGTGTGCGCGGCGCGCTGGATGGCAATCGCCTCCAGTCCAGGATAGGCGAGGATGATTTCCTCGTAGCTGCGCGCCGCAGGATCACCCTCGAAGGCGGCCTCAACGTCGGTCTGCAGCAACTCGCGCACGGCCGGCAACCGCTCCATGAAATCGCAGACGAGGCGGGTGGCCTCCTCGTGGTGGTTGCCGCTGCCGTCGCGCAGGCGCAGGCTGCGGCGCACCTCGGTCTTCATGCGCTCGCGGATGCTGGCGACCAGTTCATGGGTGATCAGTTCCAGGTCCTGGGAGGCGACCGCGTCCTCCGAGAAGAAGCCGGGGAAGAGGAGCTGCAGCAAGTCCTCGCACAGGGTGGCGATGGCTTGTTTTGACGGCAGGGCGCCGCAGTCCACGTGGTTGATGCCCCCGACCTTTTGGTAGGAGGCCATGAGGCGCTGGACGATCTCGGTCTGGCGGCAATCCATCTGGAAAAAATCAGTAACGCAGGAAGCGGCCGCTGGCAAATGGCGGGATGGCGGCGGCACCGCAGATTTCAGAGCCCGGAGCCTAGGGTCAAGGGTCCAGAATCGTGTTGGGGGCAAGATCCTTGGAGATGTTCTTGCCAGCGGATGGTGATGTCGGGCGCGGTTCAGCGTGGCCCTACCGGTTGGATGCAAAAACCGCCGTCACCCGCGGCGCGGATGACGGCGGTGTGGGTTCAGGCCGCCGCCCGGCGGAGGTTACTTGGCCTCCTTGCAGCAGTCCTTGCCGCAGGTCTTGCCTTGGTCCTTGCAGCACTCGACACAGGATTTGCCCTTGTCAGCGCAGCACTTTTTGCAGGCTTCGCCGGCGAAGGCGCCGGTGGTGAGGGCGGTCAGGGCGAGGAGGGAGAGAAGCGTTTTCATGATGATTTCAGAAGTATTTGTTTAGTTGATTTCCAGTCCGTTGCATTGAAGATTCCGCCGTCGAGGGCGGGCAGAGGGATTCCGGGAGGAGTCGGTTTCCTGCCCCTCGGCGAGGGACTGGCAGGGGCGCACTTTCGCGCCGGTGTCGAAACGCGGGCTCAACGGAAGGGCCGGGAACTTCAATGCAACAGGGCGCAGTGCCGCAGGTAAAGAGGGACCGCCCGATTTCGCGGGAGATCCTGGGGGGCATGAGCCAGTGCCGGCGTGTCAGCCGTTGCTGGAGCCCAAACTTCGGAATGCGGCCGCACCCACGCCTGCAGAACAACCAGGACCGGGCGGGGTGCGGCAGCGGGTTCCGGAGAAAGCTGACGGGAAAGGGTGTCCGTGCAGCAGGGGCAGTCGGACGAACGCGGGGCGGGTGCGGAGGTGTCGGCGTCGGCATGGCAGGCCGGACAGGCTTCGGTGTCCGCGGCCGGCAGGGCCGATGCATAGCAGCAGCCGCAGAACGGTGCCGCCATGAGGCAGGCCGTGAGCAGACTGATGAAGCGCCGAAACATCAGATGCTTCTGAAAACGGCGGCTCCTGTTTCGTTCAAAGTTCGTCGCTGGAATCTAGGGTCGGGGCGTCCGAAGCACCGAGCAGGTATTCTTCCAGAGGCGTGCCCTCCTGGTTGGCACGCAGCATCAGGAAATCCTCGTGATCAATCTCCAGTCGGGAATCGACCCGCCAGTGATCGGCGGGGTATTGGCCGAGGAAGGTGCGCGCGGTGGCCAGTGACACCAGCACGTGGGCGTGCGGGTGTTGCATCAGGGCAGTTTCCAGTTCTGCGGGCGTGGCGGTGGCAATGACATCGCTGCGCTGCACGCCGGTCAGACCAGGGGTGCCGCTGGTGAAGACGAAGATGTCAGCGCCCTTCTGGTGAGCGTTAAGCCAGCGCACGAAGGCCTCGCGATGCCGGTCGGTTTCCGTGCGCAGTGCCAGGCCGGAAAGGAGGGCGAGGACGGCTGCCGCACCGATGCCTGCGAGGCGCCAGCGCCAGGGGTGTTCACGGCGGAGGATGCGCGTGGCCTGCCAGGTCACCGGCTCGGGGCGACGCGCCTGCAGACAGCACTCCGAACCCAGGCTGGGAAACAAGGCCGCCCAAAGTTGATTGAGCCGGACCCAGATTCGCGAGTTTTCCAGCCAGGCCCCCGACCAGCGGACGGCGTGGCTGCCGGTGACGAACTCCGGTTCAAGGCCAAATTCCCCTACGAGCCGGCGCCAGCGACCTGGTGAAAGCACGGTGATGTGGCCTCCCGGGGTGATCCGCCCTTCGCTCAGGCTGCGGCGGAAGTAGCGCTCGCGCAGGCGAGCCAGCGGGCCGGGCATGGTTGGCGTGCAGCCGAGGAAGATGCCGCCGGGCCGCAGCAGGCGGGCGGCTTCGCCGAGAGTGACACCCGGGCGGGGCAGATGCTCAAACACGTGCAGGCTGACGACCGCATCGGCACAGGCATCGCCCAGCGGCAGCGGGCCGTCGAAGTTGGCGTGCAGCACCACGTCGTAAACGGCCTTGGTTTCCGCGCGCGGGTTCCAGTCGAGCCCAATCCAGCGGGCGACGGCAGTTTTGGGCGTGAAGTGTCGCAGCCAGCCGCGCTCGCAGCCGAGATCGACCACGACCAGCGGGCGGCCCAGGCGTTCCGCCTCGCGGGCGAGGGCACTCGCGGCCCACCAATACCGCAGCAGGCGAAAGGGATAGCGTGCACGCTCCAGATTCTGGCGCAATTTCTCGGGCGGTTCCTCGGTTAGGCGGGAGAAGGGTGTCAGCGGAAACCGAAGCAGTGCGAAGCGTGAGGGCATGGAAAATCCACAGTAAACGCCGCTCGGCTTTTGCTGGATGCGTGTTTTTGGAGCGGTTTTTCGTCGATGACTTCACGCGACCAGCTCGCGAATGACCTGGCCGCCGAACTGGCTGAGCTGCTTGAAGCGGCCGCCGTGGTAGTAGGTCAGGCGGTTGTCGTCGAGGCCCAGCAGGTGCAGCAGGGTGACATGCAGGTCGCGCACGTGGTGCACGCACTCGACCGCCTTCATGCCGGTGTCGTCGGTTTGGCCGATCGTGTGGCCTGCCTTCACCCCGCCGCCGGCGAGCCAGATCGTCATGGCGTTCGGGTTGTGGTCGCGGCCGTAGGCGGTGCCGCCGCGCACGCCGTTGTCGGGCGTGCGACCGAATTCGCCGCACCAGACGACGAGGGTTTCCTCGAGCAGGCCACGGCGCTTGAGGTCGGTGAGCAGGGCGGCGATGGGGCGGTCGACTTGGCGGATCAGGTTGCCGTGGGCGCGCTCAATGTAGTCGTGGCTGTCCCAGGTGCCGGCGTAGAGCTGGACAAAGCGCACGCCTTTTTCCACGAGCTTGCGGGCCAGCAGGCATTTGCGGCCGAAGGCATCGGTGTCGGGCTGGTTCACCCCGTAGAGATCGAGGGTGGCGGCGTCCTCGCCGGCGAGGTCGAGCACGCCGGGCACCTGGGCCTGCATGCGGAAGGCGAGCTCGTAATTGGTCATGCGCGCGCGCAGCTCCTCTTGGTCGGGGCGGGCCTCGGCGTGGCGTTCGTTGAGGCGGGCGAGCAGGTCGAGGTTGGCGCGCTGGCGCTCGGGACCGACACCCGCCGGCGGTTGCAGGTCGAGGATCGGGCTGCCTTGGGCGCGCAGGGGGGTGCCTTGGAAATGGGCGGGCAGGTAGCCGTTGCTCCAGTTGGCGCTGCCGCCCTGCGGGTAGCTGATTTCGGGCAGGACGACGAAGCCGGGAAGGTCGGCATTGAGCGAGCCGAGACCGTAGGTCACCCAGGCGCCGAGCGCAGGGTCGCCGCCGAAGCGGTTGCCGCAGTTCATCTGATACATCGCCGTCGGGTGATTGACGCTGTCGACCTGGCAACCGCGGTAGAAACAGAGGTCGTCGGCGACACCGGCGAGGTGCTGCCAGGGTTCGCTCATCCAGGCCCCGCTGTGGCCGTGCTGGTGGAACTTGAAGGGGCTGCGCACATAGTAGCGCTTGCCGCTTTCCATGGCCGACTTCTGCTGGCCCTCGCGGACGAACTCCTTGAGGTGCAGCTTTTCCAGCGCCGGTTTGGGATCGAAGCAGTCGATGTGCGAGGGGCCGCCCTCCATCATCAGGAAGATGCAATTCTTCGCCTTGGCCGGCACCTGCTGGGCCTTGGGGACGAGCGGGCCGGCAGCCTCGCTGGCGGCGGCAAGCTGGGCGGTGAGCGCCACCCCGCCGAGCGAGGCGCCCAAGCCGTAGACGAAGTCGCGCCGGGTCGGCTCGTGCCGGGCGCGCGTGCCGGTGCAGGGGAAGTAGGCGGGGTTCATGGCGCTTGCGGGTGGGAACGTACGGGCAGTTCGCCAGTTATCCCGGAAAGGACGGACGGCGTGCCAGGAAAAGCCGGACGGGCGCAAAAAAAGAGGGACGCCTCGCGGCGTCCCTCCGTGGGATGGAATCTTGGCCGGGCCAGTCTTACTGGCCGGGGCGCCATTCTTCGGTGGCGAACTTGAAGGCCTGCTCGAGGCCGACGAGATCCGTGCTGGGGCGCAGGGCTTCGAAAGCCTGGCTTTCCTTCTGGATCTCGGCGTCGCTGTAGTTCATGGCCTTGACGGAGAGGCCAACGCGGCGCTCCACCTTGTCCACCTTGATGACGCGGGCTTCGACGTCGTCGCCGACGTTGAGCACATCCTTGACCTTGGCCACATGATCCTCGCTGAGCTGGGAGATGTGCACCAGGCCGTCGATGTCGCCCTCGAGTTCGACGAAGGCGCCGAAACTGGCGATCTTGGCGACCTTGCCCTTGACAACATCGCCGACCTTGAAGCGGGCGTCGATTTCCGACCAGGGGTCGGTCTCGAGCTGCTTCATGCCCAGGCTGATGCGCTGGTTGGCCTTGTCGATGCCGAGCACGACGGCTTCGACTTCCTGGCCCTTCTTGAGCATCTCGGACGGATGGTTGACCTTGCGGGTCCAGCTGAGGTCGGAGACGTGGATCATGCCATCAATGCCTTCCTCAAGCTCGACGAAGGCGCCGTAGGCCGTGAGGTTGCGGATCGGGCGGGTTAGCTGGGTGCCAACCGGGTAGCGGACGTCGATGTCGTCCCAAGGATTGGAGTCCAGCTGGCGCACGCCGAGGCTGATCTTGCGTTCTTCCTTGTTGATGCCAAGGACCACGGCTTCCAGTTCCTGACCGACCTGGAGCACGTCCGACGGGCGGGCGATGCGCTTGACCCAGGACAGTTCGGAGACGTGGACGAGGCCTTCCACGCCCTCTTCGACTTCGACGAAGGCGCCGTAGGCAACGAGCTTGGTGACCTTGCCCTTGACGCGCTGTCCGACCGGGTAGCGGCCCTCGATGTTTTCCCAGGGGTTGTTCTGGAGCTGCTTGAGGCCGAGGGAGACACGCTCCTTCTCGCGGTTGACTTCAAGGATGACGAGCTCGAGGCGCTGACCGATGCCGACCAGTTCGGTCGGATGGTTGAGGCGGCCCCAGGACATGTCGGTGATGTGAAGAAGGCCGTCCATGCCGTTGAGGTCGACGAAGACACCGAAGTCGGTGATGTTCTTGACCACGCCCTCGACCTTGTCGCCGGGGTTGACGGACTCGAGGAACTTCTGGCGCTGTTCGGCGCGCTCGGCCTCGATGACCTCGCGGCGGGACAGGACGATGTTCTTGCGGTCGTCGTTGATCTTGACGATCTTGAACTCGAAGACCTTGCCGACGTATTCGTTGAGGTCCTTCGGCGGAATGATGTCGATCTGGCTGCCGGGCAGGAAGGCTTCGACGCCGACGTTGACCATGAGGCCGCCCTTGACGACGCTCTTGACCTTGCCCTTGACCAAGCCGCCGTCGCGGAAGACCGAGGCGATCTTTTCCCAGTTCTGCTTGTAGGCGGCCTTTTCCTTCGAGAGGACGACCATGCCTTCGTCATTTTCCAGCTTTTCGAGGAGAACTTCGATCTCGTCTCCGACCTGGATGTCTTCGTCCTCGAATTCGTTCGAGGGGATGGCCCCTTCGGACTTGTAGCCGATGTCGACGAGGACGACCTGCGGCTTGATTTCAAGGATCCGGCCTTTGACGATGGATCCTTCGTGGAGTTCGCGGAAGGATCCTGCGATCATTTCCGCGAGAGTAGCTGCGCTCATGTGTGTGTTGGGTTGGGAGTGCCGTGTGGAAACCGCGCGCGCTCTTCCACTCCTGAGGAACACGGCGGGCTGATGTCCCGCACCACCATGGGGCAGCCGGACAAAAGGGCCGCAATCATCGGCCTTGCCGAACACTTGGCAAGGGGAAAGATGGGCCCAGTTCTCCTGTGGACGCGGTCAGTGTCCGCGTGGCTCCCGCGGGCCGCTGCTTCGCCTGCAGTCAAAACTCCGGCGGGTCGTTGGCATCTCTGTGGCCCGGACCGGTTGCATGCGAAGCTTCTCTGCGATAAAAACCGCCAAGGATTCCGCCCTCGGCGCGTCCACCCCCCTCATGAAATCCCGCGCTCCGCACCGGCCCCCGCCCCGACACGTCCCGGGCCGCCGCTGGCTGCGGCGGTTGTTCCTGCTCGGCCTGCTGGCGGTCCTGCTCGGCGTCGTCGCCCTGGCGGCGACGATCGGCGTCTATGCCCAGATGGCCCTGCTCTACGAACTCGACCGGCTGGGCGAGATGCCCGAGCGCACGGTCGTGCTCGACGCCGACGGCGAGTTGCTCGGCCGCATGCACGGCGAAAACCGCCAGGTGGTGTCGATTGACCAGGTGTCGCCGCACTTCCTCAAGGCCTTGCTGGCGCGTGAGGATGCCCGTTTTTACCGCCACGGCGGCATCGACTACCTCGGCATCCTGCGCGCCGCCCTGCGCAACCTCCGCGACGGCCGCATCGTCCAGGGTGCCAGCACGATCACGATGCAGCTGGCGCGCAACAGCTATCCCGACCTCAACGAGCGCAGCTTCCACCGCAAACTGTTGGAAATGATGCTGGCGCGCCGCATCGAGCGGCACTGGAGCAAGGACCAGATCCTGCAGCACTACGTCAATCGCATCTTCTTCGGCGCCAACCTCTACGGCATCCAGCGTGCCAGCCAGGGCTATTTCGGCAAGAACGCCGCCGACCTGAGCCTGAGCGAGGGCGCCCTGCTCGCCGGCATCATCCGCAGCCCGGCGCGTTTTTCGCCCTTTCGCAATTTCCAGGGCGCGCTGCGCGAACGCGACGACGTGCTGGCGCGCCTGCTCGCCTCCGGTGGCATCAGCGCCGAGGAGGAACTGGCTGCCCGTCGAGCCGATCTCGCCCTGCGCGCCCAGCCGGCCTTCCAAAGCCAGGGCGGCTACGCCCTCGACGTCATCCGCCGAGACCTCGACCGCATCCTCGAGGAACAGGCGATCGAGGACGGCGGCCTGATGGTCTACACCACCTTGCACAAGGGCCTGCAGCTCGCTGCCGAGGAGGCCGTGGAAAAGCGCCTGGCCGCCGCGGAAAAACTGCCTGGCTACCGCCATCCAACCAAGGCCGCCTTTGACGCCACCTGGGATGGTCGCCGCGAAGTCGTCGCCACGCCCTACCTGCAGGGGGCTGTCACCATCCTCGACAACGAGACCGGCGGCATCCTGGCCGTGGTCGGCGGCCGCGATTACCGGCAGAGCAAGTTCAACCGCGCCACCCAGGGCAACCGCCAGATCGGTTCGACGGTGAAACCCTTCGTCTATGCGGCCGCCCTTGCCGCCGGCTTTCTGCCCGGCACCTATGTCGAGGACGCACCCATCCGCCCCGGCGAGATCGACGGCGCCGATCCGGGCTGGTCGCCGCAGAACAACGACGGCCAGTTCAGCGGCCTGCAGACCCTCACCGCCGGCTTGGTCGAGAGCCGCAACACCATGGCCATCCGGGTTGGCAACTTCACCGGCCTCGACCGCGTGCTCGAGGTCATCGCCGATGCCGGCATTGGCAACCACCTCTCGCGCACGCCCCAGGTCTTCATCGGCAATCTCGGCGGCACGCCGCGCGAGCTCGCCAGCGCTTTCAGCCTGTTCCCGAACGAAGGCATCCGCCGGCGCCCCTTCCTCATTGACAAGGTCACCGACAAGGCCGGCAACGTCCTCTTCAGCAACAGCGTGCTCGAGTCCGACATCATTCCGCCGGGGGCCGCCCACCTGATGCGGCGCATGCTCGCCCAGGTCGTCGACCGCGGGACCGCGGCCAGCATCCGTTCGGAGCACGGCTTCAAGGATCCGGCCGGCGGCAAGACCGGCACCACGAACGACTACAAGGATGCCTGGTTCGCCGGCTACACCGACCGTGTGACCTGCGCAGTCTGGGTCGGACTCGACCAGCCGCAGACCATCATGGCGCGCGGGTACGGCAGCCGCCTGGCCCTCCCGATTTGGAGCGATGTCGTCAGCAAGGCGGCCTCGCTCGGTTACATTGCCGCCGGGCCGCGCCAGGAGCCGCCCCTGCAGCCGGTGCACGTCTGTCGCCTCAGCAGCCTGCTCGCCACCCGCGACTGCCAGAGGGCCGGGACTGCCTACCAGGACCAGCTGCCGAGCGACATGCTGCCGCAGGGTTGGTGCGCCGCCCATCAGGGGGCGGGTTCGAGGCTCACCCTGCGCGACCGCCGCCGCCCGCCGACGGCGCCGGGGATTTTGGACAGACTGCGCGGCTGGTTCCGGTGAGGCTCACCAGCACAGCCCCTCATACTGCCAGGGCAGGGTGGCCAGTTCGCGCCAGCCGTTGACATCGAGCACGGCCTGGTCGGGCCGCACCCAGGCGGCGAGGTCGGCGACCGGCACGCATCTCTGCGAGGCGACGATGAGTTCGCTGGCTTCGAAGACCTCGCGCGGGTCGTCGCGCAGCAGGGAGGCGAGGTGGGGCATGCGCCGCTGGATCTCCACCTCATTGGCGCCGACCAGCCGGTCCAGCTGGAGGTTGGGATCGTGAATGCGCAGCTCGTAGCCGCGGCCGAGCAGGGTTTCGGCGACGGCGACCATGGGGCTGCCGCGCAGGTCGTCGGTGTCGGCCTTGAAGGCCAGGCCGAGCAGGCCGATGCGGCGGGCACCGTGCGCGGTGATGCGCTTGAGCAGCAGGTCGAGGTGGGCCTGGTTGGTTTCGAGTGTGCTGTCGAGCAGAGGCAGGTTGAGTCCCTCCTGACGGGCGAAGGAGAGCAGGGCGCTGACGTCCTTGGGCAGGCAGGAGCCGCCGAAGGGGTTGCCCGGCTTCATGTAGTAGGGAGAGATGTTCAGGCGGGTGTCGGAGCAGACGACCTCCATGACGCGGCTGCCGTCGACGCCGAGGAACTTGCAGAGCCGGCCGATCTCGTTGGCGAAGCCGACCTTGAGGGCGTGGAAGTAGTTGCAGCTGTACTTGATGGCCTCGGCGCCCTCCCAGGCGAGTACGGCGGGCGACCCGCCGAGCAGCTGGCGGGCCTCGCTGCTCTCCGGCTCGGCGCCGTCGTGGGTGCCGACCACGGCCAGCGAGGGCTCGCGGAAGTCGCGCACGGCGGTGCCCTCGCGCAGGAACTCGGGACAGTAGTAGGTCTTCACCTGGCCGGCGGCCTGCAGGTCGGCGAGGAAGTCGTGCACGAGCTGGCGGGTGCTGCCGGGCAGCATGGTGCTGCGGAAGATCAGCACGTGCGGCTTGCCGGAGGCGCGCAGGGCGGCGGCGATCTGCTCGCAGACCTTGCGCACGTAATCGAGGTTGAGCCGGCCGGACTCGAGCGAGGGCGTGCCGACGCAGATGATGCTGGCCTCGGTGGCCGCCACGGCCGCGGCGGCGTCGGTCGTGGCGCTGAGCCGACCCTCGGCGCGCGCCGTCTGCAGCAGGCCGTCGAGCTCGGGCTCGACGATGGGGGAGCGGCCGCGGTTGAAGGCGTCGACCTTGGACGGCTGCACGTCCACGCCGGTGACGGCGTGCCCCAGCTCCGCGAGACACCCGGCGGTGACTGCGCCCACGTAACCCAGACCGAAAATGCTGACGTTCATCGGGTTGAACATGGCACAGCCGCGCGGGGACGAAAACGGGAAAGCGCGGCGGCGGATTTTTGATGTTTTTCTGACCCCAAGTGCACAAAACGTGTCATGCTTGCGTACCTACCTTCTCGTTTTTTTCCCCACCATGAGCCAGACCCACCGCCGAACCTTCCTGAAGAGCGCCGCCGGCGCTGCTGTCGCACCCCTCCTCCTGCCGTCCCGCGTCTGGTCGGCACCCACCGCTCCGAATGCCCGCCTCAACCTGGGCTTCATCGGCATGGGCAAGATGAACAGCGGTCACCTCGGCAACTTCCTCGGCCGTGACAACGTCCAGGTGGTCGCCGTTTGCGATGTCGACACGACCCGCCGCGAGCACGCCAAGGGCCGGGTCAACGAGGCCTACGCCAAGAAGTCCGCCGGCAGCTACAAGGGCTGCGACGCCTACAGCGATTTCCGCGAACTGCTCGCCCGCAAGGACATCGACGCCGTGGTCATCGCCACGCCCGACCACTGGCACGCCTACATCGGCATCGCCGCCGTTCAGGCCGGCAAAGACGTGTACGGCGAGAAGCCGCTCACCCACAACGTCCACGAGGCGCTCAAGCTGACCCAGGCGGTGCGCGACAGCGGCCGCATCTTCCAGACCGGCTCGCAGCAGCGCTCGAGCAAGGAGTTCCGCGTCGCCTGCGAACTTGTCCGCAATGGCGTCATTGGCAAGGTCCAGACGATCACCACCTCCTTCGGCGATCCCGCCGGCCCCTACAACCTGGCCGGCGAGGCGGCGGAGCCCGGTCTCGACTGGGACATGTGGTGCGGCCCGGGCCCGCTCAAGGACTACAGCAGCGTGCTCAGCCCGCGCGGCGTGCACAACCATTTCCCGGCCTGGCGCATGACCCGCGAGTTTGGCGGCGGCATGATCACCGACTGGGGGGCCCACCACATCGACATCGCCCAGTGGGCGCTCGGCGTCGATGACAGCGGCCCGGTCGAGGTGCGCGCGTCCAAGGACGGTCCGACCGCCAAGCGCGGCGCCCAGCTTGTCTACGCGAACGGCGTCGTGCTCACCCATGGCGAGGGCAAGGGCGTCTCCTTCTATGGCACCGAGGGTGAGGTCCACGTCAACCGCGGCAAGTTTGAGCTCTGGCTCGGCGGCAAGAAGGTGCACGGCTTCTACGATCGTGAAGTCGACAAGGGTACCTCGCTCGACCGCGAGGTCGTGCTCAGCGAGCGCGAGTTCCTCAAGGACGCCAAGGTCAAGCTCTACGAGAGCAAGAACCATCACGACGACTGGCTCAACAGCATCCAGACCCGCGAGCGGCCGATCTGCGACGTCGCCATCGGCGCCACCACGGTCATCTCCTGCCACCTGATGAACATGGCCTACTGGCACGGCGCCAGCTTCCAGTGGGATCCCGCAGCCCGCACCTTCGCCAAGGGCGGCGATCCCAAGTGGCTGACACGCGACTACCGCGGCGCCTGGGCGGTCTGAAAAGGGGCCGCACCCTCAGGGGTGCGGCTTTTTTGTGCCCACGCGGCACCCCCGGGACCTGACATCCGACGTGAGATTCGCGCACCGAACGCGTTTCCGCTGGCTGCCATGCGTTGCCTCCTGTTCCTCCTCCTCGTCACCGTCAGCCTGCCGGCGGCCGACAAGCCGAACCTGATCTTCATCCTCTGCGACGACCTCGCCCAGGGTGATCTCGGCTGCTACGGTCAGAAGCTGATCCAGACGCCGCATCTCGACCGCATGGCGGCCGAGGGCACGCGCTTTCCGCAGCTCTACTCCGGCACGAGCGTCTGCGCGCCCTCGCGCGCCTCGCTGATGACGGGTCTGCACACCGGCCACAGCCCGATCCGCGCCAACCGCGAGATCCAGCCCGAGGGGCAGAAGCCGCTGCCGGAGGGCACGGTCACGGTCGCCCAGGTGCTGAAGTCGGCGGGCTACGCCACCGCCTGCGCCGGCAAGTGGGGCATGGGCATGTTCGACACCCCCGGCAGCCCGCTCAAGCGAGGCTTCGACCACTTTTACGGCTACAACTGCCAGCGTCATGCCCATCGCTACTTCCCGGATTACCTCTGGGACGATGACCACCGCGTCGAGTTGGACGGCAAGACCTACGCCCAGGAACTCATCCAGCAGGATGCGGAGAAATGGATCCGCGCCCATGCCGGCGGCCCCTTCTTTTTCTTCTACGCGATCACCCTGCCGCACGGGAAGTTTGAGATCGATGATCTCGGCCCTTACGCCGACAAGCCCTGGACTGATCTGCAGAAAACGTATGCTGCCATGGTCGGCCGGCTCGACCGCGATGTCGGTCGCGTGCTCGACCTGCTCAGGGAGTTGCAGATCGATGACCACACGTTGGTCGTTTTCGCCGGCGACAACGGCGCCTCCTTCGATCCCAAGTCCGAGGTCGGAAGGCTGTTCAATCAGGACATGGGTGGCAAGCTGCGCGGCTACAAGCGCAGTCTCTACGAGGGCGCTCTGCGCCAGGCTGGCATTGCCCGCTGGCCGGGCAAGCTGCCTGCCGGGAAAATCAGCGAGGAACCCTGGGCCTTCTGGGACTTCCTGCCCACCGCCGCCGAACTCGCCGGCGCAACCCTGCCCACGGGCTACCGCAGCGATGGCTTGTCGGTCGCCTCCCTGCTGCAGGGCGGGGCGGCGCCGAAGCGCGAAGCCTTCTACTGGGAACTGCATGAGGGCACCTCGCTGCAGGCCGTTCGCTTCGACGGTTGCTGGAAGGCGGTGAAGAACGGGCCGCAGGCAAAGACCGAGCTCTACGACCTGGAGGCGGATCTCGCGGAAACGCGGGATCTTGCCGCGGACAAGCCGGACTTGGTGGCGCGCGCCGAGTCCCTGATGGCGGTCTCCCGCACCGATCATCCCGACTGGCCACTCGTGCATAAGCGCCAGGCAAAGAAGAAAAAGTGAGCTGCTGTCGGCTGGCGCAAAGAAAGGTCTAGACTTGCCCTTTGGGACTCGTTTCGGTCTTTTCGCCATGTCCCGACTGTTCTCCGCCTTCCGCCCCATGCTCTGGGCTCTCTGCGCACCGCTGCTTGCCGCCGAGCCGTTTCCGATCCCCTACAACACCGAGAAGGGAGAACCCATGCCGGCCGAAGAGGCGGCGCGGACGATGCAGCTGCCGCCGGGCTTCAAGTGCATGGTTTTTGCCGCCGAACCCGACGTTCAGCAGCCGATCGGCATGGCCTGGGACAGCAAGGGCCGGCTTTGGGTGGCGGAATGCTACACCTATGCGGAGAACCCGGACCGCTGGGACCTGAAGCTGCGCGACCGCCTCATCGTCCTCGAGGACAAGGACGGGGACGGCAAACACGACAGCCGCAGGGTGTTCTGGGACGAGGGACGCTACCTGACCAGCGTCGAGGTCGGTCATGGCGGCGTTTGGATCCTCCATGACGGCACGCTCAGCTTCATCCCCGACGCCGATGGCGATGACGTGCCTGATGGCCCGCCGCAGGTCAAGCTCGACGGTTTCAACACGAAGACGATCGGTCACAACATTGTCAACGGCCTGCGCTGGGGCCCGGACGGCTGGCTGTATGGTCGCCACGGCATCACCGACACCTCGGCGGTCGGCGCGCCCGGCACGCCGGCCGACCAGCGCGTGCGCTTCAACTGCGCGATCTGGCGCTACCATCCGACGCGCGGCGTCGTCGAGGCGGTGGCCCATGGCGGCACCAATTCATGGGGGCACGATTGGAATGCCGACGGCGAATTGTTCATGATCAACACGGTGATCGGTCATCTCTGGCATGTCATCCCCGGCGCCTACTACCGGCGCATGTTTGGCACGCACCTGAATCCGTATGTCTACGAGATCATTGAGCAGACTGCCGATCACTTCCACTGGGACACCGGCGCGGAGAAATGGAGCGACATTCGCCAGGGCGTCAGCAGCAAGACCCAGAAGCTTGGTGGCGGTCACGCGCATGTCGGCATGCTCATTTACCACGGCGGCCTCTGGCCGAAGGAGTACCACGGCCAAATGTTCACGTGCAACCTGCACGGCAACCGCATCAACGTCGATCGCCTGGAGCGCCAGGGTTGCGGCTATGTCGGCAAGCACGCGCCGGATTTCATGCAAGCCAGGGACACCTGGTTCCGCGGCATCGACCTGCTGACCGGTCCCGATGGCAATGTGTTTGTCGCCGACTGGAGCGACAGCGGCGAGTGCCATGACAACGACGGCGTGCACCGGACCAGCGGACGGATTTACAAGATCGTCTATGAAGCTTCGCAGCCGGTGCGCCGCGAGGCCAACAACTGGTGGGCACGGCTTGAGCTGCAGCAGGCGCACGAGGCGGGCAGGGGACCGAAGCCGCGCGGCGTGTATGGCTTGGCGGAGGCAAATAGCCAGGACGGCCTGACCCGCCTGCACACGGCCTCGGACCTGCAGCGTCTGCCGCTGGCGGAACGCTGGCCCATCGCCACCGCTCTCGCGCAGCACGCGGAAGACGCCGAGGATCGCCAGCAGCCGCTGATGATTTGGTATGGCATCGAGCCTGCGGTGGCGGCTGACCCGCTGAAGGGCGTCGAGTTCATCGCGCAGGTGAAGATCCCGACCGTTCGCCGTCTGGTGGCGCGGCGGATCGCCGAGAGGATCGAAGCGCAGCCCGCGGCGGTTGACGCGCTCGTCGCGCTGGCGGCCCGCGACGCGAACGCGCGCGAGGACGTGCTGCGCGGCCTGGCCGCCGGCCTCGACGGCTACAGCAGCGCGAAGAAGCCAAAGGGCTGGGATGAGGTCGCCAAGGCGCTCGCCACGAACACCAGCGAGGAATTCCAAAACCTCGGTCGCCGACTCTCCCTCGTCTTTGGCAGCGGCCGCGCGGTGGAGGAGCTGCTGGCCCTCGTCAAGGACCCCGAGGCCGATGCCAATGCGCGCAGCAACGCCTTCAAGAATCTCACGCGCAGCGCCAAGCCGGAGTTGCTGCCGGTCGTTCGCAGCCTCATCAACGACAAGGTGCTCGCCGCCGCCGCACGCAGCGCGCTGGCGGCCTACGACCATCCCGACATCCCGAAGGCCCTGCTCAGTCCCTGGCCGGCGCGCAGCGAGGAACAGCAGGCGGCGACGGTGGCGACGCTGGTGTCGCGGCCGGAGTCTGCCAGGGTCCTGCTCGAGGCCATACAGACCGGCCGGGTGCCAAAGAGCGCGATCACGCCCTACCAGGCGCGCGCGATCCGCAGCCTCAACGACGAGGCCCTGACCGCCCAGCTCACCGCGGTCTGGGGCGAGCTGCGCGACACGCCGGCGGCGAAGCAGGCGGAGCTTGCCGAGTGGATGCGCAAGCTCACGCCCGAGCTTCTGGCGCGGGGCGACGCGAAGCAGGGCAAGGTCCTCTTTGCCGCCGTCTGCGGCGCCTGCCACAGGCTCTATGGCGAGGGCGGCCAGATCGGGCCGGATCTCACCGGTGGCGACCGCCACAAGCTGACCTACCTGCTGGAAAACCTCCTTGATCCGAGTGCCGTGGTGCCGGCCGACTACCGCATGACGGTCTTCCAGCTCAAGGACGGGCGCACCCTGACCGGGGTCATTCCCGAGCAGAGCGAGCGCAGCGTCACGATCCAGACGCCGAACGGGCGGCTCACCGTCGAGAAGACGCAGATCGCCAGCCAGCAGCAGCTGCCGATGTCGCTCATGCCCGAGGGCCTGCTCGGCGCGCTCGGCGAGGCGCAGGTGGCGCACCTGTTCCGGTACCTGATGAGCACGGGCGCGCCCTGAGGTGGAAGCAGGGCTTGACCCCGGTTGAGAGGGCGTGTTCCCTCGACTCAGCCTCATGCAACGCGCCGCCTTCCTGCTGACCAGCGCCTTCCCGCTCTGGATCCTCCTCGCCAGCGTGCTCGCCCTGCGCGTGCCGGAGGCCTTTGTCTGGTTCAGCGGCGATTGGATCACCTGGGGGCTGGGTCTCATCATGCTGGGCATGGGTCTGACCCTGACCTTCGACGATTTTCGCGCCGTGCTGGGGATCCCGCGCGCCGGGGTGATCGGCGTCATCGCCCAGTTTGTCATCATGCCTTCGCTGGGCTGGGTGGTCGCGCACCTTTTGGAGCTCGACCAGTTGGATCCGGCCCTGGCTGCGGGGTTGATCCTGGTCGCCTGCTGCCCGGGCGGCACCGCCTCGAATGTCATCACCTATCTGGCGGGCGCCAACGTGGCGCTGTCGGTGTTGATGACCACGGTCTCGACCTTTGCGGCCATTGCCCTGACACCCTTGCTGACCCAATGGCTGGCCGGAAAGCTGGTGACGGTGGATGCCGCCAGGCTTTGTCTCGACACCTTCAAGGTGGTCGTGGTGCCGGTCCTGCTCGGGGTGGTGCTGAACCAGCGCCTGCCTCGGCTGGCCCGGCGAGTGGCGCCTTTTTCGCCACTCGTGTCCGCGCTCGCCATTGTGCTCATTGTCGCCAGCATCATCGGCCAGAAGCGCGAGCTCATCCTGACCGCCGGCCCGCGCCTGCTGGCGGCGCCCGCCCTGTTGCATCTCGGTGGCTTTGCGCTGGGCTACCTCGCCTCCCGACTGCTGCGCCTCGTGGAGAGCGACTGCCGGACCGTCGCCATCGAGGTGGGCATGCAAAATTCGGGTCTTGGCAGCGTGCTGGCCACCCAGCACTTCCCCGGCACGGCCGCGCCCGTGCCCTGCGCCATCAGCGCGGTGTACCACTCCCTCATGGGCAGCCTGCTCGCCGGCTGGTGGCGCTGGCGGGACGCCCGCCGGGCGGCGGCAGGCCGTGCCTCCACAGGCTCCTCCTCAGCGTCATGAACGATTCCTCCACCCTGCCTGTGGCCCGTGCACTTTTGGAAGCGCCGACCCGGCTCATCCTCGACAATTATCGCCGCCTGCTTGGTCGTGAACTGGTGGAGGTCAAGGACCCGGCACAGGCCGTGGAAACCCTTTTCGAGGCCTCCTGTGTTGTCCTGGCCGCCTTCGGCGAGTTTGGCACCGATCATGTCTTTCGCTACGCCAACCGCGCCGGACTGCAGCGCTTCGAAGCCGCCTGGGAAGAGTTGATCGGCCTGCCCTCGAGCCTGAGTGCGGAGCCGGTATGCCGGGAGGAACGACGCCGTTTGCTCGACGAGGTGGGTCGGCGCGGTTACATCGAAAACTACGCCGGCGTGCGCATCAGCCGGCGTGGCCGGCGCTTCCGCATCCTGCGTGCCACCGTTTTCAACCTGCTCGATGCACAGGGGGCCTACGTCGGCCAGGCGGCGACCTTTGCCGAGTGGGAGAAACTCGCCTGAGTCGATCTGGCACGGTCCATCGCCACAAAAAAGGCCGGGCACCCTGAGGCGCCCGGCCCGGGGAAGGGCAAGCTTACTTCTTCTTGCGCAGGAGCAGCACCAGAAGCAGCAGGACGACGGCGCCCATACCCATGATCAGGTAGGTTTGGAAGCCGGATTCCTCTTCTTGCGGGGGCATGTAGGCCGGTGCCGGGGCGACCGGGGCCTGCTGCACGGGGGCCGCGGCCGGGGCTTGTTGAACCGGGGCGGCGCCGGGGGTTGCCGCGACGGGAGCCTGCTGAACCGGCGCAGCCGCAGCGGGGGCCTGCTGGCCGGGGGCGGCGGTCATGGGGGCTGCGGCGGCAGCCTGACCGGCGGCGGCCGGGGCCTGTCCGGAAGTCTGCGCCAGGATTTGCGCGACACGCTCGTCCTGGCCGGTGCTGGCGCTGCCACCGATGGCGGTGGAGCCGGCGGCCGCAGCCTGGGCCGCGGCCTGCTTGCGTGTGAGGCTCTGGTAGAGGCTCATCAGGCGGTTGCGCAGGTCGGCGACGACGTCGCGGTAGTCGGCAACGTTGGAGAGTGCGGAGAGGCGCTCGTAGGCGGCGGCACCGCCGGTGTAGTCCTCTTCACCGATTTTGCGGAAGACCAGACTGACCGCCTCGCTGCGCTGGCGCAGTTCCTCGAGGTTGGTGGCCTGCAGTCTGGCGCGCTCGGTGACGATGGCCTTCTGCATGTTGAGGATGGAGGCTTGATCGTACTTGTAGGGGGTGATCCAGCGGACCTGGGCGCGGCGATCGGCCTCCGCCTGGGCCTGCCACTTGGCAACCTCCTCGTCGATGGCCGCCTTGGTGCGGGCCTTTTCGGTATCGGGCAGCTTGTTCAGGCCCTCCTCGCGCGCCTTGGCGAAAGAGGGTTGTTCAAGGGCCATCTTGGAGAGCACGGCCTGCCACTTGTCCATGCAGACCATGGCTTCGGCGATGGCGGCCGGATAGTAGGTGGAGCCGACATAGCCCGGCTTCTTCTTCGAGAAGTTGTCAAACACCCGCAGGGCCTCGATCCACTGATTCTGGGCCATGTGCTCGCGCATCTGCGTGAGCAGGCGATAGCCTTCGATGTTGTATTCCGCGCCCTTGGCTTCCGTGACGTTCAGCCACTTGCCCTCAAGCTTGACCTCGCCGTTGGAGACCTTCTTCTTTTCGTCCTGCAGTGTGGCGATGATCTGCTCGGCTTCCTTGGACTCGGGCGTGTCCTTGTACTGGTTGACGAAGGGACGCAGGCGATCCTGGATGATCTGCTCGTAGCGCTCGGCGGTCAGCAGGTCGGCGGTCGGCAGCAGCTTGCGCAACTCAAGGATCTCGACTTCCTCAGGCCGCTGGCGCACGACCTGGTCGATCTCGGTGCGCGGGAAGTCTTTTTCGTCCCAGATTTTCGGCGTCAGCCGATACTTCATGCGCACCGAAGTGGGCGATTCACTGAGGATGTTGCCCTCGACCTTGTTGCCGTTCTTGAGAACAAGGTAGTCAGCGTGAAGCAGGGAGGTGCCGCAGGCGAGCGCCAGGAGCGCGAGGCGGATTCGGCTGGTTTTCATGGGGGTGGGATCGGGTGGAATGAAGGCATGGACCGACGGTCTCCGTCGGTAATTCGACGATTTAATCCGGATTGACCGGCCGAGTAAAGCCTGAAACGACGCGAATCGACGGCGATTGCTTTGGCTTTTGACCCATTCAGCAATCCGTGTTTGATGGGAATGCATGCCCAGCCCCCGACAGTTCCTTAAAGCGAGCCTTGCGGCCGTTTTCGCCCAGGGTGAGGGTCTGCGCGCGCAGGTCGCGTCCATCCCCTTGCGCGCCATCACCCGTGGCCCGCAGTTTCATGGGTTTGCCGGCTGCGACAAACGGCAGTTCAGCCCACAGAACCGCCTGGTGCCCGGCCATCAGCTCGATTTCGAGCACCGCGCGCCCCACCGGGGCGGTCGCCAGATCCATCTGATCGATGTCCTTGGCATCGTCCGTTGAGGCCCGCTCATGAACGCCGCCGCTCCGGGTCCGACCCTCGCTTGCAGCACCCTGCTGGCGGCGTTGCTGTCGGTCCTGCTCTGGCAGTCGGGTGCCCTGCAGTCGGACCTCGGTGCCGATCCGGACGAGCCCGCCCACGCGGTCACCGCCCTGATGGTGCGCGACGCTCTGGTGGAGGGCACGGGTGGTTCGCCGATGGTCTTCGCCCGCGCCTACTACGACCACTTCCCCAAGGTGGCTCTTGGACACTACCCGCCGGGCTACTACCTGACGTCGGGTCTCGCCCTGCTGCCGTTCGCGGATCCCGACGTCCTGCTTGTCCTTCAGGTGCTGTTCCTCACCGGCATCGCCGCAGGGGTCGTGCGTCTGGTCGCGACTCATTTCGGTGGCGGTCTGGCTTGGGCGGCAGCCCTGCTCGTCATCACCCTGCCGCCCCAGCTGAAGCTGTCGGTTCTGGTCATGGCCGATCTCCAACTCGCGTTGCTCTGCCTCGGGGCTGCCATGCTTTGGCTGCGGTTTTTGCAGAGCGGCCTGGCGCGTCATTCCCTCGCCTTCGGGCTGCTCGCGTCCGCCGCCATCCTCACCAAGGGCTCCGGACTGATGCTCGCGGCACTGCCGCCGCTGACCGTGCTGTTCACCCGTCGCTGGAGCCTGCTTAAGGAGCCGGCCTGGTGGCTCGCCGCGCTGCCGGTTGCCTTGCTCGCCGCGCCCTGGATGCTTTATTCCGCCGGCATCACTGGCGAGGGCATGGTGGCGCAGTCAGTGCCGGAATTCTTTCAGCGCGCGGCCGTCGAATACGCGCGCCTGCTCGCCCATGTGCTCGGCTGGCCTTTGCTGGCTGTCGCGGCCTGGGCGTTGCTGCGCTTGACCCTGAGCGGCTGTCGCGCCGGCCGGCTGGGCGACTTTGAGTCGGTGCTGCTCGCCTGGCTCATCGGTGGCGTTGCCGTCATGCTGCTGGTGCCGGCCGGTGTCTCCAGCCGCTACCTGGTGCCGCTGCTGGTGCCGCTGGCCTTGCTTGCCGTGCACTCGCTCGGGCGCCTGCCCGCGCCTGCCATTGTGACGGGCTCGCTGCCGTGGGTCCTGCTGGCCGTCACTCTGCTCCAGGTGGGTGGGCGACCGCACAAAACCGTTTCGGGGTATGGGGCTGCCGCTGCCCGCGCGCTCGCCGAGTCGGCCGGCGACACCCCGAGTCGCTGGCTGGTCGCCTCCGATGCCCGTGGCGAGGGCGCCGTGATCGCCGCCGCCGCTTTTGCCCTCGACGGTCCAGCCCGCGTCGGCGGGCGCCTGCAGGTGCTGCGCGCCAGCAAGGAACTGGGCTCGAGCGACTGGCTGGGCCGCGGCTACCGCCCCACCTTCACGGAGGTCGCCGCCCTGCGTGCCCACCTCGAGGAGCGCGGCATCGACTGGATCCTGATCGATGACAGTCCGCCGCCGGCGCGACGGCAGGCGCACCAGGCCCTGCTCTCGGAAGCGCTGGTCGCCCCCAACTCCGGCTGGAGGTTGGTGGAGGAAGAAACCATCATCCGCCCCGACCTTGGGGAATCCGGACGGTTGCGCCTGTTCCGACGTGAGGCCGCCAAGCCATGAAGCTGCTGTTCGTCTCCAACCTCTTTCCCGACACCGGCGAACCCTATCGCGGGCTCGACAACGCCACCGTGCTGCATCACCTGCACGCGCGCGGCCATGAGATTCGCGTGCTCGCGCCTCGGCCTGTCCTGCGCCGGCGCGCCTTTGCACCCCGCGAGCTCGATTTGCCTCTGCGCCCCGAGTTTTTGCCGGTGCCCTACGTGCCCAAACTCGGCGGCCTGTTCAATCACCGCCTGATGGCGGCGGCCCTGCGTCCTGCACTCGCGCGCCTGCGCCGCGAACAGCCCTGGGATCTGGTGCTGGCGAGCTGGCTTTTCCCCGACGGCTGGGCCGTGGCGCAGGAGACCGGCCCAGGCCCGCTGGCTCTGATCGCCCAGGGCAGCGACGTCCATGTCTACCTGCGCAGTCGCCTGCGCCGTGCCGCCATCCTGACAGCCTGCACCCGCGCCGGCGCGGTCATCACGCGCAGCGCAAGCCTCGCCCATCTGCTCGCTGCCGCGGGCGTGGAAGGCAGCCGCCTGCGCCCCATCCACAACGGCGTCGACACCGGCGTGTTCCATGGCGGTGACGTGGCCGCGGCGCGTCAGCGACTCGGTCTCGCGACCGCGGAACGCTGGCTGCTGTTTGTCGGCAACCTGTTGCCCGTCAAAGATCCCGATTTCCTGCTGCGCGGCTTTGCCCGGATCGCCGCCGCCTGCCCAGAGGCGCGGCTCGCCCTCGCCGGGCGTGGACCGCTGCGGCCGACGCTGGAGGCGCAGGTCGCGGCTCTCGGACTGACGGAGCGTGTGCGCTTTCTGGGTCCGCTCGATGCGACCGTCGTGGCCGACTGGATGCGTGCCTCGGACGTGCTGGTCATGACGAGCCGCAACGAGGGGCTTCCGAACGTCGTGCTCGAGGCCCAGGCCTGTGGTCTGCCGGTGGTGGCCACCCGCGTGGGCGGCATTCATGAAGTGGTCGATGCCCCTTGGAAGGGCGATTTGACCCCGCCCGGTGATCTGATGGCCTGGAGTGCCGCCGTGCTGGCGCGCCTGGAGCAGTCGGCCGAACGCGCACGCCTCGCTGACCTTGGAATGGCCCGCGCCTGGCCCAACGTCGCCGCGACCTACGAGGCCGCCCTCAACACGGCGCTTGCACAGCCCGGCGGCCGGGCGGATTGACTGCCATGGCTGCCCCGTCCCCTTCCGAGCCACCCGCCGATCGTGCGGAGTTCGACGCGTTTGCCGGCGGCTACGACGAGGCGCTCAACCGGGGCCTCAAATTCAGCGGCGAGTCCAAGGAGTTTTTTGCCGAGGGCCGCGTCCGCTGGCTGCGCCGCCGGCTCGCCGAGCAGGGGCACGAGGCCCGGGCGGTGCTCGACTTCGGCTGCGGCACCGGCACGGCCTGCCCCTGTCTGCGCGATGGGCTCGGGGTGGAGCGCTACTTCGGCTACGATCCCTCCGCTGAATCCGTGCGGGAGGCGGCGGTGGCATATCCGGACGCGGCCTTCACCGCCTTGGCCGGGGACGTGCCGGCGGCGGCCTTCGACCTGGCCTTCACCAACGGTGTCTTCCACCACATTCCGCCGGATCAGCGTGACGCCGCTTTGGCCCAGGTCTGGCGCGCACTGACAGCGGGCGGCTTGTTCGCTTTCTTCGAAAACAACCGGTGGCATCCCGGGGTGCACTTCATGATGAGTCGCGTGCCGTTTGACCGCGACGCGCAAATGCTCTTCCCCCACCAGGCGTGCGCCCTGCTTCGACGTGCCGGATTCGAGATCTTGCTCGGCGACTCCCTGTTTGTTTTTCCCGGGGCGCTGGCTTTTTTGCGGCCACTCGAGCCCCTTTTGTGCAAGCTGCCGCTTGGTGGCCAGTACCTCGTGCTTGCCAGAAAGCCCGCCCACAGCTAGGCCGTCCTTCTACCGATCATGCCCGATGCTCCTGACCTGACCTTTGTCTTCCCGTGCCTCAACGAGGAAAAGACGCTCGGCCTGTGCATCGAGCGGGTGAAGGCCGCGCTCGACCCGTCAGGTGTCGCTTACGAGATTGTCGTGGCTGACAACGGCAGCACCGACCGCTCACGCGAGATCGCCAGTGCCGCCGGCTGCCGGGTCGTGCCGGTGTCGGCGCGCGGCTATGGCGCCGCGTTGAAAGGCGGCATCGAGGCCGCCCGGGGCCGCTACGCGATGTTTGCCGATTCCGACAGCACCTACATGTATGAGCATGCCGCGCCGCTTTACGCGGCCGCGCTCGAGCAAGACGCCGGCATGGCCATCGCCTCGCGCATGATCGGCGAGATCGAGCCCGGAGCGATGCCGCCGCTGCACCGCCACCTCGGCACGCCGGTGCTGACCTGGCTCATCAACGTGCTCTTCCAGGGGCGCCTGACCGATTGCAATTCGGGTTTCCGCTGTGTCCGGAAGGAGGAGTATCTCGAGTGGGGTGTCCGTTCCGACGGCATGGAGTTTGCCTCCGAGCTGCTCATCAAGGCGCTCAAGGCGGGCACCCGCACCGTCGAGATTCCCTCCGGCCTGCGCTGCGGTCCGCCCGACCGTGTCGCCCACCTGCGCACTTGGCGCGACGGCATGCGCCACCTGCTTTTCATACTCTCGGAAAAGCCCGCCTTGTTCGAATGGCTCGGCCTGCTCGTCCTGCTGCCCGCCACCCTGCTGCAGATCCTCGCCGCCTTCACCGGCCCGGTTGCCGTGGGACCTTTTCACATCTTCGACCTGCACAGTCAGGCCCTGCTGCTGCTCGCCGGCATCGTCGGCACGCAGACCTACATCTTCGGCTGCAGCCTGCATCTGCGCGCCGGCGATTCGCCTCTGCCGCTCACCCGCCGGCTCATCCATCTCAATGAGGGCACGCTCTTCTTCATGCTGCTCGGCGTGCTCGCCGCCTGCGGTCTGACCGTGCTCGGCCTGCTCGCCGTCTGGGCCGGGCGCGGTTTTGCTGGGCTGGAGCAGGCCAACAGCCTGCTCGTGGTTGTTCATCTGCTCGGGGTGCTCGCCATGAGCGGCGTTGGCCTGCTCTCGATCCACACGCTGAAAAAGGCGCGCAACGGCTCCTGAGCCCGCTCAGTCCTGGATCCACTCGACGGTTGCATCGGGGTCCCCCAAGAAGAGGTCGTCGAAGCCGCAGTCGTGGCTGCCGGTCGAAGGCGGCCAGAAAAGGCCCGCCCGCATCCGCTGCACCGCGGCGGCGGCGCATGCCAGCGACGGGTCGATCCATGCCTTGCCGAAGTCCTCCCAGACCAGGACACGCGTGTCCTGCACGCTCTTCGGCAGGACAAAATACCCCGCCTCCTGCGGTTCCAGCCCATTCAGTCCCAGGGCCGCGGCATAGAGCGGCAATTGCAGGTCGACCCAGCGGCGGCGCACGCCGTCGGGAGCGACGAATTCGCGCCAGGTCTGGTTTTCGTCTAGGGCGCGCGGTGCCTTCGGGGCATGGGCCTCCAGCGGTGACGTGGCTTTGTCGGACGTCTTGTAGTCGAGCACGCGGATCCGTCCCGAGGCGTCATGGCGGTCGATGCGGTCGATCTTGAGTTGCACTTGCGCTCCTTCGATGGGCAACGCGATTGCGGGGGACCATTCGGCATGCAGGATTCGCCAGCCTGCGGCACGCTCTGCGGCCTCGGCCTGCGCGGCATGGCGCAGCCGCTGCTTGAGGCCCTCAAGCTGCAGGGTCACGAGCGGCGCGGGACGGCGACCGTAGAGTCGGTCCGCCTCCAATAGGGCTGCGTGGACCAGGAAATCGGCCAGGCGGTTGGGCTCGGTGCAGTCGCGAAGGTCGGCGGCCAGGGCGAGCTGCTGCAGGGCGTGGTGGGCAAGGTTGCCGAAGGCCAGGGCGTCCATTTCCCGGAGGTCGGGATCGACCGTGCCCTCGAGGTGCAGCTCTTTGGCGAGGTAGTGGCGGAACGGGCATCCGAGGTAGGAACGCAGGCGCGAGGGCGACAGGGTGTCAACGGCCGGCGGGGCGAGACGGGGGCGCAGTTTCCACGCGAGGCTGCGCGGCGGTTCCGGCTGGGCGGGCGCGGATTCGGCATCTTCCGGGAACAGGCGCGCCACCCGCGCCGGCAGGTCGGCGTCGCTGCACAGAAACAGCAGGCGCGAGGGCCGCAGGGCGTCGCCGCGCTCGCTCCACTGGCCGCAGAGCAGGCGCAGGCCGCCATGCGAGGCACGTGCGGCGGCCAAGGCACCGAGCAAGTAGGCATCGCGGGCGAAACGGCGAGCCTGGCAAGGCAGGCCGAGGCGTTGGCGCAGGCTGTCGGGCAGAAAGGGGTGGGCGAGCAGTATGCCCGGAACCTGCTCCTCGTTGAGGCCGGCGATCACCAGACCGGGTGAGGCTTCCCAGAGCAGCTCCAGCCAGCCTTGCAGGACCAGATCGACCTCGCCACGCGGTTCGGCCAGAGGGGTGTGCGCCAGGGCTTCGAGCGAGAGACCGAGCGCTTCCTCGGGCGACAGCTTCAGCCCAAAGCGGGCCGTCTCGGCTCCGAGCTCCTCGCAGCAGGCCAGCCAAGCCTCGGCCGGTGCGGCGACAAGGTGGTCCTCGGGTGCGTCAGGGCGAAATTCGCGCGTGCCATAGAGCCGCAGCAGAAAGGCGCGCGCCGCCTCGGCAAAAGGCCGTTGCCGCCATTCGGTCAAAAGGGTCTGAGCGGTCGCCAGCGCGGTGCCAAGCGTGCCTGGCTCCGCGCCGCCCAGCAGGTCGCGCGCGTGTTCCAGGGTCACCGGCAGATGCTCGGCGGCGAAGGCATCGGCCGCCGTCAGCAGGTCGCACCCGTTGGCCTGGGTGCCGGTGAGCGCGGCGCGCATTTCCGGCACGCGCAGCAGGCGGGCGAAACTGCGCCAGGAACCCGTGGCGAGCAGTCCGCGCCACTCGCTGAGCAGGTGCCACAGGCCGGTCTGCAGCGCGGCCAAACCGCCGGGTTCAAAAACGGCCACGCCTTCCAGCGCCAGTTTTTCCGCCAGCACGGCCTCGACTTCGGGATCGGCGACGCCGACCGCCACGCGCCCGGAGGGCCCCAGGGCGCGAAGTTCGGCGATGGCCTGGTTCGCCTGGGCGGTCGCATCGTGGCACAACCGCAGGGCCTCGTCGCCGAACGACAGAATCACCGGGGCGTCCTCGCCCCAGGCCTCGACGCGCGGACGGCCCAGGGCATCGAAGGCCTCGGCGCGCCCGGCGGGCGCATGCACGGCGACTTCCACGCTCACGCCGCGGGCGGCGCAGGCGGCCGCCCAGGTGTCGAACAGGGGTGGCAGATCGGGGGCGGCCAGGATGAACACCCGCTTCACGCCTTCCGGCAGGGCTGGGGCGGCGGCGACGCGGCGCTTGGCCGCCTGGGCGTCCTCCAGCCCCAGCCCTGCGAGAACCGTCGCCTGGGCGGCCGCCAGCGTGGTGAGGTCGCGCCAGCGCGCGGCGTCGTGTGCGACCTCGACCTCGGCAAAACCCAGGCCACCCGCCCCGAGCAGGGCCTGCAGTTCCATCAGCAGGCGCGCCGTCTCGGTCTGCCAGGCCCAGCCGTTGTCCTCGGGCGGTTGCGGAAACAGCGCGGGCAGTCGGGCGGGAGGCAGTGTTTGCAGGGCCTGTTGCCAGGCAAGCTGGGATTGCAGCGGGCTTGCCACGTCTTGACGCGCCGCCGGCGGCAGCAGCGCCTGTTCCGCTGTCCAGACGATCGGCGACAGCAGCCCGGTGGCCGCCCAGCTGCGGGCCAGGCCCTCGCGCAGCCGCCGGCCGGCCTCGGCGGTGGGCACGATGAGCAGGGTGTCGGCCAGGTTCGGCGCGCCGTTGGCGGCGGGTCGACGATCGGCCAGGAACTCCAGCGCCTTGTCCAGCACCGGCGCCTCCCAGCCCCAGAAATGACGGGTGATGCGGCTCATGCGGGTTCGACCCTGCTTATGGCTTGGGGATCCTGGGGCTCGGGAAAATGCCCCGCCTTGGCGAAGCGTTGCTCGCATTCGCCGGCGCCGCCGGCAACCCGCACCTCAATGCCGGCGGCTTCGCCGATGGCTGCGCTGATGTAGTGACAGTGCTGGCAGAAGCAGGGGGTAATGACGCGGCTGTGGGCGCGCAGGTAGGCGATCGCCGGGCACGTCTGGACGCGCACGACGACTTCATCCGGCAGGTTCTCCACCGCCACCTTCGCCGCGGGCTCGGCGGCAAAGAAGGCGCGCCAGTGTGCCGCCACGGCGGGCAGGCCGCCGGCACGCCAGCGTTCGCTCACCGGCGCGTAGTAGCCGCGACCGAGTTCGGTCCAGTAGCGGCGAAGGCCCTCAAGGCCGGTCCGCTGCAGGATGAAGCGGAAGGTGGCGTTGATGGCCGCGTAAAAATCCGCGGCTCCCACCGGCTTGGTGTCGGTGTAGGGCAGGGGAGGGTCAGCCGAGGAGTTCATCGAGTTGACGCCCGCACTGCTTCAGGTGGTCGTGAATCGCCCAGAATTCGTTGCCCATCGCCAGGATCCGGCAGCCGAGATCGATGACGGTTTTGGCATCCTCGAGGTTGCCGACCGGAAAGCCCCAGGGTTTGCCGGCGGCCTGGCAAGCCGCGGCCATGGTTTCCACCGCCCTGCGCACGGCCGGGTTGCGGATGCTGGCCTCGCCACCGGCACGCAGGGAAAAGTCGCCCGGCCCAAACAGCAGCGCATCGACGCCCGGGACGGCGGCGATGGCGCCGAGTTCGGGGATCGCGGCCGGGGTCTCGATCTGCACGATCAGCAGGGTCTCGCGGTTGCGCTGCGCCGGGTAGTCGGGCGTGCGTTCCAGCCAGAAGCCGCCGTCCGGGCCGGAGCCGTCGACGCCGCGCTCGCCGAACGGCGGAAACTTCACCGCCTGCGCCAGGCGCGCCGCCTCGGCGGCGGTGTTGACCTGCGGGATCATCAGTGCGGTGACACCATCCTCAAGCAGGCGCGACAGCCCGGTCTTCTCCGTGGTCGGCGGCCGGAACAGCAGGTCAATGTCGGCCAGGTGGTGACGCGCCGCAAAGTCGGCGATTTCCCGCGGGTTCCAGGGCCGGTGCTCACCGTCGACCCACACCGCGTCGTAGCCGGCGGCGGCGGCGAAGGCAGGGTAGTAGGGCAGGTTGGCGCCCAAGGCGCAGACCCGGGCCACGCCGCCCGCGTCGAGTTTCTGCCGAAGTTTCGATCGTCTCATGCCGAGCCAATCTTGGCGGGGTTTGTCGAGGCTGACAAGAAGCATCGCGACTGATAACTCGGCCCGCCAGCTGCTGTTTGATAGGCATGTCCTCCGAGTCCGCCGCTGATGCCCCCACCGAAACCGAGGTTGCCGAGCTGCTGCGAGGCGTCCGCGACCGCCTGTTCCGCGAGGTCGGCAAGGTCATTGTCGGCCAGAACGAAGCGGTCGAGCAAATCCTCATCACGCTGCTCGCCGGTGGTCACTGCCTGCTCACCGGCGCACCCGGCCTGGCGAAGACCCTGCTGGTGAAGACGGTTGCCGACGTCTTCCACCTCGGCTTCCACCGCATCCAGTTCACGCCCGACCTGATGCCCTCGGACATCACCGGCACGGAGATCCTCGAGGACACCGCCAGCGGTCGCCAGCTGGTGTTCAAGAAGGGCCCGGTCTTCGCCAACATGATCCTGGCCGATGAAATCAACCGCACGCCGCCGAAGACCCAGGCCGCCCTGCTCGAGGCGATGCAGGAACACCAGGTCAGCGTCGCCGGCCGCACCCTGCCGCTGCCCGAGCCCTTCTTCGTGCTTGCCACTCAGAACCCGATTGAGATGGAGGGCACCTATCCGCTGCCCGAGGCCCAGCTGGACCGCTTCATGCTCAACATCGTCATCGATTACCTCAGCGAGGATGAGGAGGTCGCCGTCGTCACCCGCACCACCGGCGCGAAGGGCGAGCCGGTGCAGCCGCTGTTCACCGGCGCGCAGCTGCAGGCCTTGCAGCGGGTGGTGAAGCAGGTGCCGGTCGCCGAGGATGTTGCCCGCTACGCGGTCCGCCTCGCTGCCGCCTCGCGCCCGCACCGGCCCGGCACGCCGGACTTCGTCAATGAGTGGGTCAGCTGGGGTGCCGGCACCCGGGCCAGCCAGAATCTTGTCCTCGGGGCCAAAACCCGCGCCCTGCTCCAGAAACGAGCCCATGTTGGCTTCGACGACATCCGCGCCCTCGCCCTGCCCGTCCTGCGCCACCGCGTTCTGGTCAACTACCGCGCCGAGGCCGAAGGCGTGACCGTGGAAAAGGTGATCCACCGGCTTCTGGAGACAGTGCGGCAGTGACGCCATCAAACCTCGTCCAGCGGCGCTGAGGCATCGCCAAAGCGCCCGGGCCGCACGTCCATCTTGTCCATCATCGTCAGGAACAGGCGGCAGAGCTGGCGGTCGGGCTTGTCCCGGTAGTCGAACACGCGGCCGCCCTTCAGTCGGCCCCCGGCTCTGCCCAGGACGACGACGGGCAGTTCATCATTGTTGTGCTTGGCGCCGACCATCATGCTCGAGCAGTGCATGAGCATGGTGTTGTCGAGCAGGGTGCGCTCGCCTTCGCGAATGCTGTCGAGCTTGCGCGCGAGGTAGGCCACCTGTTCCATGAAGAGCTGGTTCACCCGCAGGTAATCCTCGCCGTCGCTGTGGCTGAGCAGGTGATGGATCATGTAGTCGATGCCATGGCCGGGTTGCTGCACACTGGGCAGGCTGGGGAAACGCAGGGCGCTGTGGTCGTTGTTGAGCTTCAGCGTGGCGATGCGCGTCGTGTCGGTCTGGAAGCCGAGCACGAGGATGTCGCACATGAGCTTCATGTGCTCGGCGATGTCCTGCGGAAGGCCATCGGCGGGACGCGGCAGGTTGGGCTTGTCCAGCGTCGGCCGCCAGCCCTGCAGTTCGCCGCGCTGACCGGCATGCTCGATGCGCTTCTCAACCTCGCGCACGCTGTCGAGATACTCGTCGAGCTTGGCCTGGTCGCTGGAGCTGATCCTGCGGCGCAAATCCTGCGCGTCGTCGAGCACGGCATCCAAAACGCTCCGGTCCGCCGGCGTGGCCTCGTCCTTGAACAGGCGGTCAAAGGCCAGGGCGGGGTACAGCTCGAGCGGCGTCGGCGTTGTCGGTGACGACCACGAGATGTGCGAGCTGTACAGCATCGAGTAATTCTTGTGCACCGACGGGTTCGACTTCTCGCAGGCCAGGACGAGGCTGGGCACCTTGGTGGAGCGGCCGTAGGTCTGCGCCAGCCACTGGTCGAAGCTGGTGCCCGAGCGAATCTCGCCCCCGCTGGCGATCGGCGCGCCGGAAAGCATGTTGCCCGTCTGGGAGGAGTGGATGTTGCCCTTGCGCGCCTCCTCGTGATACAGGCCGCGCACAAAGAGCAGGCGCTCGCGGAAGTCCTTCAGCGGTTCCAGGACGCGGCCGAGCTCCATTGACTTGCCCTCCCCCTTCGCCCACCACTCCTTTGACTGAAAGCCGTTGCCGGAGAAGGTGACGCACAGGCGCACGGGGGCTTCGCTGGCGGGCCGGTTCTTCGGCGTGTCATCGCCCCAGACCCGGACGGATTCCATCCAGGGCAGCGCCATGGTGATGCCTGCTCCGCGCAGGAAGGTTCGACGATTGAATCGGTGGCTGTGCATGATCTTGAATCAGGGTTGAGTGGAGGAATCCTGCCCCCGGATGGAGCGGAACTGGCGGCTGTGGACGATCTGTTCGACAAGTGTGCCGAAGCGCAGGTCGCTCTGCAGCATTTGCTCGATGAGCGGCTTGTCGGAGAGCCGGACGCTGCGGCCGAGGGCGTAGCCGAGCAGTTTGCGGCAGAACTGGCGGGTGAAATCGATGCGACGCTGGCGCAGCAGGTAGGAGCGCAGCTCGGCGAGACCATCGACGGCGGTGCCGTCCGGCAGGACCGTGCGGGTGTCGGCCGGGCGGGCGCGGCCGATGGCGTCGAAGCCTTCCAGGGCGAACCCAAACGGGTCGATGCGCTTGTGGCAGCCGATGCAGTTTTCATCCCGGCTGTGCCGCTCGATGAGTTGGCGCTCAGTCAAATCCGCCGGGGCCTCCTCCGGCAGGTCGGGCACGTCCTTGGGCGGGGGCGGCAGTTTTTCGCCGAGGATGACCTCGCTGAGCCAGGTGCCGCGCAGGATCGCGCTGTTGCGTGAGGCGCCGGCCTGCTTGGCCAGGGTGGCGGCAAAGCCAAGCACGCCACCGCGGCCGTGCCGGCGCAGGCCCTCGACCCGCTGCCAGTCCGCCGGTGCCGGCTCCAGGCCGTAGTGGCGGGCGAGGTCGGCATTCACAAACGTGTGGTCCGCCTCCAGCAGGCTCAGCACGCTCCGGTTGTTCTGAATCAGATCGGTGAAGAAGCGCGTGACCTCCTCCTGCATGTCGTCGCGCAGGTCGAGGAAGGTCGGGAAGTGGCGCTCGCTCTTTTCCTCCAGGGTGGCGACATCGCGGACGTGCAGGTATTGGCAGCCGAACTCGAGGGCCAGGCGGCGTACCTTGTCGCTCCCCAGGAGCCGACGGGTTTGGGCGGTGAGAACCTCGGGATCGAGCAGGTTGGCGACGCGCAGTTCGTCATCCGGGGCGGTGGATCCAAGAAAATAGCTGAGCCTCGTGGCAAGTTCGCGGGAATTCACGGAACCGGTGCGGGCGGGGGCGTTCTCGCCGCGATACAGGAAGGCGGGCGACGTGAGCACGCGCACGAGCATCAGGCGCGGCTCGAAGCGGCGCAGGTCGGCGATCTCCCGTACGTTGAGCGGTCGGCGCCAGGCTTTTTCGGCAAAGGCCAGCACCGCCGCCTTTTGGGGCTCGATGGCGGCCTTCTGTTGCGCCTTGAAGTCCGCCGCCGCGTTCTGGATGGGCTCACGCATCGGCTCGAAGGCGCTGGGTTTGGCGTCCTGGGTGGCGAACTGGAAAAGCTGCTCAAAGACATCCACCTGCTTCAGCGGCCATTCGCTGATGAAGCGCAGTTCGTCCCACGCGCGGTTCAACTCCGCAGTTTCGGCTTCGGAGAGCATCAAACGCCGCAAGGCTTCGTCCTCCCGATGGAACAGCGTCAGCGTGACCACCTCATCCACCGGCACGATGCGCGTGTAGCACAGCGCGATGGGGAAAAGTGCGCGAAACTCGTCCATGGCGGCCTCAAAGCGTCCGCGGGACGCGCTGCCCTCATTCACGATGATGGGAGCGCTGTGCTGCGTGACGAGGTTGTTGTCGCTCCAGCGGCCGCTCTTCAGTGCGGACTCGGACTTGCCGGCCACGAGATTTGTGGAGGCGTCAGGTTTCTCGGTCAACACCTGCATCTGCACGCTGCCGGAGGTTCTCGAAGCCAGTCTGCCGGTGACGACAAAATCGGCGCCGTTGGCGAGAGCGGCGGGGATCTTCACCTCAAGCACCGATGGGGCGTGGGCTTTGAGATGGGTCGGATCGGTCTGAGTCGTCCGATCACTCAAAAACGGCCGCAGCAGCGGTGACGCAAGCGGGAAGTCTTTCTCCAAAAACTGCCGCACCTTCACCGCGAGCTCACGCGAAGGCTTCTTCCGCCACTCGGCGATCACCGCGGGCAGATCGGGCGCGGCCTCGAGGACCGCCGACTGGCTGAGGAAGTGCCATGGGCCGTTCGGATTGCCCGCAAGGATGTTCGGCGACACATCTTTTGCGAGGTCCCAGGTCGTTTTGCCATCGCTGAGCGTGAGATTCACCGCCGTGAGGTCGCAGGCGTGATTGCCCTCCCGCGGTCCGATCACCAGTGCGACGACCTGGCCATCTTCGAGGCGCACGTTGTCAAACGGACCCATCGGCAGCACGGTCGCGCCTTTCGACAAGCCGCTGGCGAGAACCTCGCTCGTGTGACCGCGCCGCACTTCAAGAGTCCACGTGATGCCATTGCCGCACTCGGGATGCGCGTCGACCACATCGCCCTGAATGCGCAACAAGCCTGCGACCGGACTGCGCCACGCAATGACGGATGCTCGCGTCGGCGAGGGATGCGTGGCGACGCTGTGCGCCTTCATCACCCCGGGGGTACGCACGCTGGCATCCGAGGAATTCGCCAGGACGCTGAGCGCCTGCTCGGCCTGCCAGCCTTGGATGAAGTTGTAGTCCGGCGTTCCTTGCATCCTGTTTGTCAGCAGCGGCTCGAGCTTGGTGGTGCCAAAGCCGAGGCATTCGCGCCATGCGGTCATCAAAGTCGGATCGGCATCGCCTTTGCCGTTCGCGATGGCGTTGAGGCATTGCTCGGTGTTCGCGATCATGCGTGCGCGCTGGGCTTCGAGATGCTTCACCAGCGCGGGCAGGTCGCTGATGGGCAGGTCGGGCCTGCCGGCGGCAACGAGGCGCGGGTTCTCCCAGATCACCTCATCGCCGTTGACGCCATCACCCGCATCGGTGGTGGTCAAATAGAGCGTCACATCGCTCGAGGAAGCCAGTTTCACCCGCATCTCGTGTTTTTGTACCAACGGCGTCACCGGTTCCTGCCAGGCTTTTGGGCCGTTTTGTTTGCCGATGTGGCCCACATTGGCAAAACGCCACAAAACCTGCTGCCAGGGTTCGATGTCGGCCGCGGTCAGCTTCTTCTCGCGGAACTTCGCCCGCAGTGGATCGAGCAGCGCGGAGGCCTCGGAGTTGGTGAGTGCCGCGTGCAGAAGGTGGAGGTATTTCGGGCTCAGGCCATCCGCGCTGCCGCGACCCTGCAGGGCGTCGAGATAACGCGCGAGCGGCAAAAGCCCGCTGCCGGTGCCGGTGTCGAGCTGGATGCCCTGCGCGACGGTTTGGGAGCCTTCACCCGTGGTCGTGTGCCGGGCGTAGATGCCGCGGATGCGCGCCAGGGTCTCATCGGTCCAATCCTGGGGCGAGGTGCTCGCCGACCAGAGCATGCCGTGGGGCGTGAAAACTGCATGCGCGGCAATCTCTTTGGCCGCATCGAGGTACTTGGTGAGCAGGGCGGGCGACATCACCAGCGCCGCGCCGGCATTGGTGAAACCTTCCCCGGCCGCGCCATCCACCGGAAATTCCTTCGCCGGATCCAGCGACTCCACACCGGTCATGTCGCGCACGGTGTAAGTGTACTCCATGTTCGACAGCCGCCGCAGCACCACCGGTCCCGGATCTCCCGCATTGGCCAGCGCGATCTCATCCAAAGTGCCGCGCACCCAGCCGACCAGTTGCGTTTTCTCCTCCGCACTCAGCTGCTTCTCCTTCTTCGGCGGCATCTCGCCCATCGCGATCTGCTCGAGCACGTTCTCCCAGACGTGCGGCTCCTTGTGAAAGTCCGAGGCCTCGAGATCGAGGTCCCCCTCCTGCTTTTCGGTCGAATGACAGTTGAGGCAGTGCTTCTGCAGCAGCTCGTGCGGCCCGGCGGCCAGCGTGGTGAGGGTGCCGAGCAGGATCGAGAGCGCCAACCAGAGCCGGGTCCGGCTGGGCGCCATCGCAGTCGTTCGCCCGGCAGGCTGGGCCTTGGGGAAGGGGGGCATGAGGGGCAGTTTTTGGGGCTTCAATTCTCTTCCGGCAGGTCGGGCAGCCACTCGCGCCAGCCCTGGATGTGCTCGCGCATGAGGCGTTCACAGGTCGCGGGCGACTGCGTGCGCAGCCCGGCAAGCAGCACCTCGTGAGCAGCCACAGTTTCGCGCAGCGTCTGGCGGGTCTGGCGCTGGTGCCGGTCGTGCAGGCGACCCAGCCAGAGCTCCAGTTCCTGGCGCATGGAGCGCCAGAGTTTCAGCAGCCGGGTGTGGCCGGCGGCGGCAAGAATCCCATCGTGGAAATCGAGGTCGAGGCGCGTGATGTCACGCAGGCTGCGCGCGCGGCGGGTGGCTTCGATGTTCTCTTCCAGAGCCTTGAGCGCGGCTCCCTGCACGTTGGCAGCGGCCCTGGCCGCAGCGGGTTCGACCAGAAGGCGCAGCTGGTAGAGTTCCTCGAAATCCCGGGCGGTCAGCCGCTTGACATAGGCGCGGCCGGTGCGGCTGAATTCGATCAGGCCCTCGCGCTCAAGGGCAAACAAGGCCTCGCGCACCGGCACCCGGCTAACGCCCAGATCCAGAGCCACGGCCGATTCCGCGAGTCGCGCTCCCGGCTTCATGCTGCCGTCGATGATGCGCCGGCGCAGGACCTCGGAGGCGTGCTCGGAAAGGCTGGGATTGTCTGGGTTGGCCACGTTTGGTATACTGATCAAAAACAGTATACAGTCAAAATGGAATCGGCGTTCTGCCCGGTCTGCCGGCGGTCGTGTTCTGTCAGGGGCGTGCGCGCACGGTGTAGCTGTGCTCCACCGCGCCGTTTTCGAGATCAGCACGCGTCACGCCGGGAACGATGCTGCGCACGTAGTCCACTTTCGCCTCATTTGACTCCACCGTGACGCGCACATGGCCGCTGCTGCCGAGGATGACGCCGCCGTAGCCGTATTCCTCGGCGCTGCGTGTGCCACCACTGGGATGGCCGGGCTGAGGCACTTCCTGGTAGATGATTCCGTCGAGCTCTTCTTTGACGAACAGATGATCGTGGCCGTGGAAGACGACGTTCACGCCATGTTTGACGAAGAGTTGATGCACCGGCATTTCCCAGCCCGGACGGTTTTTTTGGAAGCCCTCGCTGCCGTCCGCGTTTTTCCCGCCCCACTCCATGTGAGCCGCGGGTTTGGCTCCACCGCGCACATCGCGGCCCAGACCGCCGACGAGGTGATGGATGAACACAAAACGCATCGCCGCCTTGCTGCTCGCAAGCGTTTGGGCCAGCCAGCGATACTGTGTCTCGCCGAGCGTCATGTCCCAACCGGAGGCTCCGCGCCGCATCGTGGACCAAAAGGGATCGAGGCCGATGACAAGCGCATTGCCCCACTCAAAGGCGAAATGGCTGTGCTTGTCGTTGCCATCCGTCGGGTTCGGAAAGTAGGTGTGACGCATGCCGAGTGACCATTCGGACATGTCCGGATCACTGCCGCGCTCGCCATCGTGATTCCCCAGCACCATGAAAATGGGCACGCTGTGCGCGATGCGGCCCAGGTAGTAGCGCTGAGCCTTGTATTGCGACTCCGAGCGACGGAAAAACTGCCCAAACTTGTCCACCATCGTCGTGTCACCAAGGTCGATCATGAAGTCCGGCTTGTCCGCGAGCATGTTCGCCAGCGATTGCTGGTAAACCCTCGCGTCCGTGTTGTTGTCGAGATGCGAGTCCGCCTGCATGACAAAACGGAAGCTCGATCCCGCCTTCCGCTGCGTGTGAAAGCTGCGCATCACATCCTGCACCGCCTCGCCACCCGCGCGTCGGTAAGTCAGGCGGTAGTTGTAAGCCGTGTCGGGCTTCAGACCGTCCAGCACGAGGTTCTGCGGCTTGCCTGTTTTCAGCTTGATCGCCGGCGTCTTCAATCCATCGCCATACTCGATGAAAGCCTCCAAATCATCCCAGGCCAGCACGCTGACCGTCACGGATTCCGCGCCCGGCCTGCAAAGCCACAGATTGAAAAGATACGGCGGCACCACCGCCGGTTCGACCTGCCCGCCCTGACCTGCACCGCCTTTGCCTGCGCCCTTCTTGTTTTCGTCAGGTGTGGCGGCGATCAGCAGCAAGGCGAGCGCGGCAAAACCGATTGACCCGGCGAGCGGCTTCATGGCTTTTTGCCTCCCTTTTTGCCGCCTTTTCCTCCGCCTTTCCTCGCCGGTTCTTTGCCCGGAACGTAGTTAGGGTTCGGCTTCGGCATCTTGGCTCCGACCTCGTTGAGATGGTCTGCGAGTTTCCTGGCAAGACTTTGGGCCAGTTCCGGCTTTGATGCGGCGAGGTCCTGGGTTTCACCAATGTCGGTCTGGAGGTCGAAGAGTCGGTTTTCACCGGTTTCGTAGAAGTGAATGAGCTTCATGTTGCCGCTGAGGATCGCCGAGTGCGGGGAGTCGCCTTGATAGTGCGGGAAATGGAAGACCAATGCCTCGCGGGATCGTTTCACGGGATCGGATGAACCGCTGAGCAGATGGGTGATGTCACCGCCTTCGAGTTGCGTCGGCAGCGGGGCCTTCACGCCAGCCCAGCGGCAGAAGGTCGGAAAAAAGTCGTACCCGACCACGCGTTGATGGCACCAGGAGCCTGCCGCGATGCCGGGGCCGCGAATGATCAGCGGCACGCGGATGCCGCCCTCCCACACATCGCCCTTGCCGCCATTCAGAGTGCGGCGGTTTGATCCGCCATTGTCGGACATGTAGATCACGATGGTGTTCTTGGAGAGGCCCATGGCATCCAGTTTGGCCAGCAGTTCACCCAGCCCGCGGTCGAGATCCTCCGCGATGGCCGCGCGACCGACTTCCTTGTCGTCTCTGCCGCCAGCCAGTTTGCGATACTTCTCCACCAAGGCGGGAGTGGCGTTCTCGGGATAATGCAGCGCGTTGTAGCTCATCTGGATGAAGAACGGTTTCCTGGCCGCCTGGCTCTTCTTCATGAACTCGACGGCTCGTGTGCCCATGCCAAAAATGTCCACCGGGTTTGGCGGCAGATGCGGCGCGGCGTCCTGGTTGCCTGTGTCGCCATCGCTCTCGTCGTAGCCGTGGGCCGCGGGTCCACCTCCCGCCAGGTGCCATTTGCCGTAGTGGGCGGTCGCGTAGCCCGCCGATTTCAGCATCTGCCCGATCGTGATCTCGTCATCGCGGATGCTTTTGCGATTTTCGCCTTCGATCAAACGGTGCCCCGGCTCAGCGGGGGCCGCCTTGGTCCATCCCAGCGCCGCCGGATTGCGTCCCGTTTGCAGGCTGATGCGAGTCGGCGAGCACACCGGCGCGGGGGCATACGCCGCGCTGAATCTCATGCCCTGCTCCGCGAGTCGCGCGAGGTTTGGGGTCTGCACAAGGCTGCTTTTGGAGTCCTGCATGTCTGGATGCATCTGGCAGGACAGCCCGCTCCACGCCTGATCATCGGAGAGCATGAAGAGGATGTTGGGACGCTCTGGCGCAGCAAGGGCGGAACTCGTCAAAAGGGCTGCAAAACTCAAAGGGATGATTCGCTTCATGGAAGGGAGAGTTGAGGTTCAATGGTTGGGAGCGCCGGTCACATCGAGATCCGGCTTCGTGTTCCAGCGCGGGGTCCAGCCGGGTTTTTCGATCTTGGCGCGG
>JBIJBO010000082.1:0-14846 GCA_044345215.1 Prosthecobacter sp. | reverse complement strand
TCCGCCGCCATGCTGGAAAATCTTGAATCGCGCGGCATCCTGACACCCCTCAATCACGCCGATGTCCTGGCCGTCGATCCGGACAGCGGTGCGGAAACCGTCAATTGGCTCAAGGGCAGCTGGAACCTGTCACTCTTCACCGAGGGATGGCTGTTCAGCAACCCCGCCAATCGTCAGGCAGCACGCCAGGCGCTCGCGGCGATCCCGGCCTTTGCCGGCGCCTGGAACCAACTCTTTCCGCCAAGTCAGGCGGCCACCGGCGAAACACCCTCTGCCAATCGAGTATCCCCCTGAGCTGCGGGCCTGCATCACTCGCGCCCAGACTCGTCCAGCGCCGCCGGGGACCCGACTCAGTCCCGCGGCACGAGCTTCTTCAGGTCGGCCGGCAGCCAGGCGCGCAGCATGGGGCCGGTGGTGGCGGTGGTTAGGAGGCACATGAGAATGAACATGGTGAAGAGCTGGTCATTGAGCAACCCGAGGTCCTTGCCAACGCTGATGGCGATGAGACCCATAAGCGCCCGCGTGTTCATCAGGGCACCGATCGACAGACTCTCGTGCCAGCTTGCACCACCCCAGCGAGCGCCCAGGGTGCAGCCGCCGAGCTTGCCCAGGATGGCGATCAGGCAGACCAGACCGCAGCCGATCCAGGCGGTGGCACTGTCAAAGGAGCCAATCCGGGTGTTGAGGCCGGTGTTGGTGAAAAAGATCGGAACGAGAGCGACGATGACGAAATCGGCGAAACGCGAGCGCCAGGCTTTTACGAGCGCCGCCTCGGAGTGCAGCGCCACCCCGAGCGCAAATGCGCCGAAGATGGCGAAGATGCCGAGCTTGTTGGTGATCAGCGACGAAAGGAAAAGCGCGCAGAGCAGCAGGGCCAGGTAACCCGGCGTGAAGGTGTCGGTGCCGTGGCGCTCACACTGCCGGCGCCAGACGCGAATGAGGAAGGGACCCACCCCTTTGATCAGCACGGCAAAGTAGAGCACGATGAGCCCCACCTGGCCCAGGAAGGGCAGCCAGGAAAAGTTGTCGCCCTGCTTGATGAGGGCGGTGGCGACCCCCAGGAAGATCCAGCCGACCGCGTCATCGATGGCGGCGGCACTGATCGCCGTGGCGCCGAGGGCGGTGCGCTCGAGCTTCATCTCGAGCAGAATGCGTCCCATGATCGGCAGGGCGGAAATGGCCAGGGCGATGCAGACGAAGAGCTTGAAGCCGAATTCCGGCAGGTCGGGCGCGAAGGTTCGGTGCAGCCATGGCGCGATCGCCAGTCCGCCCGCGAGCGGTCCGACGATGCCCATGAGCGAGGACAGCACCACCATCCGCGATTTCTGGCGCAGGTGCGAGAAGTCGAACTCCATGCCCACCTGAAAGAGCATGAGCAGCAGGCCAATCTTGGCGAGCAGGGCCAGCGGCCCCTTCACCTCAGGCGGAAACAGGGTGGTCACCAAATCGGGCGCAAACAATCCCAGGAACGATGGCCCGAGCAGAAGTCCGGCGGCAATCTCGCCCACGGCGGGCGGTTGACCGATGCGCCTGCACAAGCGCCCCATCAACCAGGCGGCAGCAATGATGCTGATCCAGCTGACCAGCACCAGTTTCAGCGTGTCTTCGATTTGGGCGGGATTCATGAAGACACGAGCGTGAGCGTTCTAGCACGCTACCGGAAATAGCGTTTCGCGATGGATTTCATGCCACCAAGGCATGGTGCGGAGGATTGCAATTCTTGATTTCAGATCAGAAGATCGCCCCGCGTCATTCGTCATTCGTCATTCGTCATTCGTCATTCGTCATTGAACCTCCTAGCCCGCCGCTTCTGCCACGCTCGGGCAGGTGCAAACAAGGTGGCGGTCGCCATGGACGTTGTCGACCCGCGCGACCGGCGGCCAATACTTCGCCTCACGCACCCAGGGCAGCGGGAAGGCGGCCTGTTCTCGGCTGTAGGCGTGTGGCCAGTCGCTGCGGGCGATGCGCGCCGACGTGTGCGGGGCGTGCTTGAGCGGATTGTCGGCCGCATCCGCCGCGCCACTTTCCACCGCGACGATCTCGCGGTGGATCTGCTCCATCGCCTCGCAGAAGCGGTCGAGCTCGGCTTTGCCCTCGCTCTCGGTGGGCTCGATCATGAGCGTGCCGCCGACCGGCCAGCTCATCGTCGGCGCGTGATAGCCGAAGTCCATGAGGCGCTTGGCGACGTCCTCGACCGTGACCTTGTGGAAGCCGCGGAAGTCGAGGATGCACTCATGGGCGACAAAGCCGCCGCGACCGCGGTAGAGGGTCGGGAAACAGGGCGCCAGACGGCGGGCCACGTAATTGGCATTGAGGATGGCCAGGCGGGTGGCCTCGACGACGCCCGGTCCCATCATGGCCAGATACATCCAGGAAATCGTGCAGATGCTTGCGCTGCCCCAGGGGGCTGAGCAGACCGCGCCCTCGCTGTGCTTGCTCCAGGACGGGTGCCCGGGCAGGAAGGGCTGCAGATGGGCGGCGACGCAGACCGGGCCGACGCCGGGGCCGCCGCCGCCGTGTGGGATGCAGAAGGTCTTGTGCAGGTTGAGATGGCAGACATCGGCGCCGATGCGGCCGGGCGAGGTCAGCCCGACTTGGGCATTCATGTTGGCACCATCCATGTAGACCTGGCCACCGTGGGCGTGCACCAGCTCGCAGATTTCGACGATGCCCTCCTCAAACACCCCGTGGGTCGAGGGATAGGTGACCATGAGCGCGGCCACCCGGCCCGCGTTCGCTTCGAGGCGAGCGCGCAGGTCGGCGACATCGATGTTGCCCTGGTCGTCGCAGGCGACGGCCACGACCTTGAAGCCGCACATCACTGCGCTGGCCGGATTGGTGCCGTGGGCGCTGGTCGGAATCAGGCAGACGTCGCGTCCACCCTCGCCGCGGCTCTGGTGGTAGCGCAGGATGGCGAGCAGGCCGGCATACTCGCCCTGCGAGCCGGCATTCGGCTGCAGGGAGGCGGCGGCAAAGCCCGTGCATTCGGCCAGCCAGGCCTCGAGTTCGGCAAACAGCGCCTGCCATCCTCGACTCTGGTCAGCGGGAGCAAAGGGATGCAGGCCATTCACCTCAGGCCAGGAGAGCGGCATCATCTCGGCAGCGGCATTCAGCTTCATCGTGCAGGAACCCAGCGGGATCATGCTGCGATCAAGCGCGATGTCCCGGTCCTGCAGACGGCGCAGGTAGCGCATCATCTCGGTCTCGGAGTGGTAGCGATGGAACACCGGGTGCGTGAGGATCTCGCCGGTGCGCCGGTGCGGTTCGGTAAACCCAGGCGGCAGCGGCGCCAGATCGGCGGGCACAGCCGCTGCAAAGGCGCGCAAGATGGCGGCGAGATCAGTGGCTCGCACACGCTCGTCGAGGGCAATGCCGACCCTGCCGGCATCAACCCGGCGCAGGTTGACCCCCTCGCGCCAGCCGGCCGCCACAACGGCGTCAGCATCTGGCACCTGCACAGTCAGGGTATCAAAGAACTCTCCGGACTCGCGCTCAAAGCCGGCGGCTGCCAGGGCCTCGTCGAGGCGCACGGCACTGCCGTGGACGCGGTGCGCAATGGCGCGCAGCCCCTCGGGACCGTGGTAGACGGCATACATTGACGCCATCACCGCCAGCAGGACCTGGGCGGTGCAGATGTTGCTGGTCGCCTTCTCGCGACGGATGTGCTGCTCGCGCGTCTGCAGCGAGAGCCGGCGGGCCGGCTGCCCGTCGGCATCCTTCGACACGCCGATGAGGCGACCCGGCAGGCGGCGCTTGAGGATGTCCTTCACCGCCATGAAGGCGGCATGCGGACCACCAAAGCCGAGCGGGACACCAAAGCGCTGGCTGTTGCCGACGCAAATGTCGGCGCCGAACTGCCCTGGCGGGCGCAGCACGGTGAGGGCGAGCAGATCGGCGGCGACGACAAACAACGCGCCGGCCGCGTGCACCGCCTCAGCCAGCGGGGCAAAGTCGTGGATTAGTCCGAAGGTGTCGGGATACTGGGCGAGCACCGCCGCCAGGCCGGCTTGGCCATCGGGCTTCCAGGTGGCCAGATCGGCCGTCTCGACGCGCAGGCCCAGGGGCTCCAGACGGGTGCGCACGACCGCGAGGCTGGGCGGATGACAGCGGTCGGAAACCACGACCCGGCTGGCGCCGGGCACCTGGGCGGCGGCGAGAGTCAGGGCTTCGGCGCAGGCGGTGCCTTCATCGAGCAGGGAGGCATTCGCCACGTCGAGCCCAGTGAGGTCGGTGATGAGGGTCTGGAAATTAAGCAGGGCCTCAAGCCGGCCCTGGCTGATTTCCGGCTGGTAGGGCGTGTAGGCTGTGTACCAGCCGGGATTCTCCAGCAGGTTGCGCTGGATGACCGGCGGCGTGAAAGTGTCGTGGTAGCCCAGGCCAATGAAGCTGCGCACGACTTGGTTGCGCCGCATGAGTTCACGCAACCGGGCCAGGGCCGCCTCCTCATCGAGCGGTGCTGGCAACTGGAGCGCCTCGCGCAGGCGGATCGCTTCGGGCACAACCTGATCGATCAGGGCGTCGAGCGAATCCAGGCCGAGACTTTGCAGCATGGCCGCCGTTTCTCCGGCGGTGGGGCCAAGGTGGCGGAAGGAGAACGGGGCGGACATGGAAAGCCGCCACTGGAGCTAGAAACCTGCCGGATGCCAAACGCGAATTCGCAAATCCTTCAGCCCTGGACCTGCAGGCCGCGACCGGCGCGCGCCTTCAACTCTTCCATGGCCGCCAGGATGACGACGGGATCCATCTCGTGCACCTCGAGCTTGCGGCCAATTTCCGGCACCAGAGTCACGGTCAATTCACCACCCAAATGCTCGCGGAATTCCTCCAAACCATCGAGGATCACCGGTCCGCCTCGCAGGCCCTCGGCGAGCAGACTTGGATGGAAGGTCTGAAAGCCCAGGCTCTCGATCAGGGCCAGCACCCGCGCCGACGTGGCGGGGTCAAGCAGGCCGCTCTTCACCGAGTAAACCAGATCCACCGCCATGCCGATGGCCACGGCCTCGCCATGACTGACTTCAAAACGGGTGATCTGCTCGAGCTTGTGCGCGGCCCAGTGGCCGAAGTCGAGCGGCCGGGCACTGCCCAACTCAAAGGGATCGCCGCCGGTGGCGATGTGATCGACATGCAGCTCGGCGCTGCGCTGGACCACCCGCTCCAGGGCCGGCTGCTCAAGCCGGGCAAGGGCCGGCGCCAAGCGCTCGATCTCCTCGTAAAAGGCGCGGTCGCGGATGAGCGACACCTTGATCGCCTCGATCAGGCCGTTGCGGCGCTCGCGCGTGGGCAGCGATTCAAGGAAGGCGAAGTCGTTCACCACCGCGTAAGGCACGGCGAAACTGCCAACCCAGTTCTTCTTGCCGAAGTAGTTGACGCCGTTTTTGACACCAACGCCGCCGTCGCCCTGACTGAGCGTCGTGGTGGGCAGACGCACATGACGGATGCCGCGATGGGCGGTCGCCGCGGCAAAACAAACGAGGTCGAGCACGGCACCACCGCCGATGACAAAGACGTAACTGTGACGATCAAGCCCGGCCTCATGAATCGCCTCCCAACACTGCTCGACGCGGGTGAAGTCGTTTTTGCAGGGCTCGCCCCCAGGCAACTCGATGACGTCCCCCGCAAGATCATAGACGTCGGCGTGAGCGCGGGCATGGGTGCGGATCGACTCGATCAGACCGGGGTTGGCGGCCAGCACCCGGTCGTCGGCAAAAATCAGCACGCGCGGCAGTTTCTTGGGCGCGCCCAGCAGCAGGAGATCACGCAGGCACGGATTGTCTGCCGCGAAAACGGAGCGGGTGAAGAGGATGCGATGGCTGTACTCGAGCCGGATTTTCTTTTCCAACATGCAGGGGGTGGGTTCTTTGCCCGCAAAGCTGGTCGCGTTCAAAGGAAAAGGTGAAACGCCTGCGGCGAAGAATTCTAGCGCAGCTCAGGTCGCCGCGATCCAGCGCTGCCAGAGCCGCAGCAGCGGGGCGAGGACAACAAAACCGGCAGCCAGTGGCAGCGAGACCTGGCCAACCGCCAGGGCATCGACCAGCGGAATGCCGGCCAGCAGCCAGCCAACCGCCCGGCCGATGGCGGGACCACCGCGGCGGATCAGGCGCAGGCAACCTTCGGTCCAGACCAGGAACAGCAGCACCAGACCGAACGTCGGCACCCACCGAAAAGGCTGGCCAATCGCCGACACCAGCAGCAGCAGGACCGGCGCCAGCAGCAGCAGGCGCGCGAAGAAGCGGGCCAACCAGCCCACCCCGCCCGGCGCGCTCTCGGCACGCGCGACCAAGGTCAAGCCGACGATGTAGGCTCCAAGACCGAGGGCATGGCTCATGACCGCCACCTCGGCCGGCCCGCCGTTCTCCGCCGCGGGATTAGCGAGGGCACTGGCCGCCATCAGCACGAGCAGGGTCCGGCAGGCGCCCATGACCCAGACCGCGCCGCTCCAGGGCTTGTGGTAAAAATCGTAGAAGAGGATGCAGGTGGTGAGCAGGGCGACGGACAGCGCTCCGGCCCCGCCCGTCTGCACCGCCAGGAATCCGCCCGCAGCGAGCAGGCCCAGACCGACAATCCAAGCCAACGTCGCCCCTACCCTGCCCGAGGGAATCGGTCGCTCCCGGCGGTGCTCGCGATCGAACTTCACATCGGCCGCGTCGTTCAGAACCATGCCGCCGGTGTAGAGCAGCGAACCGGCCAGCAGCAGCCAACCCAGGCGCACATCCCACCCCCCGCCCATGAGCAGCCATCCGGCGGCAACGTTGGTCCAGACGGTCGGCAGGTTGGAGATGCGGGCGAGTTCAAGCCAGGCGCGAAACATGGCCCATGGCTAGCGTGGCCGGCGCCCCTGAACAAGCCCGGCCTGCTCAGACCCGCTCGAACTTCAGCGGGTAGGTGTTGCCCGAGGCGAACTGGGCGACATACAGGCTTCCCTCGGCATCGACGCAGAGGTCGTGAGGATGCAGAAAAACCGGCGAGGTGTTGCGCATGGACCGAACGCGGCCGGTGTCTTCATACTCGGGGGCGCTGCCACCGAGGTTGGCGACCACGCGCAGTTTGTCGTCGAGCACGGAGACAAAACCGCGCGATTGACGGTCGGCCGGCCAGTTGTCGGCGAGGTGGGCGACAAAAAAATGCCCGTCGTGCCGGCGGATCTGGCGTGGGTTGCCACCCGGCAGATCGATGCGGCCGAGAGGCTGTCCGTCCAGATCCAGGCGCAGCAGGTGCTGCTGGTCGCTCATGGCGATGAGCAATTCGGGTCGCGCCGGATCACGCAGATCGGCCATGCCCCCGTGCGGTCCCCAGTGGGCAATGCCACCCTCGGCGCCGCCGAAGAGTTTCACAAGCTGCCCGGTGGCATCATAGTGGGCGATGTAATCGCGGCCGTAGCCGTCGAGCACACAGAAACTGCCGTCGGCCAGATGAAGGGTCCACGAGGGTTTGTACTGGGCCTCGCTCTGATACTTGCCAGTCGACTGCGGCCAGCGCCACTCCTGCAGGATCTCGCCGGACAGGGTCGCCTTGACGACGCGATGGCTCTGCAGGCAGGTAAGGAACAGGACCTCGTGTTCGCCCTCGCGCACCAGCGACAGACCGTGCGCCCCCGGGAATTGTGTGCCCCACTTGTGGACCAATCGGCCGGCGCGGTCATAGACAATCACCTGGTTGGCCGGGTGGTCGGTGAACAGGATGACATGACCCTCGCGGTCGATGACAAGGCCATGGCCGTTTTTCACCGGGGTCCGGGCATCGAGCACGCCCCAGCCGGATACCTGCCGGTAGCGGAACTCGCCCTGGCCGAGGATTTCCGGGCTCTGGGCACGCACCTGAGGGAAGCCGAGAGCCGCGCCGGCGGCGGCCTGCAGCCAGTGGCGACGAGTGACGGTTTGCATGGGATGGAAGTTGTCAGCAGAAGTCTTTCCTCGCAAGCCCCGGCACTTCCCTGATAAGCTGGCCTCCGCTTCATCGTTCACGCCGCCATCATGCACCGCCTGCTCTCCGTCCTGCTCCTTGGTCTGTCCATCCTGCCTGGCCGCGCCGACACCGCCGCCGATCTGCTCCGCCAGTCGGGCGTCAAGGGTGGCCTGGTCGTTCACGTGGGTGCCAAGGACGCCGCGCTGACCACCGGCCTGCGCGCCAATGATTCCTACCAGGTCCAGGCGCTGACGCGCGACCCGGCCACGCTGGCCGCCCTGCGCACCGGCATCGGCGCCGCTTACGGCCCGGTTTCGGCCGATCAACTCACCACCGACCACCTGCCCTACATCGAGAACCTGGTGAACCTGCTCATCGTCGAGGACGCGCAGGTGCCGCGCGCCGAGATCGAGCGGGTGCTGGTGCCCAACGGCGTGGCTCTGGTGCGCAAGGACGGCGGCTGGGAAAAGATCGTCAAGCCGCGTCCCGCCGAGATGGACGACTGGACCCACTACGGCTACGACAGCAAGGGCAACCTCACCTCCAGGGACATGCTCGTCGGCCCGCCCAAGCGCATGCAGTGGGTCGGCAACCCGCGCTGGTCACGCCACCACGACCGCATGTCGTCGGTCTCGGCCAAGGTCTCCGAGGGCGGCCGCATCTTCTACATCATGGACGAGGGCAGCCGCATCTCCATCCTCATGCCGGCGCAGTTCAAGCTCATCGCCCGCGACGCCTTCAACGGCACCGTCCTGTGGAAGAAGGACATCCCCGTCTGGAGCACCCACCTCTGGCCCCTGAAGTCCGGCCCCACCCAGCTCACCCGACGCCTGGTCGCCATGGACGGCAAGGTCTACGTCACCCTCGGCATCACCTCCCAGGTCGTCTGCCTCGACGGCGCCACCGGCGAGCTCATCCGCGATTACCCGCAGACCGCCGGCACCGAGGAGATCCTCTTCCGCAACGGCGTGCTCTACGCCCTGGTCAACCCCGAGGCCGACCGCCTCAACCAGGAGTTCGCGGTCAAGGCGCAGAGCGACCAGAAGCGCGTGGAAACCGAGTTCAACTGGGACGGCAAGCCGCGCGTCCTGCGCGCGCTCGACGCCGCCAGCGGCCAGGAACTGTGGAGCAAGGAGGATCGCATCGCCCCGCTCACCCTCTGCCTCGACGACCAGCGCGCGGTTTACTACAATGGCGACGGCCTCGCCTGCCTGGACGTCAAGACCGGCAAGGTGCGCTTTGCCGACGCGCCCACCCAGCGCCGCACGCTCTATGAATTCAACTTCGCCCCGCGCGTGCTTCTGCACGGCGAGGTCATCCTCTACGCCGGCGGCGACGGCTCGCAGAAGGCAGTGAATGCCGACACCGGCAAGGAGTTGTGGGTCGCCCCGCATGAGAAGAGCGGCTACCGCAGCCCCGAGGACCTCATCGTCGCGCAAGGCCTGGTCTGGAATGCCGGTACCCTCAGCGGCAATCAGACCGGTGAGTACACCGGCCGCGACATTCTCACCGGCGAGGTGAAGAAGCAGTTTTATCCCGACGTGCCCGAGGGCACCTACTGGTTCCACCACCGCTGCTACCAGGCCAAGGCCACCGAGAAGTTCATCATCCCCTCGCGCACGGGCATCGAGTACGTCGACATGGAAAAGGAACACTGGGACCTGCACCACTGGGTGCGCGGCGCCTGCCTCTACGGCGTCATGCCCGCCAACGGCCTGACCTATGCCGGCCCCCACAACTGCGCCTGCTACCCCGAGGCCAAGCTCGACGGCATGGCCGTGCTCGCCCCTGCCTCCACCCTGCCACTGCCCGCGCACACACCCGATGCCCAGCGCCTGAGCAAGGGGCCGGCCTTTGACCAACCGATCGAGGAAAAGGCCGCCGGCCCCGGCGACTGGCCCACCTACCGCGCCGACAACGCCCGCAGCGGCCACGCCAAGACGGACCTGCGCGAGGACCTCTCGCTCGTCTGGGAAGTCAAGCTGACGCCGCCACTCAGCACCAGCACCACCGCCGCCGGCCTGACCTTCGTGTCCGAGGTCGACAAGCACACCCTGCACGCCATCACCACCGCCACCGGCAAGACCGCCTGGACCTTCATCGCCGGCGGCCGCATCGACTCGCCACCCACTTACTGGCAGGGCCGGGTCTTCTTTGGTGGCAAGGACGGCTTTGTGTACTGCCTGCGCGCCAGCGACGGCGCCCTGATCTGGAAGTTCCAGGCCGCGCCCGTCCTGCTCACCCACGGCGCCTGGGAGAGTTTTGAGTCGGTCTGGCCCGTGCACGGCTCGGTGCTGGTCGAAAACGGCCTGGTCAGCTTCGTCGCGGGCCGCTCCTGCTTTCTCGACAACGGCCTCTGGTTCTATCGACTCGACGCCGCCACCGGCGCGCTGAAGGTGAAGGAACACTACGACGACCGCGACCCCGAATCCGGCGGCCCGCTCAACGACCGCCACAAGACCCTGCAGATGCCGGTCGCTTCGAACGACATCCTCAGCAGCGACGGCAAATGGACCTTCCTGCGCACCCAGAAAATCGGCGCCGACGGCAAGCGCGTCGAGATCGGCCCGGTGTCGGGCGACTTCGCCAAACAGGGCGGCGCCCACAAGGGCGAAGGCCAGCACCTGTTCGCGCCCATGGGATTCCTCGACGACTCGAACTTCCACCGCTCCTACTGGGTCTATGGCAAGAGTTTCGCCGGCGGCCACGGCGGCTACTTTCAGGCCGGCAAGTACGCGCCGGCCGGCCGCGTGCTCGTGCACGACGACAAGAACGTCTATTCCTACGGCCGCGAGGCGCAGTATTACAAGTGGACGACGACCATGGAGTACACCCTGTTCTCGACGCCCAAGGACGCCGCCGAGGAGGCCTACACCGAGGAGGATGCGCTGACGCCGCGCACCGGCAACAGTGTCGTGCTCGGCCCGGACAAGAAGCCGCTCGAGGTGCAGCCTCCCAAACTCGCGCCCGAGGGCAAGGCGGCCAAGGGCAAGGGTGGTGCCAAGGGCAAGGCCAAGGCCGCTCCGCCGGCCAACGCGCCACTCGCCGGCTCGGTGCGCTTCCCTGCGTCACCCCTGCTTGACCCGACCGAAAAGGGCCTGACCCTCGACCTCTGGGTGCTGCCCGATCAAGCCAACGGCACTCTCGTCCACTTTGGCGGCCCGCTCGTCGGTCTCGCGCTCGATCTGCGCGACAAAAAACCGCGCTTCCACGTCCGCTCACGCGCGGAGGCCAGCAGCATCGTCGGCAAGGACACGCTCGGCGACGGCTGGAGCCACCTCGCCGCCACCCTCGCCGAGGACAAGACGATGCGCCTCTACGTCAACGGCCTGCAGGTCGCCGAAGGCAAGGCCACTGGCCTGCTCGACAAGCTGCCGGCGCGGCCGTTTTACCTCGGCAATGGCGACGGTGTCGCCCAGGACACTGCGGGTGGCTACAGCGGCCTGCTCGACCAGTTCAGCTTCAGCACCCGCGCCTTCAGCGCCGCGGAAATCGAGTCGCGCTTCAACGCACCCGAGCTCGCTCCGGACAAGGCGACCCTGTTCTGCAACTTCGACAACGGCGACTCGCGCGACGGCTCCGGCAACGGCCTGCACGGCATCGGCGCCGGCATCGAAACCGGCAAGGGCAAGGTCGGTGGCGCCCTCTGGTTCAAGAACACCCCCGTCGGCGGCAAGGGCGGCGGCGGCCAGCAGCCCGGCAGCTTCGTCAAGCACACCTGGGACCGCTTCGTGCCCATCGTCGCCCGCAGCATGGCACTCGCCGGCAAAACCATCCTGGTCGGCGGTCCGCCGGACACGATCGACGAGGAATATGCCTTCGAACGCCTCGCCGCCAAGGACCCCGCCATCCTCAAGGAACTCGAGGAGCAGAACGAGGCCCTCGAAGGCCGCCGCGGCGCCAAGATGTGGGCCGTCAACGTCGAGACCGGCGAGCAGTCGACCGGGCTCGAACTGACCGCCCCGCCCGTCTGGGACGGCATCACCAGCGCCAACGGCCAGGTCTTCGTCAGCACCGTCGACGGCCGCCTGCAGTGCTTCGGCAAGTGAGCGTCGTAATCCCTGTCCGGGGGAGGTTCTCGGTTCTCGAGCCTGAAACCTGAAAGTCTCCCCTACTCCACCGGCAAGAACTGCACTGCGTCAGCAATGACCACCTTGTCCGGCTCGGTTCCCTCGTTGCCGACCCGCACCCAGCCGGCACGACCGGCGGCAAAATAGAACACACCGAGTGGCCGCCACAGCCGGTCGAGGGGCGCCTCCTGCTGCTGGTTGACGATCAGGGTCGTGACCCCGCCGGCATGACGCACGGTCACCGGTGTTCGCGTGCTGCGACGAACGTTGTGACAGTGCGCCAGCCGCACCTCGTACCAGCCGGCGCGCGGCAGGTGGGGCGTGAACCGCACGGCCTTTTCTCCCTTGCCGGCCTTGCGGTCATGCAGGTAGCCGAGCCCGACGTAGGGCGGCGTGTGGGTCGAATACTGCCATTCACCGGTCAGCTCGGCCGCGGTTTCGTCGACCACGAGGCCAGGCAGGGAGGTCGGATCGGCGACGATGTAGGGCACGTTCTCCTGCCGGTCCACCTCGCCAGGCGCATGTTCGTTCGGCACCACCTTCGAGTGCGGCTCCAGGGCGACCGCCGGCAGGCCGATCAGCAGCAGGGCGAAGGCACAACGCAGGGGCATTCTATTAAACTCGGTGCCACAGGCCGGGTCGCAAGCGAAACCGGTCGGATTCCCCCCCTTGCCCTCGCCCCCGCCCTGCATTAGCCTGCGCGCCCTTTTCCGATCCCATGAGCGCCGAGCCCGCCCCGAAACGCAGTTACAAAGACACCGTTCTCCTGCCGAAGACCGACTTCCCGATGAAGGCGGACCTCGTCACGCGCGAACCCAAGCGCCTGGAAAAGTGGACGGCGGAAAACCTCTACCGGCAAATCCAGGAACGCTCGACCGGGAAGCCCAAGTTCATCCTGCACGACGGCCCGCCCTTCGCCAACGGCGACGTCCACATGGGCACCGCCCTCAACAAGGTGCTCAAGGACCTCATCGTGAAGTCGAAGACCATGGCCGGTCATCACGCGCCCTTCATCCCTGGCTGGGACTGCCACGGCCTGCCCATCGAGTTCAAGGTCGTCAAGGAGGCGAAGGACCTCGCGCCCGCCGAGGTGCGCACGCGCTCGGAGGCCTACGCCCGCAAGTTCATCGACCTGCAGCGCCAGAGCTTCAAGCGGCTCGGCGTCTTCGGCGACTGGGACAACCCCTACCTGACGCTGGCCCCCGGCTATGAGGCCGACATCATGCGGACCTTCGCCAAGTTCGTCGAACAGGGCTTGGTGTACCGCAGCAAGAAGCCCGTGCTCTGGAGCTACGGCGCCGGCACCGCGCTTGCCGAAGCCGAGGTCGAGTACAAGGAAAAGACCTCGCCGGCCATCCACGTCGCCTTTGCCCTGAAGTCGCCGCCACCCGGCCTCGAGGACGCCGCGCTGGTGATCTGGACCACCACCCCCTGGACCCTGCCCGCCAACCTCGGCATCGCCCTGCATCCGGAGTTCGACTACGTCGGCGGTTTCTTCACGCATGCCGACGGCCGTCACCTGAAACTGGTGATCGCCACCTCGCGCCTGGAGGCCTTCCAAGCCGCCACCGGCTTCACGCTCGATACCTCGCACGCCGCCGAAAAATTCAAGGGCAGCCTGCTCAACGGCGCCGAGGCCCAGCATCCCTTCCTGCCGCGCACATCGAAGGTCATCAATGCCCTCTTCGTCACCGATGACACCGGCACCGGCGCGGTGCACATGGCGCCCGGCCACGGCGCCGACGACTACATCGCCGGCCGCGAGCACGGCCTCGACATCCTGTCGCCCGTCGACGACGCCGGCCGCTTCACCGCCGAGTGCGGCCTGCCGGACTTCGTCGGCCACCATGTCTTCCAGTCGAACGACGGCATCATCGGGCTGCTCGCGCAAAAGGGCGCCCTGCTCGGCCAGGAAAAGTACGTTCACCAGTACCCGCACTGCTGGCGCTCAAAAACCCCGATCCTGTTCCGCGCGGTCGAGCAGTTCTTCATCCGCATCGACGCCATCCGCGGCCGCGCCCTCGAGGAGATCGACCAGGTCAACTGGCTGCCGGCCTGGGGCCGCAACCGCATTTACGGCACGGTGGAAAGCCGCCCGGACTGGTGCATCTCGCGCCAGCGCACCTGGGGCGTGCCGCTGCCGGTGTTCTATGCCGCCGACGGCAGCGTGCTCATGGACCCGGCCCTCATCGCCAAGGTCGCCGACGCCGTGGAAACCCACGGCACCAACCTCTGGTTTGAAAAGGACGACGCCTTCTGGTGCGACCTGCTCGGCCTGCCCGCCGGATCGACCCGCTGCAAGGACACCCTCGATGTATGGATCGACTCCGGCTGCTCGAGCATCGCCGTGCTCGACCGCCATCCCGAGCTGCACAGCCCGGCCGATGTCTACATCGAGGCCACCGACCAGCACCGCGGCTGGTTCCAGAGCAGCCTCATGGTCAGCGTCGCCGTGCGTGGCAAGGCGCCCTACAAGACCGTCATCACCCACGGTTTCGTCGTCGACACCAGCGGCAACAAGATCAGCAAGTCGGCGCAGGGCAGCGACAAGAACGCCAAGCCGATGACCGCCGACCACTACTACAACAAATACGGTGGCGACATGGTTCGCCTCTGGGTTAGCAGCGTCGATTACCAGAACGAGGTGCCCTTCAGCGAGGAACTCTTCCAGCAGACCGGCGAATCTTACCGCCGCATCCGCAACACCTTCCGCGTCCTGCTCGGCAACCTGCACGACGCTCCCGCTTCCACATCAGCGGATCCCTCAAAATCTTCTGAATCTGAGAAATCTGCGGACACCCTCATCGACCGCTGGATCCAAGAGCGTTTGCACCAAGTCACCCGCGAATGCGTCGACGCCTACGCCGCCTACGA
>JBIJBO010000011.1:0-45089 GCA_044345215.1 Prosthecobacter sp. | reverse complement strand
GCAAGATCGCCAGCAGGGACAACCCGCTCACCGCCCGCGTCATCGTCAACCGCGTCTGGGCCCAGCACTTCGGCAAACCCCTGGTCGACCAGCCGAGCGACTTCGGCGTGCAGACCGACGCCCCGGTCCAGCAGGATGTGCTCGACCACCTCGCCGCCACCTTCATGGCCGAGGGCTGGAGCCTGAAGAAGCTGCACCGCCGCATCCTCACCAGCCGCACCTGGCAACAGGCCAGCAGCGTCACGCCGGACAAGGCGCTCAAGGACGCCGACAACACCCTCCTCAGCCGCCAGAACCGCCAGCGCCTCGATTATGAGGCGATGCGCGACGCCATGCTGCAGGTCGCCGGTGAGCTTGACGCCGGCCGCGTCGGCGGCCGCGCAATCAACCTCACTGACAAGGCCGCCGACCAGCGCCGCAGCCTGTACCTGCTCGTCGACCGCTACGACCAGGCCACCGTGCCGGCGATGTTCGACTTCGCCAATCCGGACAGCCACAGCCCGATGCGCTACAACACGGTGGTGCCGCAGCAGGCCTTGTTCCTGATGAACAGCCCCTTCCTGCGCCAGCGCTCGCAGTCGCTCGCCGCCGCCACGCCGGTCGAGGGCAGCACCGTCGACTCGAAGTCGATCGGCCATCTCTACCGCCGCGTCCTGCACCGCGCGCCGTCGCCGGCCGAGGTCGAGCTGGCCCAGCGCTTCTGCAATGATGCCGACGCCCTCGGCCACCGCCGCTTCGCCTTCGTCTGGAGCTACGGCTCCGGACGCATCGAGAGAGACGCCACCGGCAAGGTCGCGCTCGCCGGCCACACGCCGCTGCCGCACTTCAAGCAGGAGGGCAAGACCCTGCGCTGGCTGCCCGCCACCACCTACCCGGACAAACAGCACGGCCATCTCTTCGTCGGCCCCGGCGGCGGCCACCCCGGCCGCGATGCCGCCGCCGTCCTGCAGTGGACGGCACCCGCCAACGAAACGATCCGCATCGGCGGCACTCTCAAGCGATCAAGCGAGCGCGGCAACGGCGTGCGCGCCTGGATCCTGTCGAGCCGCGCCGGCGCCGTGAAGGAGCAGCTCGTGCCGCCGGCCGGCAGCGCCGAACTCAATGCCGAACTGGAGGTGCAGGAGGGCGAGGTGGTCAGCTTCGTCGTTGAATGCGTCGATGGCAGCACCGACAGCGACAGCTACTCCTGGGTGCCGCGCCTGGAGCGCGTCGATCCGGTGACCGGCCAGGCCGTGCTGCTGACCAAGGCCGACACCGACTTTTGCGGTCCTGCCGGCTGGCCGCTCAACCGCGAGAAACCGCAGACACCGCTCGCCCAGCTCGCCCAGGTGCTGCTGATGTCGAACGAGTTCCAGTTCGTCGACTGAGCCGGAACCCCTGCGGCGCGCAGCGCGGCGCCGCGCCCGTTTTGATCAAACCTTTCGTTAGGCAACGGATCGCTCGCCAAAAGCAAAGAGGCTTCCGGGTTCACCGGAAGCCTCTCGCGAGTTGTTCAGGAGGGTGTGCGCGATCCTCAGGCGGAGATGTGCGCCGAGACGAGCTTGGTCATCTCGAACATCGTCACCGACTTCTTGCCGCCGAACACCGCCTTCAGCGCGTCGTCCGCGTTGATCTGGCGCTTGTTCTTGGCGTCCTGGAGGCCGTTCTTCTTGATGTAGTCCCAGAGCTTCTTGGTGATCTGGCCGCGGGGAGCGGGCTTGCTGCCGACGACGGCGGCAAGGACGGCATCAGGCTGGACGGGCTTCATCAGGGCCGGGTTGGCCTTGCGCTTGGCTTTCGGAGCCGCCTTTTTGGCGGCGGGCTTCTTCGCGGCCGCCTTTTTCGGGGCGGCTTTCTTCGTGGCTTTCTTGGTGGCCATAGGGTGTGTGGATGTTGTTGGTTGCTGAGGTCGCGGGCCGTTAACCGAACCGCAGACAGTCAAACTTTAGACGTTAGACTGCCGGAATGCAACGAAGCGTAGGTGGATCTGTGGCGGATTCCCAGCGAAAAATCGGTTTTCCCCACGGAAAATCGGCTTTTGGCAGAGGAACCCGCCGCGTTCGACCGGTCGATTTTGATCGAGTTGGGGGCAAAAGCACGTATCTTCTCCGCCCCTCAACGCCATGGATTCCCACCATTTTCGCCTCGAACACCGCTTCCTCACCCGCCGCCAGCTGCTCGGCAGGGTGGGCATGGGCTTTGGCACGCTCGCCCTCGGCGACTTGATAGGCGCCGGCAGCGCCCAGGCCGCGCAGGCCAACCCGTTCGCCGCCCGCCAGCCGCACTTCGAGCCGAAAGCCAAGCGCGTCATTCACTTCTTCATGAACGGTGGCCCGTCGCAGGTCGACACCTTCGACCCGAAGCCGATGCTGGACAAGTTCGACGGCAAGCCGCTGCCGAACCTTCTCAAGACCGAGCGTCCCACCGGCGCGGGCATGAAGTCGCCCTTCGCCTTCAAGAAATACGGCGAGTGCGGCCTGGAGGTGAGCGACCTGTTTGCGCGCACCGCTGCCTTCGCCGACGACCTCTGCGTCATCCGCTCGATGCAGGCGGACGTGCCCAACCACGAGCCCTCGCTTGGCCTGATGAACTGTGGCGAAAGCCGCCTGCACCGGCCCAGCTTCGGTTCCTGGGTCACCTACGGCCTCGGCTCGGAAAACCAGAACCTGCCCGGCTACATCTCGATGTGCCCGAAGGGCATGCCGACCCGGCGCACCAAGAACTGGCAGTCGGCCTTCCTGCCGAGCATCTACCAGGGCACCTACATCAACACCGAGAACTCCGAGGTCGACAAGCTCGTCGAGTTCATCAAGAACAGCTCGCTGGACCTGCGCCAGCAGCGACGCCAGCTCGACCTGCTCTTCGCTCTCAACGAGCAGCACCTCAAGCAGCGCGAGAACGACCAGCAGCTCGACGCCCGCATCCAGAGCTACGAGCTTGCCTACCGCATGCAGATGGAGGCCTCGGACGCCTTCGACATCAGCAAGGAACCCGAGTACGTGCGCCAGGCCTATGGCGACAGCGACTTCGGCCGCCAGACTCTGATCGCCCGCCGTCTGCTTGAGCGCGGCGTGCGCTTCATCCAGCTTTGGACCGGCGCCGGCCAGCCCTGGGACAGCCACGACGAAATTCTCGACCATCAGCGCCTCGCCAAGGACGTCGACCGCGCCATCGCCGCCTTCATGCACGACATGAAACAGCGCGGCCTGTTCGACGACACCCTCATGATGTGGGGTGGCGAGTTCGGGCGCACCCCGTCGGTCGAGCTGCCGACGCCCGGCGCCAACGCCGGCAAGCAGCGCGGCCGCGACCACAACCACTACGGCTTCACCTGCTGGCTCGCCGGCGGCGGCGCGCGCGGCGGCTATACCCACGGTGCCACCGATGAGTTCGGCTTCCAGGCCGTCGAGAAACCGGTGCACGTGCACGACTTCCACGCCACGCTGCTGCGCCTGCTCGGTTTCGATCACGAGCGCTTCACGTACCGCTACGCCGGCCTCGACTTCAAGCTCACCGGCGTCAGCGACTGCAGCGTCGTCAAGGAACTGATCGCCTGACCGACCGCCAGCGCGGCCGCGCGGTTCAGGCGCAAACCAGGCCCTCGCTGGCGACGCGGCCCTCGCTCAGACGCAGGCAGGCGAAGGTGTGTGGCGCCAGCGCGTGGCTGCGGCCGCCGTGGTAGTGCGCCGGATGCCGGAGCGCCGTGGCATGGCCGTCGTGGGCGCTGTCGAAGATGATCTCCCAGACACAGGCACGGTCGCCCGGCAGCAGAAAATCCACCGTCTCACCGGCGCGGTTGAACAGCAGCAACAGGCCGTCGTCCAGCAGCGCCCCGAAGTGGCCTCGATCCGGCTCGTGCCAGCGGTCGTGACACAGCAGATGGCCGTCGCCGCGCAGCCAAAGCACGTCCGGCGGCCCGCCGTCCGGGCCAGGCAGGCCGGTGAAGTAGTCGGTCCTGCGCAGGGCCGGCAGCGCGCGGCGCAGGCCAATCAACCGCCGTGTGCAGGCGAGCATGGCCTCGTCACAGGTCGCCCAGTCCAACCAGCTCACTTCGTTGTCCTGACAGTAGGCATTGTTGTTGCCGCTCTGGGTGCGGCCGCGTTCGTCGCCGGCGGTCAGAAAGGGCACGCCGACCGACGTCATCAGGGTCGCCATCAGGCTGCGCCGCAACCGCGCGCGCCGGGCCAGCACCTCGGCATTCTCGGTGGGTCCCTCAATCCCTCCATTGCTGCTGTGGTTCGCGTCATCGCCATCGCGGTTGTTCTCACCGTTGGCCTCGTTGTGCTTGCGCTCGTAGCTCACCAGATCCAGCAGGGTGAAGCCGTCGTGCGAGGTCAGGAAATTGACGCTCGTCAACGCCGGTCGCTGGTTCCAGCCATAAAGATCCTGGCTGCCGCACAGGCGTTTGGCGAATTCGGCGGTCGATCCGGGCTCGTTCCTCCAGAAACGCCGCACGGTGTCGCGGTAGCGACCGTTCAACTCGCGCCAGGGCTCGGGAAACCCGCCGACCTGGTAGCTGTCCATGCGCAGGATGTCCCAGGGTTCGGCGATCAGCTTGACCCTGGCCAGCACCGGATCCTGGGCGACCGCGGCGAGGAACTGGCTGTTGGCGTCAAAGCCATGGTCATCGTCGCGCGCGACCGTGACGGCGAGGTCGAAGCGGAAGCCGTCGACATGCATCTCGGTGACCCAGTAGCGCAGGCTGTCGAGGATCAGGCGAAGGGCCGGCGGGCTGGCCGTGTTGACGGCGTTGCCGCAGCCGGTGACATTGACATAAGTCGCGCCGCTTTCGCCGAAGCTGTGGCGGTAGTAGAGGCGATCGTCGAGCCCGCGGAACAGCAGGGTCGGCCCGCGTTCGTCGCCCTCGGCAGTGTGGTTGTAGACGACGTCGAGGATGACCTCCAGTCCGGCGGCATGCAGGGCCTTCACCATGGCCTTGAACTCGCGCACGCAGGCGCCGGGCTCCGTGGCCGCGGCATACTCGGTGTGGGGCGCAAAAAAACCGATGGTGTTGTAGCCCCAGTAGTTCGTCAGGCCCTTCTCGAGCAGGAACTGGTCGTCGAGATGCTGGTGCACCGGCAGCAGTTGCAGGCTGGTGACCCCAAGCTCGCGCAGGTACTCGATCACCTCCGCATGCGCCAGCCCGGCGAACGTGCCGCGCAACGCCTCCGGCACCTGCGGATGCCGCCGGGTGAAGCCCTTGACGTGCAGTTCGTAGATCACCGTGTCACGCCACGGCACGCGCGGCGGCCGGTCGTCACCCCAGTCAAAGGTCTCGTCGACGACGACGGACTTCGGCGTCACCGGGGCGCTGTCGAGCGCGCCGTTGCCCGCGCCTGGTCCCTCGGGCCCGAGTTGCGACCCGTGGCCCTGGGCCAGACCGAGCACGGCGCGGGCGTAGGGATCGAGCAGCAGCTTGTTGGGATTGTAGCGCAGCGCGTTCTGCGGCAGCCAGGGGCCGTGGGCGCGGTAGCCATAGAGCAGGCCGGGGCCGGCGCCGCGCAGGTGCAGGCGCCAGAGATCGCGCTCGCCCCGCACCATCGCGTGACGAGCGATTTCGAGCGACGGATCCGCGGGGTCGAACAAACAGAGCTCGACCGCCGTGGCATGTCGCGAATGCACGACAAAACAGGCACCGTCCGGCAGCAGCGTCACGCCCGGCGGCGGCGCCGGATCGGGACAGGGTTCAGCCTGCAGGGAACGCATGCATCTTCATAGCGCAGGCTTCGGGCCGGGGCGAGGAGGGATTTGTCATCTCTCTAGCGCAGGTCATTGCCGCAAACTGTAGACGCGGGCAGCGACCGCGTTCTCCCCGCGGGTCATTGCCCCGCGCTACAGCCAACGCCGCGGGTCATTGCCCCGCGCTACAGCCAACGCCGCGGGTCATTGCCCCGCGCTACAGCCAACGCCGCGGGTCGCTGCCCCGCCCCACAGGTCTCCCATCAGGCCGCCTCAACCCAGCGGTCGTGCTCCTTGATCAGGTCTACGAGCCGCTCGACGGCCTCCTCCTCGGGGATGTTGAACTTCACGGCGGTCTTGCCGACGTACAGGTTGATCTTGCCGGGCGCGCCGCCGACATAGCCGAAATCGGCGTCGGCCATTTCGCCGGGTCCGTTGACGATGCAGCCCATGACGGCGATGCGCACGCCCTTCAGGTGCCCGGTGGCGGCGCGGATCTTTTGGGTCGTCTGCTGAAGGTTGAACAGCGTCCGCCCGCAGCTCGGGCAGGCGACGTAATCCGTCTTGAAGATGCGCACGCCGGCCGCCTGCAGGATGTTGTAGGCGAGCCGCAGCGACTGTCCCGGTGCGGGCTCTTGGCGCACCAGCACGGCGTCGCCGATGCCGTCGCAGAGCAGCGAGCCGAGCGGCGTCGCGGCGGCGAGCAGGTTGGCGGTGAAATCGCCGGCCCCGGCCGCCGGACTGAATCCGTCCTTGAGCAGGATCGGATGACGCTCGTCGAGCTTCGCCGCGAGCAGGCGGTAGGCGTGAATCGGATGCAGGGGCGTGCCGTCCGCCACGGTCACCAGTCGCGCCTCGGCACCGGCATTGACCGCGGCGATTGCGCCGTCATCGCGCGGATCGAGCTCGAGCGCGCCACTGGTTTCAAAAACGATCTCGGGCTTGTAGTCGCCCAGCTTGTCAAGCTTGTGCGCCAGCGCGTCCCAATGCGCGTGTGGCGCGAAGACGGCCACCGTGGCGCCACCGCCGACCTCGACGCCCTGAACGACGAGCTTCTGCGACGCGCGGCGGCGGTAGCTGAAGGCATTGTAACCCGTCGCTGCCGGTGCCATCACCTTCGTGCGGGCAAAGGCCTGCATGGCCTCCCTGACCGAGGCCACCAGGGCGCGCGCCACCGGGATTTCATGAATCGCATCCTCGGTGAGTGAAACGCGAATCGTGTCGCCAATGCCGTCGGCCAGCAGCGAGCCGATGCCGATGGCGCTCTTGATGCGACCGTCCTCGCCATCGCCGGCCTCGGTGACGCCGAGATGGATCGGGTAATTCCAGTCGCCGCCGAGTTCCTCGAGCCGGGCGACCAGCAGCCTGTAGGCCTCGATCATCACCTTCGGGTTGCTGGCCTTCATGCTGAACAGGAAGTTGTGGAAGCCGCGGACGCGGGCGATGCGGGCGAACTCCAGCGCGCTCTCCACCATGCCCAGCGGGGTGTCGCCCCAGCGGTTCATGATGCGGTCGCTCAGCGAGCCGTGGTTGGTGCCGATGCGCATGGCGCGTCCGAGGCGCTTGCAGTCCTCAACGAGCGGCACGAACTGCGCCTCCATGTAGGCCACCTCGGCGGCATACTCTTCGTCGGTGTATTCCTTGACCGCGAACTTCTTCTTGTCGGCGTAGTTGCCCGGATTGACGCGCACCTTCTCGACCCACTTCACCGCCTCCAAGGCGGCGTCGGGCTTGAAATGGATGTCGGCCACGAGCGGCACCTGGCAGCCGGCGGCGCGCAGGCCGTCGCGGATGTTCCGCAGATTCTCGGCAATCACCCGCGTCTGGGCGGTGACGCGGACAATCTCACAGCCGACGGCCGCCAGTTCCAGGGCCTCGCGCACGCAGGCTTCCGTGTCGCGGGTGTCGCTGGTCAGCATCGACTGCACCCGCACCGGGTTGTCGCCGCCAATGCCGACCGGGCCGACCTGGCAGACGCGGGTCTGGCGGCGCTGGTAGTGGTAGAGATCGGGGCAGTGGCGGAGAAGGGCGGACGACATGGCAACGGGAATCGGGCGGTTCTGTAGCCTGGGGCAGTGACCCAGGGGATCGGTGATGGAGGGTGGCCGGGGTCGGTGCCCCCGACCAACGATGGGGCGGAAAACGGGCAGGGGCAGGCGATCAGAGATCGAGGAAATTTTGCAGCAATTGCTTGCCCTGCTGGGTCAGGATGGACTCGGGATGAAACTGGACGCCGTGGATGGGGAACTCCTTGTGGCGCAGGCCCATGATTTCGCTTTCGTCATCGACGGCCACCGCCGTGATCTCCAGGCAGTCGGGCAGGGTGTCGCGCTTGACCAGCAGCGAGTGGTAGCGGGTCGCCTCGAAGGGATCGGGCAGGCCCTTGAAGACCGAGGTGCCGTTGTGGTGGATCCTCGAGGTCTTGCCGTGCATGAGCCGGCCTGCGCGCACGACCTCGCCACCGAAGACATGGCCGATGCTCTGGTGACCAAGGCAGACGCCCAGCAACGGAATGCTCGGGCCGAAGGTGCGGATGACGTCGCAGCTGATGCCGGCCTCCTTGGGTGTGCACGGGCCGGGCGAGACGCAGATGTGGTCCGGCCGCAGCTGCCGAATCTCGTCCAGGGTCACCTGGTCGTTCCGGCGGATCTCCATCTGCGCGCCCATCTCGCCGAAATACTGGACGAGATTGTACGTGAAGGAGTCGTAGTTGTCGATGATCAGCAGCATGGCGCGACCATCCGCCGCAGCGGCGGAAAAGCAAGCGGGCGCGAGGAGCGCAGCCACCTCAGAGCAGGCCGCACTCCCTGAAGCTGAAGTAGGGCTGGCCCCTGCCCTCAGCCGGCAGCCCGATGATGAGGTGGTCGAGGAAGACCAGGCCGAGAACCTCGGCGGCCTCGCGCAGGCGGCGGGTCAGGCGGCGGTCGGCCTCGCTCGGCGAGGGATCGCCCGAGGGATGATTGTGCACGACCGTGAAGCCGTAGGCCTTGTGGACGATGACCGGTTGGAGGATTTCGCGCGGGTGGGCAACCGTTTCATTGACCGTGCCGGTGAAGACCCGCTCCTCGCGCATGAGGTGCAGGCGGGTGTTGAGCAGTAGCACGCGCACCGTCTCGTGGGCCAGGGTCTGCATCTCCGCGGCGACGTGGCGGTACACCAGTTCCGGGCTGTTCAGTGGGGTCTCCTTGACCCACTCCCGCTCGGCGCGACGGCCGAGCTCGAAGGCGGCGGCCAGATTGGCGGCCTTGGCCGGACCGAGCGCCCGCGCCTGGGCCAGCTCGGGCGCGGCCAGGCGCGCGAGCTGGCGCAGCGACCCCGCCTCGCGCAACAACCGCTGGGCAACCTGGATGGCGTTCTCACCAGGCACGCCCGTGTTGATGAACAGCGCCAGCAGCTCCCCATCCGTGAGCGCCCCCGGCCCCAGCCTCAGCAGCCGCTCGCGCGGCCGGTCGTCCATCGGCAGATCCTGAATGCGATGCCTCACGTTCCAGTCATGCCCGGGAATCACCCCGAGACAAGGAATTTTTTTGAGTGTTTTTCCTATTTTATTGGTCCCATTCCAACTGCACAGCCCCGCTCCCCGCGCTTGCACCGCAGGCCAAGCCGGGGCATGCAATCGCGTGCTCACGGATTACCACACCCACACACCGCTCTGCCGCCATGCCGAGGGCGATCCGGTGGAGTATGCCCGCCAAGCGAAGGCGCTCGGCCTGGCCGAGATTGGGCTGTCCGATCACAACCCGATGCCCGAGCCCTTCGACAACTGGCGCATGGATCTGGGCGACCTGCCGCGCTACTTTGAGCTCGTCAACGAAGCCCGGACCGCCCTGCCGGACTTTCCAATCCGGCTGGCGCTCGAGTGCGACTACCTGCAGGGCCGCGAGGACTGGATCGAAAAAACCACGGCAATGGCGGACTGGGACTACTTGATCGGCAGCGTCCATTACATCCACGACGGCATCGCGGTCGATGATCCGCAATATCTCGCCCGCTGGAGCAGCGCCTCCGACATCGAGGCGATGTGGGCGGCCTATTGGCGACTCTACGAGATGATGATCCGCACCGGTCTGTTCGATTTTTACGCTCATCCCGACCTCGCCAAACGCTTTGGCCTGCGCCCGGCCGGTGACCTGCGCCCCTACTACGAACCGGTCATCCAGGCGTTGGTCGACACCGGCGGCGTGCTGGAGGTCAGCACCGCAGGCCTGCGCAAGGACGTGCGCGAAATCTACCCGGCGCGCGAGATGCTGGAAATGGCCTTCAGCGCCGGCATCCCCGTCGTCATCAACTCGGACGCCCACTGCCCGGGCGATGTTGGCGCCGACTTCCACCAGGCGCTGCAGCTCGTGCGCTCGGTTGGCTACCGCCAGACCCTGCGCTTCGAAAAACGCCGGCGCCAGGTCGTCGACCTGCCAGAAACCTGGCCTCCGCGCTGACCCATGCTCTGGCAGGCCCGCCATCACCGCCTCGAATTCCCGCGCCGGCCGCTGGTGATGGGCATCGTCAACCTCAACGACGACTCCTTCTGCGGCGACGGCACCCTCGATCCCGCCCAGGCGCTGGCTCAGGCGACGCGCATGCTGCGCGACGGCGCGGATGTCATCGACATCGGCGCCGAGAGCGCGCGCACCAACCGCGGCCCGATCACGGAAGACGAGGAGGTGCGCCGGTTGCGGCCCTTCCTCGACGCCTGGCCGGAGCTGGTCACCTCCTTCCCCGCCCCGCCCTGGGACGCGGAGCAGGTCTGGCCGCCGCTGCTGTCGATCAACACCTGGCGACCCGCCGTGGTGGCGGCCGTGCTGCCGCACGGGGGCGACCTGATCAACGACATCGGTGCCCTGCCCGATGCCACCAACGCCCGCCTGTGCGCCGAGCACGGCGTCTCGTTGCTGATCATGCACAGCATCGGCGAACCCAAGGTGCCGCACACCCATGTCGGCTACGATTCCATCCTCGACAGCCTCGACCGCTTCTTCGAGGAGAAGATCGCCATGTCAGTCGACGCCGGCCTCGACGCCACGCGCCTCATCCTCGACCCGGGCATCGACTTCGCCAAGCAGCGCGATGACAACCTGGCCATCTACCGCCACCTCGAACGCCTGCACCGCTTCGACCGGCCGATCCTGCTGCCGGTTTCGCGCAAGACCGTCATCGGCCAGGTGCTTGACCAGCCCGATGCCACCCAGCGCGACCCGGGCACGATCGCCTGCCTGACCGCCGGCGTGCTGCGCGGCGCCCAGATTTTCCGCGTCCACCACGTCCGTGCCGCGGCGCTGGCGGTAAAAACGCTCTGGGGCGTCACCGGCGGCCGCACGCTTGGCTCCGGCCTGGGTGATGGCGCCAGCGCCTAAAACCCGGCCTCAGCGCGCCGCCGCGGCCTGGACGCGGCGACCGAAGCAGAACAGGGACTTGTCACCACGAACAAAGAATTGTCCCTCGCTGAGCGCCGGCGAGGCCATGACCTTTTCGCCCAGCTCGCTCTCGGCCAGCAGCTCGTAGGTCTTGCCCGGTCGCACGGCACGAACGGTGCCGAAGTCGTTGACGAAATAGACCCGGCCCTCGGCGCTGACCAGCGAGGCGTGATGCTCCTTCATCCGCTCCTCCCAGGCGATGGCGCCCGTGGCCGCATCGAAGCAGTGGCTGATGCCGGAGTCGGAAACCACCAGAAACCAGCCGTTCTCACAGAGTGGCGAGGGCACATAGGCCACGCCCTTGTTGGTGCGCCAGACGATGTGACTGGCACCGATGTCGCCGGCGCCGTCGGGGCGCAGGGCAAGGATGTGATGCTCGGGAAAGCCGCCGGTGAGCAGGACCAGGCCGGACTTGGCGTCGAAAACCGGTGAGGCGACAAACTGCTCGGTCGGCCCGTCCAGCATCCACAGCAGGTCGCCCGTGCGCGGGTCATAGCTGGTGACGCATTTGCTGCCGGACAGCACCATCTGCGGTCGCCCAGCGATCTCACGGATCAGCGGCGCGCAGTAGCTGCGGGTCTGGTTGGGACGCTCAATGCGCCAGAGCTCGCGGCCGTCAGTGCGCGCCAGGGCGACGATGTAGCCCGGGCCGTCGTGGTCGCAGTTGACGATCACCTTGTCCCCGAACAGCACCGGCGAGGACGAGAAGCCGTGCTTGCTGGCGAAGACACCGGGACGCACCTGCCAGACCGGCTTGCCGTTGAAGTCATGTGCGCTGACCACCGCGGTGTCGCCGTCGAGGAAGGCGGTGTAGATGCGCTCGCCGTCGGTGGCCGGCGTGCTTGAGGCATGGCTGTTGAGGCGGTGCTTGCCCTCCATCGGCGATTTCAGCACATCGGCCTGCCAGAGCAACTTGCCGCTGGCGCGGTCGAGGCAGAGCAGCAGGCGCTGCTGCGTTTCCGCGTCGGCGGCGACCGTGAACAGGCGGTCGCCCCAGACGATCGGCGAGGCGTGGCCACTGCCCGGCAGCTCGGTTTTCCAGGTCAGGCTCGCGTCATTCACCGCTTGCGGAAAGCCGTGGTCGAGCGACGTGCCGTCGAGCCGCGGCCCGCGCCACTGCGGCCAGTTTTCCGCCGCGAGCGGCAGGGTGGTGGCGAGCAGGAACAGGGCGGCGGGAAGCGGGCGCATGATGGGACACTATCGGCCCGGAAAGGCTGCTTCAATCATCAACTCCGTCCGACCGGCCCGCTCCGGGACAGAAAAACCACCGTCCGTTGTCCGGTTTGGCTCGCTCCGGCGGGCAGCTTCCGGGAAAATCGACCTCACAACCGCCGTATTCCCCGCCCAGCCCGACATGAAAGCCCTCCTCCGTTCCCTTCTGCTGCCCTGCCTCGCCTTGGCCGCCCCGCTCGCCGCCCAAGTTGAATTCAAGGCCGGTGACTCCGTCGCCATCCTCGGCAATGCCCTGCCCGATCGCGCCCAACACTTCGGCTGGCTGGAGACTCTGCTCACCCAAGCGAATGCCGACAAGGACCTGACCTTCCGCAACCTGGCCTTCGCCGGCGACGAGGTCCACACCTGGCACCGCATCGACGACTTCGGCTCGCGCGACGAGTGGCTCACCAAGGTGAAGGCCGACGTCATCTTCGCCTTCTACGGCTTCAACGAGTCGTTCAAGGGCTACGAGGGCCTGGAGACCTTCAAGCAGAACCTCGCCAAGTTCCTCGACGAGACCAAGGCGAAGAACTACAGCGGCAAGGGCGCCCCGCGCATCGTCCTGTTCTCGCCCTTCGCCCTTCAGAAAACCGACCACCCCAGCCTACCGCCGGTCGGGGAGCGCAACACGAACCTGCAGAACTACACCGCCGCCATGGCCGAGGTCGCCGCCGCCAAGGGCGCCGCCTTCGTCGACCTCTATGCGCCGACCGCCGAGGGCCTGCCCGCGGGCGCCACGCTCGACGGCCTCTACACCACCAGCGAGGGCGACAAGGCCATCGCCGAGGCCGCCTTCCGCGCGCTCACCGGCACCCCCGCGCCGGTGGCGAATGAAAAACTGCGCGCCGCCATCCGCGAGAAAAACTGGGAATGGCACCAGCGCTACCGCACGGTCGATGGCTACAACGTTTATGGCGGCCGCTCCGGCCTCGCCTACACCGCAGGCGTCGGCGGCTTCAAACAGAACGAAAAGAATCCCGAAGCCCCCTACATCTCGAACTACCAGACGATGATGCAGGAGATGGCCCAGCGCGACGTCAAGACCGCGAACCGAGACAAGCGCGTGTGGGCGGTCGCCAAGGGCGGCGATCTCGTCGTCAAGGACGACAACCTGCCGCCGGTGGCGAAGGTGCCGACCAACATGCCCGACCCGAAGGAGGGCAAGGAGTTCAACAAGGTGCCGATGACCGGCATGAAGTTCACGCCCGAGGGCCTGGTCGCCTTCCCCGAAGCGAAGGAGGCGATGAAGGACATCCAGACCGAAGCCGGCCTGAAGCTGACCCTGTTTGCCGATGAAAAGCAGTTCCCGGAACTGGTCAATCCGGTGCAGATGGCCTGGGACACCCGCGGCCGTCTCTGGGTCGCCGCCTGGCGCAACTACCCGGAGCGCACGCCGACCAGCACGAAGGGCGACAGCCTGCTCATCTTTGAAGACACCAACGGCGACGGCAGCGCCGACAAGATGACCGAGTTCGTCGATGACCTGAACTGCCCGACCGGCTTCAATTTCTACAAGGACGGCGTCATTGTGATGCAGTCGCCCAATCTGGTCTTCATCGAGGACACCAATGGCGACGGCAAGGGCGACAAGCGCACGATCCTGCTCATGGGCCTGTGTGCGGCGGATTCGCACCACGAGACGAACGCGCTCAGCTACGACTGCGGCGGCGCGCTGTATCCGAGCGACGGCGTCTTCCACCGCACCCAGGTCGAGACGCTCTACGGCGTCGTCCGCAACACCAACGGCTGCATCTACCGCTTTGACCCGAACCGCCGCGAGCTGGAGCGCTTCACCACCGACGCCACGGTGAACCCGCACGGCAAGATCTGGGACCGCTGGGGCAATGCCTACTTCACGGACGCCACCGGCAACGTCAACACCTTCGCCGAGGCCTCCTCCTGCTACCTGCCGCGCGAGGGCGGCGGCAGCGCCAAGCTGAAGGAATTCTGGAAGCGTCCGGCCCGCCCCAGCCCCGGCAACCACATCATCTCCAGCCGCCACTTCCCCGAGGACTGGCAGAACAACTTCCTCAACACCAACGTCATCAGCTTCCAGGGCATCTGGCGCGTGCCGCTCACCCAGGACGGCGCCGGCATGAAGGGCGAAACCGAATTCGAACTCGTCAAGGCCGACCCCGCCGTGTATCCGACCTTCCGTCCGAGCGCGGTCAGCGTCGGCCCCGACGGCGGGCTGTACTTCTGCGACTGGTCGAACGCCATCATCGGCCACATGCAGCACCACCTGCGCGACCCGAACCGCGACCAGCAGCACGGCCGCATCTACAAGCTGACCTACGAGGGCCGGCCGCTGCTGCAGCCGAAGAAGATCCACGGCGAGAGCATCGAGAACCTGCTCGAGCTGCTCAAGGAGTGGGAGGACAACGTCCGCCAGCGCGCCAAGATCGAACTCGCCAAGCACGAGCCGGCGAAGGTTGCCGCCGCCGCCAGGGCCTGGGCCGCCAAGCTTGACAAGAACGACCCCGAGTTCGAACACCACCGCCTCGAGGCGCTGTGGACCCACCAGTGGGTCGATGTCGTCGATGTCGACCTGCTGAAGCAGGTGCTCGCCTCGCGCGAACCGCGCGCCCGCGCCGCCGCCACCCGTGTGCTCTGCTACTGGCGCGACCGCGTGCCGGGCGCCCTCGACCTGCTGAAAACGGCGGTCAACGACGCCGACATGCGCGTGCGCATGCACGCCGTGCGCGCCCTCAGCTTCTACCAGCCCACCGCCGACGCGGAAAAGGCGCTGGAGATCGTCTACGACGCGCTCAAGCACCCGGCCGACGACTACATCAACCACGTCTTCGGCGAATGCCGCAAGGGCCTGCAGTCGGTGCTCAAGACCAAGGTCCTGCCCAAGGATCCGGCGGCGCTGGCCGAGTTCATCGCCAAGAGCACGGACGCCGACTTGAAGGGCCTGCCGGATCTGGAGCCGGTGCTGATCGAAAAACTCACGCGCCCGCGCCTCGCCGCCGACGTCCGCGCCAAGGCGCTCGAGGAGCTGGCCAAGATCACCGGCAACGATGCGCCGGTCGTGCTGGTCGACATGCTCAAGCGTGTCGAAGCCGCCGGTGGCCGCCTCAACGCCAGTGCCGATGACCTCGGCAAGCTGCTGCTGGCACAGTCGCCCGGCATGATCGCCCGCCACGGCCTCATCATCAAGGAACTCGCCCGCCAGGCGAAACAGCCGCCGGTGAAGCGTGCCTGCTACGCCGCCTACATCGTCGGCGACAAAACCCCCGACAACCTCTGGGCCGACACCACCGCCGGTGAACGAAGCTTCCTGATCGAATCGATCGCCCTGATCCCGGCCAGTGAGGCCGCCCTGCGCGCGAAGTTCCAGCCGCACCTGACCGCCCTGCTCGCCGATGGCAAGATCTCCGGCGGCAGCCTGCGCGCCGTGCTTGCCGCGCTGCCGATGACCGGCGCGGAGCATGCCGCCGCCAACTTCCAGCTTGCCGCCCGCCACCTCGTCGAAGGCCGCGAACGCAGCGCCGCCGCCCGCGCCCTGCTGAAGTTCCCGCGCCCGACCTGGGACAAGGCCCAGGCCAAGCCGGTCGTCGAGGCCGTGCTCGCCCACGCCAAAACCGTGCCCGCCGGCGACCGCACCAAGCTCGACTACGTGGAGGTCATCGCCGCCGCCAAGGAAATGGCCGCCCTGCTGCCCGAGGGCGAGGCCGCCAAAGCGCTCGAAGACCTGCGCAGCGTCAGCGTCGACGTCTTCATCGTGCACACCGTGCATGAGCAGCTGCGCTTCGACACCACCCGCATCGAGGTCAAGGCCGGCAAACCCTTCGAGGTCGTCTTCGAGAACGACGACGTCATGCCGCACAACTTCGTCATTGTGCCTCCCGGCAAGCACATGGAGATCGGCAATGCCGCCATGACGATGACGCCCGACAAGCTCGACAAGCTGGGCCGCGCCTACCTGCCGGCCGCCTTCGAAAAGCAGATCCTCGCCGCCACCAAGCTGCTCGAGCCCGGCCAGAAGGAAACCCTCAAGTTGCGCGCCCCCGCCCAGCCCGGCGAATACGAATTCGTCTGCACCTTCCCCGGCCACGCCCTCATCATGTGGGGCGTGCTCAGCGTGAAATGAGGCTCTGGCAATGCGCCGCACGGTCGAGCCTCCGGGGCGACCGTGCGGTCCCCACAGAAAAGGAATCGCATCGGATGCCGCAGCCGCTATACTTCAGACATGCCAACCGTCCTGCGGATTGGATCCTACCGGTTCCATTTTTACTCCGATGAAGGCCACGAACCTCCTCACATTCATGTCCGATCCGCGGATGGCGAATGCAAATTCTGGTTGGCCCCCGCCATTTGCCTTGCCCAGAACCGCGGCATCAAACCGCACGACCTGCGTGTGATCGAAAAACACGTCTTTGCCAACCACTCACTGCTGCTCCAAGCCTACCATGAACGCCATTCTCGCTGAAGTTCCCCCGTCCGCGGAACCCGTGGCGGTCCGTGCCTGGGCGCAGGGTCGCCAGGTCTACATCGAGCTGCATGACGGTCGAACCGTTAGCTTTCCCGCGGACCGTTTTCGCCGACTGGCCTCCGCCTCAGACGCCGAACTCCAGGACGTCCAGGTCGAAGTCAACGGCCATGCCTTGCGCTGGGAACAGCTCGACGAAGACATCACGGTCCCCGGCATCCTCGCCGGCCGCTTCGAGCTTCCCTGCCGCTAACCCCTTCCCCACCCCACCAGCCACTCACACCGATCATGAACCGCCGCCATCTCCTCCCCCTCCTCGCCGCCCTGCCCTTTGCCGCCTGCACGCCGCCCGCCGCGGCCGACGCCAAGCCGGGCGCCGGCAAACACATCGTCCTGCTCGCCGGCGATGAAGAATACCGCAGCGAGGAGGCCCTGCCGGCGCTTGGCCGCATCCTCCAGCGCCAGGGCTTCAAGTGCACGGTCTGCTTCTCGGCCGAGGCCGACGGCAGCATCAACCCCGACAAGGGCGACAGCCTGACCGCGCCGGAAGCGCTCGACCGCGCCGATGCCATCGTCATGCTGCTGCGCTTCCGTCGCTGGGACGAGGCGACCCTGGCGAAGTTCGATGCCGCCGTGAAGCGCGGCGTGCCGATCATCGCCCTGCGCACCAGCACCCACGCCTTCGCGGGCATCCCGGCCGAAAGCGCCTACGCGTCCTGGAACTGGAACAAGGATGGCGGCTGGGGCAAAAAGGTGCTCGGCGAGACCTGGGTCAGCCACTGGGGCCATCACAAGCACGAGGCGACCCGCGGTGTCATCGAAACCGCCAACGCCAGCCACGCCATCCTCAAGGGGGTGAAGGACGTCTTCGGCACCACCGATGTCTATGAGGCCGCCCCGCCCGCCGACGCCACCGTGCTGCTGCGCGGCCAGGTGCTCGCCGGCATGACCCCCGATTCGCCGCCGCTCGACACCCGCAAGGCCACCAAGGACAAGGTCGAACAGGGCATCAACGACCCGATGATGCCGATCGCCTGGACGCGCGTGGTGAAAAACGACGCCGGCACCGAGAACAAGGTCTTCTGCACGACCATGGGCGCCGCCACCGACCTCACCAACGAGGGCCTGCGCCGCCTCGTCGTCAACGCCCTCTACTGGGGCCTCGGCCTCGAGGCCCCGGCCCAGCCCGACCTCGCCCTGCCCGAGGGTTACACCCCGACCGCCTACGGCTTCAAGAGCTACCGCAAGGACCTCAAGGTCGCCGACCACCAGCTCGACCAGTGAGCGGCCCCGCAGCCGCGCTGGTCCCAACGCGACTTGGGAAGGAACACGTCCCGCGCACCCAGCCCCGCATTCTGGCGAATGCGTCTACCTCAACCCGTAGGCGCATTGGTTACAACGCGGGCTCGCCCATCTGAAATCTGCGATCTGCAATCGCGAAGCCACCCCCGCCTTCACAAGCTCGGCACGCGCAGCCCGGCGGCTTTGGCCAAAGCGGCCTGCCGCTTGTCGAAGGTCAAAAACTCGGAGGCACCCAACTCCAGGGCGCTGGCGACATGGAGCACATCCAGAGAGCGCGTTCCCAGTTTGGCACTGAATGCCGCGCTGAGACGCTCGGCTTCCATCGCGAGCAGGGACGGATCGGGCTCGCGCCGGACATAGACACCGGCGGCAAGGTCAGCCAGCAACTGAGCGATCGTGCGGTCCGCCTCGGCACGGCTGAGCTCCTTGCGAAACACCCGCAACCTCAGCGCGTTGCGAAATTCCAGCTCATGCAACCAGGTCCAGAGCAATGGCAGGGCCTGCTTCATCATGCGCGCGACCGCCGCCGGACTGTTGGCATCCGGAGCCATCAGCGAGCAAATGAAGCCGGTATCGGCATAGGCGCTCATCGCTCACCCCGCTCCTCGCGCAGTTGCTCCGTCGCCGTCGTCGGCAAGTGCTTGTCGCCCCAGCTCTGCCGGAGTCGCGCCGCAAAATCCGGCCGCGCGGGCGGGGCCGCTTCCGAGCCCGCAGGCGGGCCCAGCACCGCCACCAAACGGCGGCGACGGGTGATGCGCACCTCATGCCCCTGCTCCACCCAGGCGAGCACAGCCGGGGTCGCATGCCGCAGATCACGAATGCTGGCCGATTTCATTTGTATCACAGAATGTATCACCAACCGCCCATCGGCAAGTCTCTTCTTCACCCGCTCCCCTAGCGCGCCTGCGCGGACCCGTAGGCGTGTTGGCCACAACACGGGCTTGGAGAAGAACACGCCCCGCGCACTCCATCCCGCATTCTGGCGAATGCGCCTACCTCAACCCGTAGGCGTGTTGGCCGCAACACGGGTTTGGGAATGCGCCTCCACGCACCCAATCCCGCCCTTTGGCAAGGGCGCCTACACTGACCCGTGGGCGCGTTGGCCACAACACGGAATCTGAAATCTGAAATCTGCGATCTGAAATCGCGCAGCCAGCCCTCAGGCGCGCTCGCCCCAGGCCACCGCGGTCTGGCCCTGCACGCCGAGACCCTCGACGCCCAGCTCGATGACGTCGCCGGGCTTCATGAAAACGGGCTCGGGCTTGAAGCCGAGACCGACGCCGGGAGGCGTGCCGGTGGTGATGATGTCGCCGGGCAGCAGGCTCATGAACTGGCTGAGGTAGCTGACCAGCGTCTTCACGCCGAAGATCATCTGCGCGGTGCTGCTGTTCTGGATCGTCTTGCCGTTGAGCTTGAGCCAGAGCTTGAGGTTCTGCGGATCGGCGACCTCGTCACGCGTCGCCAGGAACGGCCCGAGCGGCGCAAAGGTGTCACAGCTCTTGCCCTTGACCCACTGGCCACCGCGCTCGAGCTGCCATTCGCGCTCGCTGTAGTCGTTGTGCACGCAGTAGCCGGCCACATGATTCAGGGCCTCGTCCTCGCTGACGTAGCTGGCCTTTTGGCCGATCACGAAGGCCAGTTCGACCTCCCAGTCGGTCTTCTTCGAGTTCTTCGGGATGACGACCGGATCGTTCGGACCGCAGAGCGCCGAGGTGGCCTTGAAAAACACGATGGGCTCCGCCGGAATTGGCATGCCGCTCTCCTTGGCGTGATCGACGTAGTTCAGGCCGATGCAGATGATCTTGCTCGGGCGGGCCACGCAGGGACCGAGACGCACGCTCGGGTCGACCGTCGGCGCCGACGCCGCGTTGGCCTGGGCCCAGGCGGCCAGGCGCTGCAGGCCGTCGCCGCCAAAAAACGCCTCATCGTAATCGCTGCCAAACGCGCTCGCGTCGATGCGACGGCCGTCCTCGAGGATCAGGCCGGGTTTCTCTTGTCCAGGGTTGCCAAAGCGGATCAGTTTCATGGTCTCTTGTTACGCGGTTCTCGGTTCCTTGTTCTCAGTTCTCATGACATTGGCCATGGGTCATTGGCCATGGGTCATTGGCCCTTCTTCTCGTCGCCCTCGGCGTTCACATACCGACCAATGATCGGGTACTGCTCGAGTTCGGCGACCGTGCCGGTGACCGGGTAGCTCTCGCGGCCCACCCAGTACACGGCGGCGGCGGCGATGTCCTCGGGCATCAGCAGGCGGCCCATCGGCACGACCGAGGCCGGCAGACGCTCCGGCCAGCCTTCGCCGAGGCCGTCGCCGAGTTTGACCTGGTATTCGTTGTCGGAGAGCGTCCAGCCAACGTTGAGCTGGTTGACCCGCACGCGGTCGAGGCCGAGCGAGTCGGCCAGGTTGCGGGTCATCGTCATGAGCGCGCCCTTCGACATCGAGTAGGCGAGCATGTTGGCCTGGCCGCAGTGGGCGAGCACCGAACCGATGTTGAGCACAACGCCGGAGTTCTTTTTCAGCTCCGGCAGCAGCGCGCGGATCAGCAGCATCGGCGCGCGGGCGTTCACCGCCATCATGCGGTCGAAGAAGGCCGCGTCGGTCGTGTCGATGCGACCGCGAATCGTCAGGGCGGCATTGTTGACCAGGGCATCGACCCGGCCAAAGGCGGCGAGGGCGTCGGCGGCGAGCTGTTCGGGGTAGGCGGCGTCCTCGAGGCTGCCCTGGCAGAAGGCCGCCTTGTCGGCGCCGAGTTCCTGGCGCAGCGCCTCGCCACGGGCGGCATCGCGCCCGTGCAGGATGACGCGCGCGCCCTCCTGGATGAATCGGCGCGCCATGTGCTCGCCAATGCCCGTGGTGCTGCCGGTGATGAGAATGACCTGATCTTGAAGTCGCATGAAATGAAAAGGGGTGCGCTCGACATCATGGCGAGCCGTGGCCGCCGCTCAAGGCCGCAGCTGCCGGAAAGTTGAGCCGACAAGCCGTCCGCGCTTCCTTCGTGCCCTCGGCGTTCTCCCTGCGAGACCGGATTCCGGGGCGTGGAGCTGCGGTGGACGGAAAGCGGAGGTTGGCCGGTGCGGCATACCAGGGGTGCGGCGCGGCCACAGAATCGCGGTCACTGCCCGAGGCCCAGAGTCGCGGTCGATGCCCGCGACTACAGCTGAAGGCGATCCAGAAAGGCCTGCACTTCGCGGGTGGCTTCGTCGCCCTGAAGGCCGAGGTCGTCGTTGAGTTTGACGTGGTCGGTGCGGCGGGCGCCGAAGCGGCGGACGGCGACGCCGGCCTGCTGGAGACCCTGTTCGAGGCGGACGGCCTGGGCGCTGGTGTCGGGGTGGTCGGCGACGTGCAGGATCAGAAACGGCGGGATGCCCTTGCCGGCGGCGAGGTGGCTGACGGCCGAGAAGGCCCGGTGCTTTTCCGGGCTGTGCATGAACTTCTCGCGGTGCCCGAACTTCGCCGGCGGCAGGCCGTGCACGCGGCGGCGCGTCTCGGCGGTCTCGATGATGGCCGGGATGTCGTAGGTGTCGCCATCGACCGGCAGACAACCGATCAGGGCTTTGAACGCCACGCCCTCGGCCTGCAGCCAGTGCGGGTCGGTGCAGAGCAGGGCCGCGAGCTGGGCGCCGGCGGAGTGGCCGCCGACGAGGATCTTCTGCGGGTCGCCGCCGAACTCGGCGATGTGGCGGTGCACCCAGCCGAGTGCCTTGGCGACATCGCCCACCAGCGTCTCCATGTCGACCTCGGGCAGTAGGCGGTAACTCGTCGAGACGAAGACGCAGCCGCGCTCGGTGAACAGCCGCGGTTTGTCCTGGACACTGGACTTGTCGCCGGCCTGCCAGCCACCGCCATGAATCCAGAACACCACCGGGCGCTTGCCGTCGCCGCCGGGCGTGTACACATCGAGCTTGTGGCGGGCATGGCCGTTGTCGACATAGGGCAGGTCGCGACGGATCTCCTGGGCATGCGCCAGGGCAGTGAGCAGGAACAGAGCGGCGGCGAAGCAGGCTTTCATGCCGGTAAAGCGCTGCGGGCCGGTCGCTTCCTTCTGGATTTATTGCGGCGGCCGCGGTTTTTCCAGAAGCGGGCAAAGAGTGTCCGCGCTCCCTTCGTGACCTTCGGGGATCCAGACCGGGTTTTAAACCGCTGATGGGACGCTGATGACAGAGGTTCCCTCTCTGCGTCAGCTGCCTTGTCTCTGCGGTGCCCTTGGCTTGAGAAGGAAGAGCGCCAGAGGTGGAAGCTCGTGGATGAAAGCCTGCTCCCGGGTCCGTAGTCCTGCCCTGCCGCCCGCCATGAAATCGCTCGCCACCGCCCTCCTCCTCGGCCTCGCCAGTCTTGCCGCCGCCGCACCGCTGTCGCTCACCCTGCAGACCCGTTCACCGGTTGGCCGCCCCACTCGCACGCCGGCGGTCTGGCCGGCCGAACGCACGGCGGTCATCGTCTGCGACATGTGGGACCTGCACCACTGTCGCAACGCCGTGGTCCGCGCCAACGAGATGGCACCGCGGATGAACGCCTTTTTAGAGAAGGCGCGTGGCGCCGGCGCCCTCATCATCCATGCGCCGAGCAGCTGCATGAAGGCCTACGAAGGCACGCCGGCGCGCCAGCGCGCCCTGGAGGCCCCGGCCGCGGCGACGCTGCCGGAGAAGATCGACGAGTGGTGCCGGCAGATTCCGTCGGAGGAACTGGCGGTGTATCCGATCGACCAGAGCGACGGCGGCGAGGACGACGATCCCGCCGAGCACGCCGCCTGGGCGAAGGAGCTTGAGGCCAAGGGCCTGAACTCGCGCCAGCCCTGGACCCGGCAGATGGACGCGCTGCGCATCGATGCCGAGCGCGACGCTGTCAGCGACCGCGGTTCGGAGATCTGGAACCTGCTCGAGGCGCGCGGCATCGACCGTGTCCTGCTGCTCGGCGTGCACACCAACATGTGCGTCGCCGGTCGCCCCTTCGGCCTGCGCCAGATGGCCCGCAACGGCAAGCAGGTCGCCCTCGTCCGCGACCTCACCGACACGATGTACAACCCGCAGCGCTGGCCCTTTGTCAGCCATGTCGAGGGCACCGAGCGCTTCCTCGCCCATATCGAAAAACGCATCTGCCCGACGATCACCTCCGACCAGCTTCTCGGCGGAAAGCCCTTCGCCTTCAGCGCCGCGACCGCCGGCCCGAAACGCCTGCGCATCCTGCTGCTCGGCGACAGCACGACCGAGGCGAGCATCCCGAAAAAGCTGTCGCCCGAGGAGCCGCAGTTCGAGGACATGCTGCGCATCCGCCTCGCCTGCGAGGCCGGCCTGCCGCCCACCGACGTCCTCAACCTCGGCCTGAGCGGCGAGTTCATTCGTCGCCTGATCGACTCGGGTCGCTACGACCGCGATGTCGCCACGCAACCCGATGCCGACGTCATCTTCATCCGCTACGGCCTCAATGACCGCGCCCGCCGCGAGAACTTTGCCGCCAACTTCCCGAAGGATTTCCAGGAGCTGATCGAGCGCCTGCGCCGCGATCATCCGCAGGCCCTGCTGATTCCGACGACGGTCATTCCCTATGGCGAGGCCGCCGGCAACCTGGAGATCAACGCCCTGGTGCGGCAGGTGGCGGAGGCGGCGAAGCTGCCGCTCTTCGATCTGTACCCGGACTACCTGGCCGCCCTCAAGCAGGGGCCGGACATGCTGAACTACCGTCGCTACCCGCTGGCCAAGATCCCCGAGCCGCTGCGCGCCCTGGCCACGCCCTGGGTGCAGCCGGAGACCGAGCCGAAGGTGGTGGTGCCCGATCACCGGCTCGACGCCTGGTTCGGCCACCTGCCCGGCTGGCTCAGCGACCGCCATCCCAACCTCGCCGGCTACCACGTCATCGCCGAGGCGACCGCGCGCTGGCTGGCGCCGGTGCTGCGCGAGCGCGCGGTGAAGTGAGCGGGCTGTCGGCGGTCAGCGCGACAGCCCCTGCAGCAGGGCGAGCGCGCGGGATTCAAAGATCTGCTGCCATTCCGGCGCCACCAGCACATCGCAATCCTCCTGGGCGTAGCCCGTGTTGCGCCGCTGGGCGGCGGTGGCGGTGTAGAACAGGTAGCCGTTGGTATAACCGGAAACATGGGCGTTGGGATCAGCCGCGGCGCGCTTGACGTTGAGACCGATCTCGACGGTGAGTTCCGAGGGAAAGCTGACGAGCTTGAAATCGCCGACGCGCAGGCCGCCAAGCTCCGCCTCCAGGGGCGCCGCGCCGGCGGCCTCGGTCTCGGCAAGATGCTTCTTCAGCAGCGCGCGGTTGGCGTTGAGGCGGGCGAGCTGCTCCATGACCGCGACATTGTGCAGGTAGGCCTCGACGGCCGCGCGGTTGTCGGCATCGAGCTGACGCAGCGGTTCCGGGTCGCGCAGGTAGGCGGTGCCGTGGTGCGAAGGGGTGTCCGGCCAGAGGCGCTGCTGGAGCAGCAACGGCAGGAAGGCCTTGAAGTTGAGCGTGCTCGAGCGCAGCGACGCGACCAGGCGGAGCTGCTCGTCCTCGAGGCGGGCGAGGCGGGCGGCGAAATCGGCCGCGCGCGGCAGGGCGACGCTTTCCCGGCGCACCCGCAGGTCCGCCTGCGGGCGCGTCTCGATGCCGCGCAGAGCGGCGAGCACGTTGGCACCGAGCATTGTGCCGAGCGGCTCGGCATCGGCAAGTCGGCCCGCCTCCTTGTAGTGGCGCGGATTGAGGTCGCCCCCGCAACCCTGCAGGAAGAAGGCCGTGGCACCGGTGGCCTGCTCGATGACCTTCGAGGCAAAACCGGGGAAGTCGGCGCTGCTGCCTTTCGAGGGCGGGTTCTGGATCGGGTGACAGGCGAAGTGATAGACCACCGCCAGCGTCGTGCCATCGAGGCGGTCGAGGCGGAGCAGACCGACCTGCGGATCGATCGGCCCGACCGAGGCCACGTCCTCGTCGCGCGGCATCGCGTAGGCGCGGCGCATGTCGGCCTGGGTGCCGTCCTTGAGGAGCATGCGGCGGTTTTCGCTGATGCGGCTCTCGCTGGCGTTGCCGGCACCGGCGCGCACGGGTTCGAGCTTGCCGGCGGCCTGCTGGACCGCCTGCACGACGAGCTGCTGCAGGTCGGTGCGGATGACCCCGTGGCAGTGGCTGGCGTTGACGAGCAGGTGTTCCGGCGGCAGGCCGAGCTCGCGCTGCAGATCGGCGCGGACGTTGGCGAGGAAGCCGTTGCCGATGCGGCCGATGCCGCCGATGGCGACCGCATCCACGGTCACCAGCACCGCGGTCGTGTCGCCGCGCCGAAGCACCAGCGCCTTGGCGAAGCAGGGATCGTTGACCGGCACCGTGCGATCGCTGATGTCGACCACGGCCGTGCCGGCAAGCAGATCCTCGGCGGCCGCGCGTGGCAGCGGGCTGACGAGCAGGCAGAGAACGGCGAGGGCGACTTTCATGACGGTTGGAATCTCAGGGGGCACTGCGCAGTTGATAGAGCGCGCCGCGCGGCGGCAGAACAAAGCGGAGTGGGCTGCCAGTCTCTGGAGAGATCTCGACGCCGCCCTCGCGAACGAGCACCGGGCGCGGACCACCGGCCGGCGGGGTCACTTCGAGGGTGAGCGGCTGCGCGTAAAGGGCGGGATCGGTGCCGACCTCGAGCTTGAAGGTCAGGCGACCGTCCTCCGACTTCTGCAGGTTCAGGCGCGCCGAAGCCAACGCCGTTTGATACTGGTGGATCTCGCTCATGCCGGCGATCCAGAGTCTGTCCTGGCGCTGGCGCACGAGGTCGAGGGCGGCGCGGAAGTTCGCCTCACTCGCGGCCAGGCCCTGGCCGATGGAGTGGTAATGAACGCGGCACCAGAGCCCGCGCTCGAGGTGGCGGTCGAGCGCCACGCGCAGGGCCTCGACGCGACCGCCATAGACATCGTCCATGCCGAGCGAACCGCTGGAGGCGTCGAAGAGCTGGTGGCGGTCGAGGTAATGGCGCAGGGTGCGGGTCGTCTGCCAGCGTGTGCCGCCTCCAAGGTTGAGCGCCAGCAGCGGGCTGGCACCGGTCTGCAGTCGCCGGATCGCGACGGCGGCCGTGCCGATCTCGAGATCCATGTCCTCGTCATCGCGTGCGCCGCGATGGTGCGCCGAGTGGTTGGCCAGTTCGATCGCCCCCGACTTGACCGCCGCCGCCCATTCGGCCTCGCGGATCTCGAAGGAGAAATTCTGCCGGCTGCCCGGTTCCTTCGGCCCGGGATTGACCATGAAGGTGCCCTTGAAACCGTACTCGCGCAGGATCGGGATCACCGTGTCGAGGTGGCTCGGATGCGAGTCATCGAAACGCAGGCTGAGCGCCGCCTGTCGCCCCTGCGGCCAGGGCGCAAGGCGCACGCGCAGGCCGCCTTCCTCGAAGCTGTGCTCGCGTTCCGAGCTGGGTCGCGGCCGTCCGCCCGGGGGCTCCACCGCCTGCACGACGCAGGCGTCGACACCCGCCGGCAGGGCGATGCGCAGCTTCTCCCATTCAATGCCCGAGCGTTCGACGAGCAAGGGCTTGCCGGCGGCATCGCGGACCTCAACGTCGTTGGCCGGCCAAACCCGCGGACCGCTCGCGGGCAACTGCACCCGCAGGGTCAGCGGTTCGCTGCCGCCCTGGCCCTCCAACTGCAGGCGAAGTTGAAACGGGCCGGCCAGCGTGGCACGCAGGGTCGCCGTGGCCGGCTCAACGGCGACTTGGACACCGCCGAGGTCGGGCGACTGGGCGGGCAGGCAGGCGCTGCCGAGGGCAGTGATACCGAAGAGGACAAGAGTGCGGCGACCCATAATCATGTTCCTATCTACAGCCGCCCGAGGTCCATTCTTGTCGCGGGTCGGCATTCGAGTTGCCCGCCGGATCGGGCAGGGCGACGCGCAGGCCTTGCACGCCGGAGATCAGCGCGGAGCCTTGGACGGCATCGGCACGTCGCGGCTCATCGCCTCATGAGCGGCCCGCAGGCGGCGCACGACCTCGGGATGCTCGGCGGCGACATCGCGCTGCTCACCCGGGTCGTTGGCGAGGTCGAAGAGCTGCATGGGTGCCGCCGCCACGCCGGTCGTCAGGCCGGGCATCGACTCCAGGTTGTACTGCTCGTAGGGGGCAAGCAGGGTGACCCCGTCCGGCGCGCGCGGATCCGGCCAGCGGCCGTCCGGCCCGGCCTTGAAGCGCATGCCGACCGCCGGCAGCACATGCAGTTTCCAGCGCGCATCGCGCACGCAGCCAAGCTGCGGCCCCTGATGGCCGAAGATGAACGCATGCGGCGAAGCGGCCTCGCCGCGCAGCAGTGGCAGCAGGTCGCGACCGTCGAGCACCCGCGCGTCCGGCAGGGCGGTGCCCGTCGCCTTCAGCGCCGTGGCGAACAGATCCATGGTGATGCCGAGGCCGTCGCTCACCCGCCCGGCGGGAATCTTCCCCGGCCAGCGTGCGATCATCGGCACGCGATAACCTCCCTCCCACTGCGAGGCCTTCATCCCGCGCAGACCGCCGGTGCTGCCGCCGAACCAGGGACCGTTGTCACTGGTGAAAACCACGAGGGTGTGGTCGGCGACCCCGGCCTGGTCGAGCGCGTCGAGCACGCGGCCGACCCCTGCATCGAGCTCGAGCAGGGCGTCGCCATAGAGGCCGGCGCCACTGCGCCGGTAGTGCGCCTCCGAGGCGGCCAGCGGCTTGTGCGGCATGGGATCGGCATAGAGCAGGAAGAAGGGCTGGCCGGCGCGGCGCCGGATGAAGTCGGCCGCGCGTTTCGACAGGCGCTCGGTGAGCGTGGCCTGGACGACGGGATACTCGACCACCTTCGATCCCTCGAGCAGGTGCGCCGGGCGCATGTCGTTCGAGTAGGGAATGCCGAGGTATTCGTCGAAGCCGCGGTCGGTGGGCAGCGAACCGGCGTGATGCCCGAGGTGCCACTTGCCGAAGAGGGCGGTGGCGTAACCCGCGGTCTTGAGCACTCGGGCGAGAGTAACTTCACCGGCCGGCAGGGCCACGGCGTCGGCCGCGGGCGTGGCATCGGGCGCCGGGTTGGCGGTCATGCCGCAGCGAAAGGGGTAGCGACCCGTGAGCAGGGCGGCGCGGGTCGGCGCGCAAAAGGGCGCCGGCGTGTTGAACTGGGTCAGGCGCACGCCTTGCTTCGCGAGTTGATCGATCCGCGGCGTGCGGAACTTCGGGTGACCATAACAACCGAGGTCGCCGTAGCCGAGGTCATCGGCGAGGATGAAGACGACATTCGGCGGCTGGGCGAGCGCAGGCGACAGCAGCAGGGCGAAAACGGCGAGCAGACGAAGCATGCCCAGACAACGACGGCGGCCGGGCGCTTATCGCAGGCGCAGCTCAACGCGTGGCTCAGGCTGCCGCCGTGGCTGGCGATCTCAGGGCCAGGCCGAGGGCGAGCAGGCCGGCGGCGGCGGCGGCCGTCCACCACCACGGCAGCGGGCACTGCAGGCCGAGGCTGATCCAGACGGGGGACGCCACCAAGAAGGCGCGGCTGAGCAGACGCACAAGCGGCTGATAGCGCTCGGGATCGCGGGCGACAAAGCCGAGGATGAGACCGAGCAGGACCGAGGCACTGGCGGCATCGGCCGTCATGAAGATCGACAGCGGATCGAGGCGCGGCTGACCGTAGCCAACAAACCAGGAGAACTTTTCCAGGGCCTGCCCGGGCAGCAGGACCCCGGGCAGGCCGGTGAACATGACGAGGGCGGCGAGGCGCAGAGCGCGGCTTTGGCGCGCGTGGGCGGGGTGCGGTTTCATCGGCGTTTGGCAGGGCGGTTGGGGTTGGAGAGCCACTGGAAGAGCAGGACGATGAGCAGCAGCAGGGTCAGCATGCTCCAGGTGCCGTAGCGACGACTCAGGCCGTAGGCTTCGAGCGTGGCGTAGACGGCCCAGACGCCACCGCAGAGCGCCGCCAGAAAGGGCACGGCCCAGGGATGGGCAAAGTTGAGGGTCCAGCCAAGGCCGGCGATGCGCTTGGGCACGGCGATACGCGGATCCTCGCGACAGAAGTAGATGAACCAGAGGTACCAGTTCCGCGGATCGTCGGTGAAGCGCGAGAGATCGTTTTTGCCGGGCGCGACGGCTTCGCCCGCCGCCTGCACCCGGGTGCGAAATTCCGCTGCGGTGGCAAAGCGCAACTCGGGGGTTTTTTCCAGGGCACGCAGAACGATCTCATCGATGCGCACATCGACCTGCACGCGCCGCGAAGGCGGTTCCACCGGCCCGCGCGGACGTTCGCCGGTAAGCATTTCGTAGAGCACGACGCCGAGCGAATAGAGGTCGGAACGGGGATCGCTGCGGCCATCGGCTTGCTCGGGCGCGGCGTAGTCGGGCGTGCCGAACGGCAACGAGCCTCCAGCCACGGCCGGGCCTTCGCCCGCCTCGGGCCCGGCCGCGCGATGCAGCATCTTGGCGATGCCAAAGTCGGCGATCTTCACGGTGCCCGCCTTGTCGAGCAGCAGGTTCTCCGGCTTGATGTCGCGATGGACAATGCCGCGGTTGTGGGCGCACTGCAGGGCGTCGCACAGCGGCGGGATCAGGTCGAGCGCCTGCGCTGGCGTCAGCCGGCCGCCTTGGAGCACCTGGCGGAGGTTGAGGCCGTCGACGAACTCCATGAGCAGGTAATAAAAGCCGCCGGCGCGACCGAAGTCATGGACCCCGACGATGTTCGGGTGGTTCAACGCGGCGAGGGCGTGTGCCTCGGTTTCGAAGCGGGCGGCAAAAGCGGGATCGTCGGCACGCTCCGGCGCGAGCAACTTGAGGGCGACGAGGCGGTTGAGGGATTTCTGCCGCGCCTTGTAGACCACGCCCATGCCGCCGCGGCCGAGGCATTCGAGAATGTCGAGCTGCGGAAAATGCGGAGCCAGTGCCTCGGGCGACAGGGCCGCCGGCACCGGCCCCTCCTGGGGCAGGGTGTCGACCGTGTAGTTGAGGGCGCCGAGGCGACGGGCGCTGAGACCCTCCACCAAAGGGTCGTCGGAGGGCGCGGGTTCAGAGGGGGTCATGCAAGGGAGATAAGCGGCCGTCCGTGGTTGTGGCGAAAGAGGCGCGAAAAAAGTTCAGCCGGCCCCGAGGGCGGCCACCACCGCGCGCAGTTCGTCGTCGATCTCCGCCGGATCATCGACGGTGGCGGCGACCTCCTCGCGGAAGAGGTCGCGGAAGCGTTTGCGCAGCCGGTGCACGGCGCTGCGCGCGGAGGCGGGGGTCAGGCCGAGGGCAAGGCCGAGCGCCTCATAGTCGAGTTCGCCGCGTTCGGCGGTGAGGCAGGGCTTGAGTTGCTCGTACTCGGTGAGCTTGCCTGCCGCTTCGTGCTCAGCGCGCAGCCGGCGCATGACGGCCTCGAGCAGGGTCAGCGCCCACTGCCGGTCGAACAGGGCCTCGCCGGGAAGGGCCGACGGGTCGGCCAACGGCAGGCGTTCGAGCTCCTGCGGATCGAGGGCAAAGACCGCGCCGCCACCGCGCTTCCGCGCGCGCTGATGATCCCAGGCATTGGCCAGAAACCGCTGCAGGGCCATGAGCAGGAAGGAACGGAAGCGGCCGCGGGCGGGATCGGCGGCGTCGAGCCAGTGCTTTTCCAGCAGCCTGGCAAAGAAGGCCTGGGTGAGGTCCTGGGCATCGTGCGGCGCATGGCCGCGCTGGCGGACATAGGCATACAGCGGAGGCCAGTACTGGCGGCAAAGCGCCTCCAGCGAGGCCGCGGCCGGCGCCGTGCCGCGCGCCTGCAGCACCAGCGACCAGTGCGTGGTCAGGAACGGGCCGCGACGGGTGACGGAAGACTCGGACATGCAGTCCTATCCTAAGCGCGGCGGCGCGGCTGTGGCAAAAAATCGCGCGCCGGGCCGGTCAACGCCCCAGCGTCCAGGCCACCGCGTTGACCAGCAGTCGCCCGGCATCGGCAATCTGCAGATCCTCCGGTGCGCCCAGGCTGGTGTAGAAGACGCGGGCGCGCTTGGGGCCATGGGAGCGCGTCCAGGCGACCGGCTGCGGCGGCGAAGTGGCACCAGCGGCGGGCGTGCCGATCAACAGCGGCACGGCATCGCCGGCGAGCGGCAGCACGCGGTAGAGCGACTGGTAACCGCGCAGTTTGGCGGGATCGACGCCGGCCAGCAGCGGGCTGCCGGCGGCGCCCGGCGCGGCGGCCACCGTGTAGGGCAGGCCCTTCGTTTCGTAGCCGGTGTTTTCGCCGCCGAGGACCTCGCGGGTGAACTCGGGCCAGATCGTCAGGCCGGGATCGACGACGTCCTTCGGGCGCGGGATGAAGGCGTGGTTGGCGGTGCGGATGCCAAGCAGCGGCCGGCCGGCGTTCAGGTGCGCGCGCACGGCGGCCATCTGTTCCTCCGGCAAGAAGCGCCGGCGCGAGAACAGGATGAGCAGGTCGGCGTCGCGCAGCGCCTCGACGAGGCCGGCGAAGTGGTGCTTCACCGGCTTGTCGCCCTCGACCAGGGTCACCCGGTGGCCGAGCGGCCGCAGCTCGCGCTCGGCGAAGGCGCGCATCGAGTTGACCGCATCATAGTTGTCCGGTTCCTCGACCGCCATGATGACGATGTGGGCGGCGGAAAGGCTGGCGTTGAAGCAAAGGCAGAAGGCGAGAGCAAGAAGCAGGCGCGGCAGCATGGCACGGAGGGAAAAAGGAGGGGACGACAACACCGCACGAAGGATCGTCAGCCAAACAGCGCCTGCACCGGCCGGCCGCGGTCGGTGATCGGCACGGGGCGGTCGCCGTCGTAGAGTTCCTTGGCCGGATCGATGCCAAGTTCGGCGAGCACGGTGGCGAACAGGTCCGGCACCGAGACCGGGTTTTGGACCGGGGCCTTCGACAGGTCATCGGTGATGCCGTAGGCGCCGCAGTGTTTCAGGCCGCCACCGGCCAGCACAACGCTGAAGGCGCTGCCCTGATGGCCGCGACCGCCGCCGCCATCGAAGTCGGAGGGCCGGCCGAACTCGGTGTTGACGACGATGAGCGTCTTGTCGAGCAGGCCGTGGGCCTTCAAATCCGTGATGAGGGTGCTCATCGCCTGGTCGAGGTCCTGGATGAGCACGTGCTGCTTGAGCTGGCCCTGGTTGTGGGTATCCCAGCCGGTGCCGTTGACGAAGTTGAGGTTGTGCGAGACCTCGATGAAGCGCACGCCTCGCTGGATGAGGCGACGCGCCAGCAGGCAGCGCTGGCCGAACTCGCTGCCGTAGGCGCTGCGCAGTTCGCCCTTCTCGGATTTCAGGTCGAAGACCTCCATGAACTTCGGCCCGGCGAGCTGCAGGCTCTCGGCCAGCGTGCTGTCGTACTGGTCGAGGATCGGACTGCCGCGCAGTTCCCTGGCGCTCGCGCGCATCGTCGCCAGCAACTGCTCGCGCCGGCTCTGGCGCGGGTCGAGCACGTGCTCGGGCCGCTTCAGGCCGGCCGGCCCCGCCTCGGTGTCGAGAAGGTAGAGGAAGCCGGCCTTGGCGCCGAGGAAACCCGGGCCGCGCGAGAAGTTGGGGTAGCCGATGAGCACGTAGGCCGGCACGCCTGCGGCCGCCGCCCCGCGCTCGTGGGCGATGATTGAGCCGAGCGAAGGATACACCGTCGTGCCGCTGACGTTGCGACCCGTGTGCATGCGGTTCGAGGCCGCGGCATGCTCGTCGATGACATCGTGGTTCACCGTGCGCACGGCGGTGATGTGCTCCATCAGCTTGGCGCAGCGCGACAGGTGTTCGCACACCTTCACGCCAGGCACGCGGGTGTCGATGCTCGGGTAGTAGCTGCCCGCCTTCTTCGCCTTGGCATCGCCGAGGGCCTTCGGATCCCAGGTGTCGACCTGGGCCGCGCCGCCGCCGAGCCAGATGTGGATGACATGCTCGGCCTTGCCCTTGGGGAAATGCGCCACTTGCCCCGCCTCCTTGGCGAGCAGCGCGGGATCGAGAGGCGCCGCCGCAGCGGCGGCAGCGAGCTTGAGAAGGGAACGACGTTTCATGGGAACCGGGTCAGGGGGAATCGGAGAGAGCGGTCACGGCAGGTGCACGAACTCGGGGGAATTGAGCACGGCCCAGAGGACATCCTCCAGGCGCTCGCGCCATTCGGGGCGCAGGGCGGTGGTGGGCGGCTCGCCTTCGCGGGCGCGCTTCTCCAGCTCGATCTTGATGCTGTTGGCGCCGGCGGAGAGGTGGTTTGACCAGGCGACATACTTCAGCGGCGGTCGCTTCACCGGCGGCGGGCGCTGGGCCTTGGGCAGGATGCGGTCGCGGAAGCCAGGACCGAGCAGTTCAACAAAGCGCGCGCGCTCGTCCGCGGTGGGCGGACGCGTGAGCAGGCGCAGGAAGACCTGATCGATGAGTTCCGCCTCGCTCAGCTTCGCGTCCAGCGCGAGCGCGGTGAGGGCGCTTCGGTCGTCGAGGGTGGTGACCCAGCGGCCAAGCGAGCCGTTGGCGAGGATGGCCGGCTGGCGCACGTTGGGGTCGGTCTCGCGCACGCTCTTCGGCTCCTGCCGGCTCGGCCGCCAGCCGAAGTTTTCCAGGACATCGACAATGGCCTGGGCCTTGGGGATGGCGAGGCTGGGGCGGTCGCGCTCGTTCGACAGCGAGGTGAATTCCCAGGCGCGGCGCGGGTGACCGAGGCTGATCATGGCGCTCTCCGACTGGGTGCCGTCGTTGTCCATGGTGAGTTCCTCGGCATCGAGGTCCTTGCCGACCGCGGCGAACAGGGAGTCGACGATCTGCTCGGCGGTCATGCGCCGCGGCAGGGGCGCGGCGAAGTCGGGCTGGGCGCCCTTGGCCAGCGGCCGGGGCTGGCGCTGGTAGGCCTCGGAACTGAGGATGCGGCGCTGCAGATGGCGGAAGTCGTAGCCATGGGCAACAAAGTCGCGCGCCAGCCAGGCGAGCAACTCGGGATGGGTCGGCTTCGACGCCTCCCAGTCGTCGACCGGTTCGACGAAGCCGCGGCCGAGCAGCTGTTTCCAGACGCGGTTGACGAGGACCTGGGCAAAGCGCTCGTTGTGCGGCGACGTGATCAGTGCGGCGAGCCGGGCGCGGCTGTCGTCGGCCTCCGGCTTCGCGGCACGGGCGACGGGCAGCAGGGTCTTTTCGAACAGTTTCGGCCATGCCGGCGCCACGGTTTCACCCGGCTTGAGGGTGATTTCAATGAGCGGCTCACGGCCGGCAAAGGTGCTCATCGGCACCGAAGAGGTTTCCGGCAGAATGATCGGCTTGCGCTCGAGCATGGCGGCCATCTCGAAGAGGTCGCGCTGCTTCGACTGGTGGTAGGGCGAGTCATGGCAGCGGGCGCAGGTCATTTCCTGGCCGAGGAAGGCGGTGCTGAGGATGTGCGCCTTGGCGGCCATCGGAACATCGTTTTCCGCGGCCAGCGAGAAACCGGCCGGGCCGCCCGCGAGCACGCCGCCCTCCATGCGCACCAGTTCGGTGACAAATCGATCCATCGGCAGGTTGTCGCTCAGCGCCTCGTGAATCCAGAAGCGGAAGGGACCGGAGTTGTTGAGGCTGGGCTTGAGGATGTTCGGATTTTCCGCCAGCACGTCCTGCCAGTAGGCGGTCCAGTGATCGGCAAAACGCGGGTCGGCGAGCAGGCGGTCGATGGCGCGCGCGCGGCGCTGCGGGGAGTCCTCGGCCAAGAAGGCGGTGATTTCCGCGGCGCTGGGCACGACCCCGACCGTGTCGAGGGTGACCCGGCGCAGGAAGGCCAGGTCGTCGGTGAGCGGTGCCGGCTCGATCTTCTGCCCGGCCGCCGCGTAGGAGGCGCCTTGGGCAATCCAGTCGCTCAGCAACTTCCGCTGCGCCTCGGGCAGCGGATCCCCCTTGGGCGGCATGAGGTCGTCGCCGGCCTGCGGATGAATGACGCTGAGCAGGCGGCTTTCCTTGGGTTTTCCGGGCACGATGGCCGACTCTCCGGAATCACCGCCCTGCTGGGCGGCGGCCAAGGTGTTGAGGCGCAGGCCGCCCTTGGCCTTCTCCTCGTGGCAGCGGTAGCAGTTTTCCGCGAGGATGGGCTGGATCTGCGTGGCGAAATCGATGCCGCCGGCGGCGCCGGCGGCCGCCGCGTTCGTTTGGGCCCACTTGGCCGCCAGCAGGGCGTCGATGCCTGCCGCTGCGGGAGCCGGCTGGGCGGCCACCACCGCCCTGGCCTCGGCATGACGCTGCCCCCAGTAGGCGTCCTGCTTGGCGCGCAGGGCGAGGCGGCGCTGCTGGTCGAGCTGGGTGTAATGGGCTTGGCGTTCCTTGCGGTAGGCCTCCCAGCCGGCATCGGTAAGCGGCACCACGCGCGGGGAGGGCGACAGCAGGACGAACAAGCCGTCGGCACGGCGCAGGCTGAGACTGGTTTCGCCGAGGGTGGGGCGCACCCGGCCGTTGCCGGCGAGCATTTCCAGCACAAAGACCTGCGGCTTGCCCGCGCTGGTGATTTCCAAGCGCTGCTCGCGGTCGCCCGGGCCGAGCAGGCGCAGCTCGGCCACACCCTCGGCCTCGGCATGTTCGACCTCGTTGTGGGCGCCGCCGCCGGTGTGACCGAAGGCGATCTCGGCGGCGACCTTGCCGTCGATCCAGAGCCGGCCCTGGCCGCGCACGCGCAGCAGCAGCTCGTGTTTGCCGGGTGGCAGGGTCAGCTGCGCCATGGCGCGCAGCAGGTGGGGGTTGCTGCGTGCGGCGCGCACACCGGTCTCCGTGTACTTCTGGGCGATCTGGAAGAAACCGAAGGCATCCTCCTCGTAGACATCCGTGGGCGGCGGATACTGCCGCGGCCACTTGGCGGCCTTGCCGATGTTTTCGACGATCTCAACGCGCACCTTGTCCCTGGGCAGGCCGGCCTCGGGCATGACCGGCGTGTAGGGTTCGACCGGATAACGCGCGGCAATGACCTTTTCCGGCAACGCCTCGCGGTAGAGCCTCACCTCATCGAGCCAGCCGTCGAAGCTGACGCTGGCCTGGCGGTTCATCGAGGTGCCCAGCCAGATCTCGTCGTCATCGACCACCGGCGCCTGCTTCGTCGCGCCGCCCATGTCCCAGGCGCCGGGGACAGCCTCGCCGTCGAGGTAGCCGCGCACCAACTCCGGTTTGCCGAACTGGTAGGTGAAGGCGACATGATGCCAGCCGCTGTTGGCGGCAATGCCGGCCGTGGTGGTCCAGCGGTGCCAGTCGCCGGCGTGCCTGCCCTCGGCCCGGCTGCGGAAGAGGAAGCTCAGGCGCAGCACGCCGCCGCTGTCCCAGAGGCGCAGGCCCCAGTTCTGGTTGTTCGCCTGCTGGCCGCGGTTGCCGGTGCGGCCCTTGCCGAGGAGGTAGACATTGCCGCCCTTGGGGGCCGAGGCGGGATTGACCCAGGCCTCGATCGTGATCGTGTCGCCGTTGTCAAAGTCATAGGGGCTGTTCGCGCCCGGATCCGGCACGCGGATGAAGCCCTGCTTGGCGGCGTCAAGCCGCACCGCCTTGTTGCCCTCGGCCAGATGCTTGAACTGCGCGCGGGAGGGGCCGTCCTGCTGAAACAGCACGCCGCCCTCGGCACGGCCGAGATCGGGGGCGGGGCCGTCAAAGGTCCATTGCGCCACCGGCTCGGCCGCGATGAGGACGGAGGTGAGCGCAAGGGCGCAGGTCGGAAGGGCAAACCAGTTCATGGGGAGCGTGGACAAATCTACGCTGTGCCCCCGGTGGTTCTTCGGCAGAGGCCCCATTTCGAAACCTGCGCAACGAGGACAAGAGTCCACACTGTCCCTCGATGGACTGGCCTCTCATGGAAGGAAGCCAGAGGAGAGACCGCGGCGTCAAATGCATCACCGCGCCGCCTCTCTCAGCAAGCCCGTCCAGGGAAGATATTCGACGCCGTATTCGCCAACCGGCAACCACAGCCCGCCCGCATCAGGCCGTGCACGATCCAGCCGCGGATGGAGATTCACCGGGGTCACGTAGTCTCCGGGATGGGGACGGAGGCCCTCGGCCGTGAGGTTGGCGACGGCGAGGCTGCCGTGGGCTGGCGCCAGAAGCAGGTCACCCACAACATGCAGGGCGTGGGGAGCCTCGAGCAGCTCCCAACCACGCCCCTGCGACAAGCGCCCGGTGGGTGCGTCGTAGATCACCTCGGCAACACCCGGCTGCTCCGGATGACGGACCACGAACAGTCGGGACGCGGCTGCCGCCGTTGGTGTCCAAGCCGGCAGGTCAAGTGCCAGCTCATCCAACTGCCAGACCGAAAGGCCATCGTAGGCACAGGCTTGAATGTACCGGCCCTGGGTCCCGGCGCTCCCCTCGACTTCCGTCATCAGAATGGCTCCCTGGGCATCGGCGCGGTCCATGCCCACCAGCCGCCCCGGCAGATTCACCGGCGGCCGAACCAGCAGTTCTGAAGGACGACAATCCAGCACATGGAGACGGGATTGAAGGCCTGCGGCAGCAGGCCGGGCCGGAATCTCCGAAGTTGAGGATTCGTCGTGGCTTGTGAAAATAAACCCCCCGCCGGCAAAGGTTCGCCCCACCGACTGAAGATTCTTGGCCGCCGGCAGCATCAAAACCGGCAAGGCCGAGGTTTGATCCCCCAAAAGCACCGGGCAAAAGCAGCTGGCACTGCCTGACCGCCAGAGGATGGGCGGCGAAATGGCGAGCCTGGCGGCGGGAACATTCCCACTGTTGACGGGCAGAGCCACAACGGGTGTCAGGGTTTGCAGTCGCACTTCTCCCGTGATTGCCGGGAAAGTGATGCGCTGCCACCACCAGCGATCGTCAAAGGCCTGCGCCGGCAGATGCCAGACCAGCAGGTCGGGCCGCGGAAAGAGAGCACGGGCGTTATCCAAATCGAGGTTCCAGGCCGTGGCCTTGACCGGCTGGTCCAACGTCGCCACGGGAATGAGGTCGGGCAATGGTCCCAAATCCAACACCCAGGTGCGCAGGATTCCCTCTTCGCCCGCCGCAAGCCACTGCGCCAGGTAGATGCGGTTTCCCACGCGCTCCAAACCCACCACGGGCGCATCCTCGATCTCCAACTCCACAAGCGGTTGGTCGGGTTCATCCGCACGGCTTACCACCACCTGAGTGCGCATCGCCGGTGCTGCCTGTGCCACTCCCATGAGAAAAGGACCGACACGGAAGCTGGATTGGGGGCCGTCATCCACCTGAATGAGGAATCCCTGGTGTTCGAGAACACGATCGACACGCCACGCCAGGGTCACGCGCGTGGCATCGCCTCCGGTCCGCGGCGTCGCCAAAAGCTCCTGCCCCGAAACCGTGACGTAATGCGAACCCACCAGTCTGCCTCTGCGCGCACGATTGGGATGCGGCAAGACCTGGAGTGCCGACAGTTCCTGGCGATCGACGGCCAGAACTTGAACCGCACTTGACATGCCGGTGCTGTCCCATTGTTCAAAGGGCACCATCAACACGTTCTGTTCCCGATCAAAGAAAACCGCCTTTTCATCGTAGTTGGCCTCGCTCCAGCTGGGCTTGCCGGCCTCGCCAAGGGAAACACGGGAGAGCAGGGCGGGAGCATGGGCATCCCCCACGTCGAACAGGGAAGCGGTCACGCGGCCTGCCTCGACACCGACGGCGATCAAGCGATCCCCCATGGGTTCCAGGTAGGTCGACCATCCCGGGATTTCCAGCACGCCCTGCAGACTGGGCATGGCCGGATCCTCGAGATTGACGACAAAGAGAGGATCCACCTGGCGGAAAGTCACCACATAGAGACGTGAGCCATCAAAGCGGGTGGCATGCAGGCTCTCGTCGCGGGCACCCTCGAGTTCCAGCCTGGCAAGGGGCTGAAGTGAGGCCCCATCGAGGGGGAAGGTTTCCACCCAGGTCTCGCTGCGGCCGTTTTGCCAGGAAACACTGACACAGGCGATGGCATTGCCCACCCTGGCCATCTTGAACTTGTCCTGAAGGTGGCCGGCCGTGGCAAAGGTTTTGCGCAGGATGGGGCCCGCTTCAGGCTGGACGGCGAGCACCTGCAGCTGCGGAGTCCAGGTGCCCGCCGCCACCCCCCCGACAAGCAGGTGGCCTTCCGCTGCCTGCAGGCAGCTGGCCTGCCCGGGCAAACGGACCGGCGGGTGGACAACGGGCGTTTCCAACGCGCGGAGATCCAGGGTGTGCAGCCGCGCTTCAGGGGCCCAGGTGGCCCAGGAGTGACGGATGAGACTCATCGTGAAAACGCCCGCCTCATCGCCGACGGGCGCGGACGACTCGAGATGCCAGGACTGCGTCAGCACATGGAGATGACCGCCCACCAAACGACTGTCAACAACATGTCCGCCCAGAGGCAACTCCGCCGTCAGACTTGGCACGCCATCGCGGATGGCCACGAGAAAAACAGCGGCCTCCCCGGCCGTCTCCCGGCGATTGGAGCGCCCCAGCAATGCCACCGCAGAGCCGGTTTCATCGAGGACAAAAAGTTGCTCGCCACTGGCGGGCAGGCGCAGCGCGCCGGTGCGACGAGGCAGGGCGGGATCGCTCATGTCAAACACCTGCAACCCGCGGAATTGGTTGAAGAAAAACAAGGTTTCACCCGCCATCTGCCAGATGTCAGGCTCGGTGACGGCAGCCGCGGCTGCGTCTGTCTGAGCCCTTGCTGCCGTGGCGCTGACAACGGCCACGGCCTGCGCTCCCTGCAGCAACCTGCTGCCTGCAACACTGTCGGCAATCATTTCACCTGGAGCTTGAGGGAGAGGCCGGGCTTTGAAGGCTTTTTTACCCCGGATGAAACGGCTGGGAAATTTGGCATTCTCGTAGGCCACCAGCCGCAGGTTGCGGCGTGCCACGCCTGCCGGCAGCGTGATCGCCACCTGGCGTTTGGGCAGTTTCGTGAATGCGGTGAGATGCCAGACCCGAAGAGGGCGCCAACCAGAACCCTGGCGGACTTCCAAGACCAGCTGCTTCAGCTTGGCGGGCACATCCGCATGATATCGGGCCTGGCCAAACCAACGGCTGCTCTGGAGGGCAATGGCATGAGGCTGTTCCGTGGCGGCGTTGGCAGTGGCCAGCAGGACGGAAACGACAGAGAGACTGAGAAATACGCGGAAGGGATTCATGGTTCGTTTGGCGGGGCGGGTTGAACAGGAACAAGAAGAACGATCTGGCGGGCGCCGGTTGGATTTGGCGCCAGAACGCCAGATTCCACCAGGGATGCCGTTGCGGAACTGCCAAGCAGAACCGGTTGATCGGCATTCAAAGCGACGGTTGGGACGGCGGATTGCGCCGTTGCCACGGTCGGCGAGCCGACGACTTCAACGACCAGTTGGAGTCCCTCCCCTGCAGGCCGGTAAAGGATCCTGGAAGCTTCCGGCCTGCTGACCATCGGTGCGGCGGTGAAACGGGCGACAGGGCCGGAAAAAATGCCGGAATTCAAAAGCTGTTTGGCCTCGTCCTCGCCCAGATTTTGGTCCGCCGCCGCTTCGCCGCCGGGGGCAGCTTCCTCGGCCACGTAAAGTTGATACGCCGGTGCCGGCATCAGGGCCAGTGCCTGACGGGACTGCGTGAGCAGGAGCAAGGCGGCACGCTGCCCCGGGGAGAGACGTGCGTTCCAACCTTCGGATTCTTCAGGGTTCACCGCAATGCCCAGCCGCTGTGCATCCTCCCTCAGGGCAGCGAGAGCGACCTCATCCTGCTCGGCCGGCCGACCGTCCGTACTGAAGCGTCCGGCAAGGACCTCCAACAGGCTGCTCTGCGAAGCCGGTTGCGGATAGATTTCCTCACGGAGGACAACGCTGACGCGGTGTTCGTCCGTCTCGACATCGCAGCCTGCCAGTGCCGCCAGAACCTGCACCGCCTTGAGGAACGAAATGGGCCCGGAGGTCAGGCTCACCATGCGGCCTGCGGCATTGCGTGGGATGATGACCCGAAGGTCACCCATGCGGCCGCGCTGGTCCAGGAGGCGCAGTTGTCCTTGAAGCAAGCCGATGGCGCGATCCAACGGCTGCCGGTGCAATTCAACACTCGTCAGGTAAAACGCATCCAGCCGTTGATTCAAGGGTTCAGCGGCAGCACCGTCACTGGCGGGTTTTGGCACCGGATCGGGCGCCATCTGCCGGTGAGTGGCGGGTCTCACGGGAACATGGGCTGGTTCGCTGTTCCGCGAAGCCTGCAGGCCCTGACGCCTTGGGGCCAGCTCCACTCCCGCCTCAAGTTGCCACCAGAGAACGGAGACCACCGCCAGCGCCGCCGCCAAGCCGAATGCAATGGGTTTCCATGCACCGCCGGGCGCAGCGGCAGCCTTGGGCAAGGGGCGTGACGACTCGACCGTGGATGCATGGGAAACAACCCGAGTCTTGAGCGCCAGGGCGTCGGCCAAGAGGCTCTCAAAGCGCGCAAGCTCGGCAAACTGGGTCGCTCGATCGGGATTCCCGGCAAGGATTTGCCACAGTTGTTCCGCCCGCTCCGCGGAGCAGCCACCTCCTAGCCATTCCAGGGCCAGGGCTTCAAAAGCTTCGGAATCCAGGGTCGAGTGCATGCTCTGGTTCAGATGAATTCCCTCAGCCGGCGTGTCACGCACTCCCTCAGCCGCCGCCGCAGGCGGCTGAGCGTTTGATAAAGGGCGTCGGCACCGGACTGATAAGCGCGGGCGATTTCCTCCATGCGGAGATTTTCCTCGTAGCGCATCCGCAGCAGCCGGCTGCTGTGAGCCGGCAGTTCCTGCAGACAGCAGGTCAGGGCCTGCTCACGGGCTCTCCAGTTTGCGGAGGTCGGACCCGGTTCAAAGGCCCCGGAGAGCTGTTCGATCTGCTCCAGAGAGAGAGATTCGGGCAACCGCGCCCTGTGGCGGCGGTCCTCCCAGATTTTCCTCACGGCCACGCCGCGGGCCCAAGCCCCAAAAGAGCGGTCAGGATCGTAGCGGTCAAAACTCTTCCAGAGCACAACCGCCACCTCCTGAAACACATCCTCGCGGGCAGCAGGCTCGGGAATCATGGACCCGATGAAAGCCCGGAGGTCTGGCTGTGCCGCAAGAAAGAGCGGCAAAAACTGTTCTGGATCGGCGGGCATGGACTTCTGAATGCACTTTGTGGCCGCACCCGCTTTTCTGACACATTTTTAGCACCTTGACGCAAAAAACCCGCCGAGTCGTCCTCCGGGGCCGCCCTCGCCGTCAGCGTGCGCGCTTCTTGAAGACTTGGCGGTCGAGCACGCGACCATCGTCGAGGGCCTTCAATTCCGACCTCAGGGTGCCGGCGGCGCGGTCCAGGGTCAGCAGCTGGTAGCTGGCCGACTTGTCCGAGAAGGCGGCCTGCGGATCGTGACCGAAGGTGCCGTTGCCGCGCACCGAGCTGTTCGTGTAGGTCATGCCGTCGACGACGCTGCGCTCGGCGTGGTAGCACTCGCCGGAGATGGCCAGCGTGCCTTTTTCGAGAAGCCGCTTCCAGCCGCCCTCGGCGTGGCGGCGCACGGTCATGCCGGTCTCGCCGTAGACCGTGATGACAAAGCCGGCCTTGGTGCTGTTCATCGTCTGTTCAAACCACTGGAACTGCTCGGAGTCCCTGCCGAAGGCGTTGCAGGCCTGGTTCGGCTGGCCGAAGTCGCCGGTGTGGCTCATGTCGACGCTGATGAAGCGCAGGTCGAAGTCCGGGATGTCCCAGGCCCAGAGCCACTCCCTGCCGGGCAGGGCGAAGAACTTGCGGTACCCGGTGGCGTCGATGTCGTAGCCCGGCTCCTGCAGGCTGAGGCCGTTCGGGCGGATCTTGCGGTCGAGGTTGCCGAGCGAGACCATCAGCGGCGTGCTGCGAAAGAGGTCGGCCTGGGTGTCGATCGCCGTGCTGTGCGATTTCGTCGCCTCCTTGTCCGCCTGGGTGGCAAACTGGTACTGCATGGCGGTGTCGCCCGCGGAGAGCAGCAGGTGCGGGTCATCCTTGCGGATGGCGTCAAAGTTCACCTTCGCATCCGCGCGCAGGTTGGCGAAGACGGCGATGCGCAGCAGCTTTGAGGGGTAGCCCTTGAAGTGGTGAATCTGCGAAACCTGATCGCCGCTCTTCACCCGGTAGTGGTAGACGACATCCTTCTGCGGAATCGGGATCTCGACGTGATGCAGGGTGCGGCTGCCGTCGACCTTGACCGATTCCCCGAGCTGCGGCGAGGTGCCGAATTCGACCACGGAATCGCCCGCATTCGTGGTTTCCCAGGAGAGGACGATCTTCGAGTTGTCCGACGACTGATGGGTCATCCAAACGCGCTCGACCTTGGCGGAGGCGGTGAACGCAAGCAGGGCAAGGGTGGTGGCGGTGAGAAGTCCGGTTTTCATGCTCGGCGAAGGGTTGGCAGGGCCTATACGTCCCTCGCCACTTTATTTTTGTTTCGGAATTTCGCGCGGCGGCAGCACCTCCCGGTAAAAGGCCCACAGTTCCTCACCAAGGGCCTCGAGCAGCCGATTCGGGTCATGCGGGATGCCGAACAGCTGGCGGTAGCTGTGGGGGATCTTCAGCGCGTCGAGATGCTGCTTGAAGTCGCGGTTGAAGCGCAGGGTTTCATCGCGGTCACCAATGACTTGGCGGATGGCCAGGCCCGTGCGCAGTTGTTCGGCGTTCTGCTCGGCGATGCGCCAGGGGCTCTGGGCTTGGTAGTAGGCCATGTCGCCCCCATAGACGGTGCCGAGCACTTGCTCGCGCCCCCTGGGGCCGGCGCGTGGGGCCTCGGTGAAGTCGAGCTGCAACGGCCCGGCGCCGAACAGCGACACCGCGGCGAACAGCTCCGGGCGCTTGAAACCGAGTCGCGCGGCGCCGTAGCCGCCCATGCTGAAGCCTTCGAGCAGGCGGCCCGCGCGCCGGGCCTCTGTGCGGAAGCTGCGGTCGATGCGCGGGATCAGCTCCTCGAAAAACAGCGTCTCCAGCTTCACCGAGCCGTCCTTCCAGTCGCACCACATGCCCATCGGCAGACCGTTGGGAAAGACCATGAGCATCGGCGGCATCTTGCCGGCCTGCATGGCCGCCTCGTAGCGCCGCGCCAGTTGCGTCGCCGCCGCAGGCGTGCTGCCACCGCTGCCGTGCAGCCAGTAAAGCACGGGAAAGCGTCGCCCCGGTTCCCCCTGATAGGCTGCCGGCGTGAAGACATAACAGCTGACCGGCTGCCCCACCACCTGGCTGTCCCAAACCACACGCTGAAGCCGCGGCGCCTGCACCTCCGGAAGAACCCATGCCTGCTGCTGGGCATAGGCAGGCATCCAAAAGGCCATGCTCAGGAACATCGCAAATTTCATCACACCACTTGAACCCTTCAAACCGAAAGGGGTTGCAATCCCCTGATGCGTTGCATCCGGCGCCAAAATCCGCAGGTCGAATGTCGCGATGACCGCTTCTCACCGGCTCATGGCGGTGCTGTTTCATGCCGAAAGTTGAACCGCGCGTTCGGCGCGGTGTCGCCGTGATCCAGGCTGTCGATGGCGTCGGCGTTGGCCGGAATGTTGTCGGTCCATTTGAAGTCAAATCGCAGGGGCTCTCCGGGACTGAAGCCGAAAACCGTGCGTTCGACGGCGAGGTGGAGTTCGTTGATGCCGACTTGCAGCGTGGCAGCAGCAACGGATTCCCATGTTTTGCCGGTCCACCGCTCCACGCTGGCTTTGTCCGGGGTGCTGCGACTTTGATTGAGACGGAAGTCGAAGCCGTGGCGCCCCGTCTTCGCGCTCTGATCGCTGTCGAGCAGCAGCACCATCCAATCGGTGTCCGTGGCGGGAGTGAGAGGCAGTCGGGTGGTGATGTGGAAGAACAGATGGGTGGCGTCGTGGGTGACACGGGCGGCATCGAGATCGTTGCGGCCGGTCGTGTTCGTGTAGCGCCCAGCTCCAGCAACGCCATCATGATCGCGATGCATCGTGTCATGCAGATCATCGAGGTACACCGGCGTCACGCCGGCCCACGAGGCAAAGTCACCGGGGATGGCGATCGTTTTCGCGGGTGAGGCAGCGGGCACGGGGCGCGCGCCCTTGTAGCGGCGAATGTTGGCGACCAGCTGCCAGTAGGTGCTGTCGCCATAGCCGCCACGCATCGGTTCGATGTCGCGGTTGAACTCGGCGTCGTAGAGATCAACGAAGAAGGTCTCGCCCGCAGGCAGTACACGCCCTTGAAAGGTCATCGTGCCGTCGGAGAGAAAGCGCTGAGCCACCCATTCATTCCAGCCGGTGACGAAGAGAAACTCCGGGTTCTGCGGCAGGGCGTGCCGCCACTGTTCGTCAAAATA
>JBIJBO010000221.1:0-4588 GCA_044345215.1 Prosthecobacter sp. | reverse complement strand
TGCCGAATGCGGCGCCAATGATGACACCGGTGGAGAGGTCGACAACATTGCCTTTGAGGACGAACTTTTTGAATTCAGACAGCATTGTAAGACTGGATTTACGAACATTGCACCTGAATCCGTCGTCTTATGCCAGCCAATTCTGTGCTCAGATGGGCGGGATTCGTCTCGAGGCGCATCTGGCGCATGCGCCGCAGGGTCTTTGACTCAAGTTCGACGCGCAGCACCTGGCTACCTGAGTCCCGAATCTCGCCTTCGATCCAGCGCGGGACCTTGCTGAACACGTGTTGCGAGGGGCCATACCAGGCGGCCCGGCCAAGATTTTCGTCGATCAGTTCCGAGGTGGCCCGGCCGGTGAGATGCGCGACACCGACGTGGCAACCGAGTTCGATGGCGCGGGCGGAGGCGCAGCGGTCGACGCGCTCGACGCCAAGAACGCTCTCGGTGGCGCTTGGACAGAGAATCAGGTCGACCTCGCGGCCGCGCAGGCGCGCGGCGAGTTCCGGGATTTCGATGTCGAGACAGATCAGCACGGCGATGCGCCAGTCGCCGCAGGTCCAGATTTGCAGGGTGCGCCCGGGGCGGAAGTCTTGTTCCCACGGTGTCAGGTGCAGTTTATCCTGATGGATCCAGGTTGCGCCGGTGAAGATCGGAGCGCGATTGCGCAGGCCATCGCGCTGGAGGGCAGGACAAGTGCCCAGAACGACGGCCTTGCCCGGGCGGGTCAGGAGTCGTCGCAGGTCAGGCAGCAATTCATGCCAGAAGACCCGGGCAACCTCCGCCAGATTGGAGGAAGAATCGCCCGCCGCCAGCAAGGGCTCCAGTCCCTGCCAGAGGAACTCCGGCAGCAGCACCAGATCGGCCCCATCGTCCCAGCAGCCCAGCACGCGCTCGGCGACTGCCTGGGCGTAGTCACGGGGGGTGCTGGCTGGCAGCCCGGGATCGTAGGTCACGAGGTCGAGAATCATGCCCTATGAAGACCACTGGTGCTTCTGTTGCACGGGAAAAGTTGCCATGCAATTGTCTTTGTGGTTTGGGCAAGGAGGCCAGCCGGATGCGTCCCGTCACCGACAACTTGCAACGAACGGCGTTTCTCTGGCTTTCGGTTTCTCACTCCCGCTCGAGCCTTTGCTCAGGGCCTTGGATGGGCGCTCTCCGTGCCGTGAATTGCCATCAGCAGGTGCAGGCCGTGACGGGGGCGACAATCTCCGGCCGGATGACTTCAACTTTCAGGGGTTGCAAAGCGGCCTGGAGACGTTGGAACATGGCCTCGTCCTCGTAGGTGCCGACGATGGCGCCGCCACTGCCGGTGAATTTCGCACTGGCGCCACAGTCACGTGCCGTTTCGATCATTTGCAGATTGCCCGTGCTGATACGGTAGAGGCGGCGTCGCAGGTCGAAGTTCTCGTTGAGCAGCGGTCCTATCTCGCCGCCGCGGCCCGCGACCAGCAGGTCGCGCACGCGCTGGGCGAGACCGGCCCAGTGGTGCATGGCGCTCACCACTTCGCGTTCGCCGCGATTCCAGCGGCCGCGAATGTCATTGTGGAAGACCTCGGTGCCCTCGCTCAGCCGCGTGGTGTAGGCAACATACAGTCTGGGCAGCAGCGCCGGGTTGAGTTCTTCGTAGAGGCCGTGGCCGAGCTTTTCGATGGCGGCCCGGTTGAAGTCCATGAACACCACGCCCTCGTAGGCCTGGATGACGCGGTCCTGCAGGCCGGCCGGGATGCCAAGTTCGTCGTTTTCGACGCTCAGCACCAGACTGGGCAGCAACGGCTTGGCGATGGTGACCCCGTAAAACCGCATGAGCGCCCGCCAGCAGGCAGTGATGATGGCGCTTGAGCCCGCCATGCCGACCTGGGGCGGAATGTTGCTGGCATAACGCAGCGTGAAGTTCCTGCGGTGCAGTGCCAGGCCGTGGCGCGTGCAGTGATCAAAAAAACGCTTCACGCTCGCCTTCAGCAGGCGGATGCCACCGTAGTATCCGAACTGGCGCACGTCGCGGGCGAGGTCTTCAATGCTGGCAAAGACCGAGTGGTCGCGTTCATTCGGTTCGATTCGCAATTCGTCACTCTCCTCGAGGGTGACCTCGGCGCCGTAGTTGCGGATGATGAAGGATATGGTTTTGCCGTAGTAGCCGTCCGACGGGTTGCCAACGAGGCCGGCGCGCGCGTAGGCTCGGGTGGTGATGCGCATGGGAGAGTGCAAGACCTCAAACTAAAGCGGCGCGGCGTCGAGGCAAACGGATTGAGCCGTGCGACGACGGCAGAAAAACCTTGGCCCGGCACGTATCCACGGGAATCATGACCGCCATGCGTCTGCTTCCGCTTCTTCTGCTCTGGTTGCTTCTGCCGCCTGCCGAACTCCAGGCCAAGTCCGTCGAGGAGATTGCCGCCGAGGTGAAAGCCTCCGTGGTCAAGATCATGCAGGTCGGTCGCGATGGCATCGACGGCATTGGCACCGGCTTCGTTGTCGGTTCAGACGGCCTGATCGCCACCAATCTGCACGTCATTGGCGAGGCGCGCCGCCTTGAGGTGGAAACCTCGGACGGCACCCGGCACGAGGTTGCCGAAGTCACCGCCACGGATGCCCACTGGGATCTCGCCTTGCTGCGCGTTGGCAGCCGACTGAAGCCCTTGCCGCTGGGCGACAGCGAGCGCATTCGCCAGGGGCAACCCGTCGTGGCGATGGGCAATCCCCAGGGGCTGGCCTTCAGTGTTGTCGACGGCGTGGTCTCGGAATATCCCGACCTGATCGATGACATTCCGATGATTCGTCTGGCCCTGCCGATCGAGAAGGGCAACAGCGGCGGTCCACTGCTTGACCGCGATGGCCGTGTGCTCGGCATCCTCACGCTCAAGTCGGCACGCACGGAAAACCTCGGCTTTGCCATGCCGGTGAATGAGCTCAAGCGCATGATCGACTCGCCCAATCCGGTGCTGATGGACCGCTGGCTGACGATCGGCGTGCTCAATCCGAAACTTTGGCAACCCCTGATGGGAGCCCGATGGACCCAGCATGCCGGTGTCATTCAGGCGGACACACCCGGGGCTGGCTTCGGCGGGCGCTCGCTCTGTCTTTGGCAGGATGAAGTGCCGCCGGCGGTCTTTGAGGTCTCCGTTGAGGTCAAGCTCGATGACGAATCGGGCGCCGCCGGCCTCGCCTTTTGTGCCGATGGCGGCGACCGCCATTACGGTTTTTATCCCTCGGCCGGCAAGTTGCGCCTGACCCGTTTCGAGGGGGGCGATGTCTATGCCTGGACCATTCTCGCCGACGTTCCCTCGGAGGTCTATCGTCCGGGCGAGTGGAATCATTTGCGCGTGCGAGTGGAGGCGGGTGCGCTTCACTGCTGGGTCAATGGTCGTTTGCTGCTTACCCAGGAAGATGCAGGCCTGCGTGGCGGGCGCGCCGGCCTGTGCAAGTTCCGCAACACGCTTGCCCAGTTTCGCCGCTTTCGTCTAGGCCCGGATTTGTCGGAGAAGCCGCTGCCCGAGCTGTTGGCGAAGGAGCTGCGCTCTGCCCTCGATGAACTTGCCGAGGGACGGGTGGATCGCGAACCAACCCTCGACCGCCTGCTCGCCGATCCCGAGACCAGCCGGCGGCTGATGACGGAACGGCGCACGGAGCTGGAGCGCCAGGCCACCGAGCTGCGCGATCTCGAAAGGGAGCTTCATCGCCTCAGCATCACCCGCGAACTGCTGGCCGAGCTCGCCAAGCCGGAGGCGAAAATCGATCTCATGCGCGCGGCTTTGTTGCTGGCACGGCATGACAATGTCGAGGTGGAGGTTGATCATTACCTGCAGGCAATGGCGCGCATGGTCGAGGACCTTCGCGATGACCCGGCCCTCAAGCGTGGCACGGCCTCCGCGGTGGCCCGCATCCGGCAATACCTGTTTGACCAGGGCGGCTTTCACGGCAGCCGCCATGACTACCAGAGCCGCTCGAACAGTTACATGAACGAGGTGCTGGACGACCGTGAAGGCCTGCCGATCACTCTCTCCGTGCTTTTTGTCGAACTGGCGGCGCGATTGGGGGTCAAGGAAGTGTTTGGGGTGCCTCTGCCCGGGCAGTTCATGGTCGGCTACAAGGACGCTCCAGCGGGCGAGTTGAAGCTGGTCGATGTCTTTGAGCGTGGCCGCGAGTTGACGGTCGAGCAGGCGGCCCTGCGGCTCACCGAATCCGGTCGCTTTGACGAAGAGGTGCTGCGGCCGGCTGGCAAACGCAGCATTATCCTGCGCATGGTGCGCAACCTCCTAGGCTTGACCCTGGACGACCAGACGGAGGCCCGGGAATCACTGCCCTATCTGAACCTGGTTTTGGCCCTTGATCCTGAGGCTGCGGTCGAGCGTCTGACCCGAGCCCGCCTGCATCAGCGTTTGGGTGACAAGGAGACCGCCGCTGCCGATGTGCGCTGGCTTACCGAGCACTTCCCAGAGCAGGGACCTGAGCAACTTCGCCAGCAGTTGGAGCAGTGGCTGGAGAGCCTGCAGTGAACGGCTCCAGTCCGGGTAGGGGTTTGAGGTGTGCCTCGGGTTCAGCTGCCCTGTTGTGTCCTGATCACGCGAGACTTGGGAAAACACTCGGTTGGAAA
>JBIJBO010000081.1:0-15017 GCA_044345215.1 Prosthecobacter sp. | reverse complement strand
GCGTGCCGTTTGCCGCCGGCGTTGCCCTGCCGGTTGGCTTTGTCAACGCTGCGTTTGCGGGCTCCATGCGTGACAACAACACGATGTTCGGCTGGACGACGCTGCACAGCCTGCAGGCGTTTGCCGCGGACAACCTTGCCCGTCCGGTGGTGCAGCTTGGCACGGCAGGCGGACATCCGACGGTGAGTTTTGAGGCCGCCACCGCCGACATCCGCTATGTGGTCGAGAAGTCGGCCGATGGCAAGCAGTGGACGGTGGTCACCCCCGAGCCGTTGACCGGCACGGCTGGAGCCGTCAGCTATACCGACGCCAGCAGCGACGCTGACGACACGGTGCTCTACCGCGTTTACGGTCTCTGAAGCACCGCCTTTGAGCATCACCCCCCCCCAGCGCGGGACGGCAGCCATGCCGCCCCGCGCTTTTTTTTGCTGTATTTCTTGACACATAGGACCGGACCCAACGTGACGGAATTGTTGCGAGCGAAACTTTGGCGAATGACGGCGGGTGGGTTCATGTCAGCGGATGCAAGTGGAGGTCCGCAACCGCATCTCCACGCCCTGTTTCATGTGTTTTTCTCCTTTCCCATTCGCAATTCCGAGCGTGGCGGCGCTGCTGTTCCTTTCGACAGCACTGGCGCGCGCGGATGCCAAGGATCAAGCCGGCATCGAGCGGGCCCTGGAAGGCCTGCCTGCCGAGGTGCGTCGAGAGGTTCGGCTGGTGCCGGATCGTCCTTCGCTGCCGCCGGCCGACGCCGCAGATCCGCTGACCCTGGCCATTCGCCTGGCCCTGCAGATCAGCGGCGACCGCGAGACCCGTGACCGCGAGCTCTTTCAGTGCGGCCGCCAGGCTCTGGCCCAGGGCCGGTTGGCGACGTCCCGCGAAGTGGCTGCCCGCATCAGTGACCATCGCGCCGGCCTGCTGCTGCTTGACCTCGCCGAGGCGGAGGCGGAACAACAGCCCAAGCGCGCCCTGGAGTTGCTTGATCTTGCCACCGGTCTGCCGGCGCTCGTCAAACCCTGGCAGGCGGAGCAATTGCTCTCGCGCCTCGTTTATGTCGGTCGGCTGCTCGACCGCGAAGACAGCCTCACCTCCGCCTGGTGGCAGGCGCTGCGCGATCCCGGCGCGCGTTATGTTGCCACGGCGGCCCTGATGACGCAGGAATCTGCCGAGACGGGAGTCTACCCGCTGGCGAACCTGCGGGCTGCCGGCCAGGATCCGGCGGTCCGGGGCCGGCCTGAACCCGGCCTGCACGACACTGCACGCCGCCTGTTTCGTCAGGCGCTTGATCGGCTCGCCTCCAAAGACCGTCAGCAGCAGGCCCTGGGTGACGGCCTGATCGATGCCGCACTTGAAGTGCTGACGTTGTCAAGGGTGGCTCATGCCGAGTTGTTGGTCGAATCCGCCGTCACTTTTTACGAGGCGGGCCATGAGACCCAGGCACAGCAGCTCTTCCGCCGTGCTGAGGAGCGTTTTGGGGCCCCGCATGAGGCGCAGGCTCGACTGCTTTACCAGATGGCCAGGCTCTGGCGTCTGCGCGGTCGCGCCGCGGATTTGACGGCGGTGCTGGAGCAGGCCGAGACCCAGGCGCGCGGCATGGAGGCCATGCATCACCCGTTTGCTTTTGCCTGGCTCGCCGCAGCGCAGGCCCAGTTGGGAAATGACGCACAGGTTCAGCGGTTGCTGGCCGACGCGGTTCGTGCCTGCACGGAGAATCCCAACCGTCGTACCGCTCTCAGCGGCGCCATCGAGATCTGCCTGTGCCAGGCACGAACGGGCCGGCCCCTGCCCGATGCTGTGTTTGCGGGGCTGGCAAGTTTGGCCGGCAGCACGGCAGAGGCCAACTGAACGGGTGGAAGCGAGCATGAACTCCAAGCGCATCTTCCTTCCTTTCGGCTTTTTCGCCCTGGTCTGCCTCTGCCTCGGTGCGGTCTCCGTGCATGCCCAGGAGGGCCTGCGCGGCGGTCTGCGCGGACTGGTCAGGGACGCGGACTTCTACGTGGGGGTTCCCGAGGTGGCACTCACCCTCGAGCCTGGCGGCCAGAGCGTGCGCACCGACGCCGAGGGCCGCTTCTTTGTGAATGATCTTGACCCCGGCGTGTATCGGATCGCCGCGAGTGCCGAGGGCTACATCCGCACGAGCCAGAGCGGCGTGGTGGTCAGTTCCGGCAGCGTCCGCGAGGTGGAGCTGGAAATGACCGCCGAGGTGGTTGAGCTCGAGGAATTCAGCGTCCAGGAACTGATCAGCGAGGACACTGCCGCGGCGCCGCTCAGCATTGGTGCCTCGCTGCAGTCTTTTGCCAGCGCCATCGCCCCGACCCTGCTGAAAAGCGCCGGCTCTTCCGGTGACATTGGCAGTGCACTCAAGCGATTGTCGAGCACGGCGGTGGTGGACAGCCGTTACGTCGTCGTGCGAGGCCTGAGCGACCGCTACAATGTGGTCGTGCTCAACGGGGCCCGCCTGCCGAGCTCGGATCCCGACAAGCGCGCGGTCAACATCGACATCTTCCCGACCGGTCTCATCGAAACCGTGGTCAGTTCGAAGACCGCTGTGCCGTCGATGCCGGGTGAGGCCACTGGCGGGTACCTGAACATTGTCACCAAGCGCGTCCCTCAGGAGCCTTTCCTCAACGTCTCCATGTCGTATGGCTACAACACCCTCGCCACCGGTGGACAGTTCCTCAGCTACCATGGCGGTGGAACCGGCCTGCTTGGCGACGCCGGTTCGCGCGAACTTCCTTCGATCATGCAGGACATCAACGCGCTGCCCAACAGTTCTGCGGCGCTCACGTACAACGACCCGCAAGTTCAGCCTGCCGACACCCTTGCGGCGCGCCTTTCGGCCAACTCTCTGGCTGCTGCCCGCGCCCTGCGTGACCGCGCCATGGGCACCACCTACAAGGAGGCTCCCATGGACTTCAGTGTCAGCGCCATCGGCGGCACCCGCCTGGAGGATTTCATGGGAGGCACGCTCGGTCTGATCGGCGGCTTCACCTACGGCAAAAAATTCACCGCCGAGGTGGGGGAGCGCGGTTTCGCCAACATCGGTGCCGGTGTTGCCCAGCCGACCCAGCAGTTCGATTTTCAGCGCGGCACCGAGAATCTGCTGGCCGGTGCCCTGTTGAGTGCATCGCTCGAGTTCGATCCCGAAAATCGTGTCAGCCTGACGTGGTTTGCCAACCTCTCCGCCCAGGACGACGCCATCTTCTCCTTCGGTCCTTCGTTGAACCTGCCGGAACTGATGATCTTCCGCGAGTTCATGTTCTACACCGAACGCCGCCTGCAGACCCTGCAGTTTACGGGTGAGCACGTCATGCCCGGCACGAGCGACATCAAGATGGACTGGCTCATCGCCTACAGCATGTCGTCGCAGAACCAGCCCGACCTGCGCAAGGCCAACTACGCCTTCAGCACCGATCCCAGCATCAACGCCTATGTCGGTCCAGGAGATCCCGCTCCGCCCGACTTCGAGCGCACCTGGCGCCGTCTCGATGACACCAACTACAACGTTGCCCTCAATTTCGAGATTCCCCTCGACGAGGGCGCCCGCGATGGCGGCACCGGCACCAAGTTCAAGTTCGGCGGCAACTTCGATCACAGCACGCGCGACTACAAGACCGACAACTTTGAGTACGTCGGCCTGCCTGATGGCCAGCTGGTCGCCGACTTCCTTGGACTCGCCCCCGGCCAGCCGCTGCTGCGCCTGCCGCCCAGCCCGGATGACCGCCGCATGTTGACCCTCGGCGATCTGCTCGGCGGCATCGACCTCGTGGACCAGACCCGTGACCCGAACGGCCTTGGGGGTGAGTTGGTGCGCGACAACTTCTTCCTGGCGCGCGCCTTCAACATTCCTGCGCGCGAGGTCTATGCCGCGACCCAGACGATTCCCGCCGCCCATGGGGCCTTCAGCTTCAACCTGGTCGATCGTCTGGAAACCACCGTGGGCGCGCGTGTCGAGGCCACACGCATGCAGGTCACCGTTGAACGCGTCGGCGATGGCGGCAGCAACTTCGCCAGCGGCAAATCGGACAATTTTGAACTGAATCGCACGGACCTGCTGCCGTCGATGTCAAACCGCTGGGAGGTTGCCGAGACCATGTCGCTGCGCTCCTCCATCAGCCGCACCGTCGCGCGCCCGACCTTCAAGGAACTCGCCCTCGTCTTCTCTCGCGACCCGGAGACGGGGAACTTTTTTGTCGGCAACCCCGGTCTGGAGATGTCCTCGATCATGAACTACGATCTGCGCTGGGAGTGGACGCCGGCGCCGGGTGACCAGGTCGCCTTGTCGCTTTTCGCCAAGCAGATCCGGAAGCCGATTGAGTTCGTCAATCTCGGCGTCTTCAACACCGCCGAGAACGAGGAGAGCGCCTCGGTCTACGGCTTCGAAATCGAAGCCTACAGGGAATTGGGCCGCTTCATCGAGGCGCTTGAGGGCTTCAGCATCGGATTCAACTACGGCTTTGTGTTTTCCAAGGTCGCCCTCAGCCAGAACAGCCAGGAGATTCGCGAACGCGCGGGGCTGTCGCTCGACCGCCCGCTGCAGGGGCAGCCCGACTACACCTTCAACTTCAACCTCAGCCACGAGATCAAGGACTGGGGCCTGACCAGTGCCATCCTGCTCAATGTCACCGGCCCGTTGCTGTACACCGTCGGCGGCCAGTTCGAGTCGAACCTGACGCCCGACATCTACCAGCGCCCCTTCACCTCGCTTGACCTGGCCTTCGCCAAGGAGATCAACAAGGTCTGGTCACTGAACCTGAGGGTCAGCAACCTGCTCAACCAGCCGCGCGAACGTTATTTCGACGGCGGCCTGCCCTTTGCCGTCACCAAGACCGGCACCACCTACACGCTCGGCCTCACCGGCAAGTGGTGACACGGCAAGGGTGACGGGGGCGGTGACCTGAGATTGATGCCGTCTTCAGCATCCGTGGAATTCTTTGGAATTCCGATTCGCCTCCGGCAAAAACGTGGCGGTGAGAGAGGGATTCGAACCCTCGGTAGCGGATAAGGCTACGCACCTTTAGCAAAGGTGTGCTTTCGACCACTCAGCCATCTCACCGAATCTGTCCGCCCGACCGGGGGAGGACAGGCAACAGGTCGTAATAAGACCCGAAGCGGGGGCTTCGTCAATCACAAAACGCGGGCGGTTGCGCGTTCGGGCCGTCCTGTTGGGTCGCTTGTGCTTCACCCATCGCTGGCCCTAGCCGCGTCCGCCAGGCCAGGGCGGAAGTGCCCCCGGAGGCAACCTCCGGTTGGTGGCGGGCGTTTCTGTGGTACATTGCACGCAATGAACGAGGCCCCGCACCGTCCCGGCACGCTGGAAAAGGCGCTGAAGCTCAATCTCGAGCGCTCGATCTATGGCACCTTCGCCGAAATCGGTGCCGGCCAGGAGACCGCCAACTGGTTCTTCCGCGCCGGCGGCGCCTCGGGAACGGTCGCCAAGACCATGTCGGCCTATGACATGACCTTCAGCGACGAGATCTACGGCAAGAGCGCCCGCTACGTCTCGCGCCAGCGCATGCAGGCCATGCTCGACCATGAGTTCCAGATCGTGCAGCAGCGACTGCAGGCCAAGCGCGGTGCCGACACCGCCTTCTTCGCCCTCGCCAACACGGTGCGCGCGCGCGGCTGGCGTGACACCCACGAGGAGTGCCACGGCTGGCTCGGCCTGCGTTTCCAGGCCGAACCCATGGGACCGCCGAATGACATTCAGCTGCATGTGCGCCTGCTGGATGACAGCAACCCTCTGCAGGCCGAGGCCATGGGCATTCTCGGCGTGAACCTGCTGCATGCCGCCCACCACTATCGTGGCGAGCTGACCACCTTCCTGAAGAGCCTGCTCGACGACCTGCGTCGCAAGCGCCTGGAGATTGACTTGATCGACTTCAGCGGACCCGCCTTCCGCGGACCCGCTTTCGAGGATCGCATCGTCGCCCTCGAGCTCGTGCGCAGCGACCTCGCCGATGCCGCGCTGTTTGGTGCCGACGGCGAGATCGGCCAGGCCTCGGACCTGCTCTACAAGAAGCCCGTGCTGATCAATCGCGGCAGTTTTGACCCGATCACCCGTGTCAACCTCGACATGATCGAGCGCGGCGCCGCCGCCTTTGCCGCCGACTTCGGCGCCAAGGCCGAGGGCCATGTCGAGATCCTCGAGATCACCATGCACAACCTGCTCTGCATGGAGGATTGCACGGTCGAATACGGGAACTTCCTCGCCCGCGCCGACATCCTGCAGGCTCTGGGCAAAAACGTACTGATCTCGAAGTACGCGGAGTTTCACCGGCTCAGTGCCTACCTCGCCCGCCACACCCGCGAGCCGATCGGCATCATTCTGGGGCTGCCCCTTTTCGAGGAACTGTTCAACGAGCGCTGGTATCTGGACCTCGAAGGCGGCCTGATGGAGGCCTTCGGCCGACTGCTGCGCAACCAGGTGCGCCTCTACGTGTATCCCGCCGGCGACCCCCTCACCGGCCAGATTCGAACGGCCAGCCACGCGCGGGTGAGCCGGGAGCAGGTCCACCTGCTGCACTACCTGCTGGAAACGGGGAGCGTTCATGAAATCCGTGAGGGCCTGGAGGAATGCCTGTTCCAGACGAGCGCCAACGTTCGCCAGATGATCCAGACTGGCGATCCGCGCTGGCGCAGTTACGTGCCGCAGATGGTCCTTGAAAAAGGACCCTGGGCGGCGATCACAGGCTGATGCGCATCGAACTCGTCAACACCGGCACCGAGCTCTGCCTCGGCGACGTCATCAACACCAACGCCGCCTGGATTGGCCAGCGGCTCGCGGCGCTCGGCCTGGAGGTGGCCCGCCAGACCATTGTGCCGGACGGCGGTGCGGTGAAGGAGGCCATTGCCGAGGCCGCGGCGCGTGCCGACGTGGTACTCGTCTCGGGTGGGCTCGGGCCAACGAATGATGATGTCACCCGCGAGTCGGCCGCCGAGCTGCTCGGCCTCGAATTGCACCTCGACGCCGCTCTCGCCGCCCAGTTGGAAGCTTACTTCGCCCAGCGCGGCCGGACGATGAGCGCCTCGAACCTGCGTCAGGCCCGGGTGCCCGCCGGTGCCCAGGTGCTGGCCAATCCGTTCGGCACCGCCCCGGGCTTGTATTTCCCCGCCGAACTCGGCGCGGCACGCGGCTGGAACGCCCACCTGTTCCTGTTGCCGGGCCCGCCGCGCGAGCTGAAGCCCATGGTCGAGGCCGAGGTCGAGCCGCGTCTGCGCGCCCTGCTGCCCGACGGTGCCAGCCGGCGCGTGCTCTACCTGAAACTCACCGGCATCGGCGAGTCGGACATCGTCGAGGCGGTGGAAAAGCAGCTCGAGGCCGTGCCGCGCCTCGAACTTGGCTACTGCATCGGCCGCGGCGATGTCGATGTCCGCCTTGCCGGCCCGCAGGAAGCCGTGGCTGCCGGCGCACAGGTCGTGCGCGCGCGGCTGGGCGATTTCATCCTTTCCGAAGACCGCCGCATCCTCGAGAAAGTCGTGGTCCAGACGCTGGCCGAGCGCGCTGAAAGCGTCGCGCTCGCCGAGTCCTGCACCGGCGGCGCGGTTGCCAGCCGCCTCACCGATGTCAGCGGGGCCTCGGCCGTGTTCGGCCATGGCTTTGTCACCTACGCCAACCTCGCCAAGCAACAGCAGCTCGGCGTGCCGGCGGCCCTGATCGAGACCCACGGCGCCGTCAGCGAAGAGGTCGTGCGCGCCATGGCCGAGGGCTGTCGCTCTGTCTCCGGCGCCGATCACGCGTTGGCCCTCACCGGCATCGCCGGTCCCACCGGCGGCAGCGCCGACAAACCGGTCGGCACGGTCTGGATCGCCCTCGCCTCCAAAGGGGCGGACACGGTCGCCCGGAAGTCCTTTTATCCCGGCGCGCGCGACCGCTTCAAGCTGCTCGCCAGCCAGGCGGCGCTGGAGTTGCTGCGCCGCCGCCTGCACGGCCTGCCTCTGTGACATGCACCGTTCGCTGACCCTGCTCGTCCTGCTGCTGTTCGCCGGCATCCTGCTGCCGTTTGCGATCTGGGGCGAGGCCTTTGATGCCGCCCTCAGCCTGCAGGGATCGCGCGCCTGGATGGAGGGCTGGGGTGACTGGGCCTGGTGCGCCGGGCTCTTGCTGTTGGTGGGCGACATCGTCCTGCCGATTCCAAGCACGGTCGTCATGTCGGCGCTGGGCTGGATGTACGGCTGGTTCTGGGGTGGCTGCCTCGCCGCCATCGGCTCCCTGCTGTCCGGCCTCACCGCCTACGGCCTCTGCCGCCGCTTCGGCCGCGGCCTGGCCCGGCGCATCGCCGGCGAGGACGGTCTGCAGCGCGCCGAGCGACTCTTTGCCCGCCGTGGCGGCTGGCTGGTGGCGCTGTCGCGCTGGACGCCGGTGCTGCCCGAAGCCGTCGCCTGTCTCGCCGGACTCGCCCGCCTGCGCCGCCGGGTCTTTGTCACCGCTCTCGCCTGCGGCTCCCTGCCGCTCGGTTTTGCCTTCGCCGCCATCGGTCATCTCGGCCACGACAGTCCTGCGCTGGCGCTCGGGCTCAGCGCCGTCGTGCCCGCCCTGCTCTGGTTTGTTGCCTGGCGCTGGCAGGAGCGGACGACGAAGGGCAAATGACTTCCGGCGCACGCCGCTCACGCCTGGAGTTCACCGGCTGCACGGCCCCGAGAGCCAATCCACTTGGAAATTGAGCGGGTGAAACGGCAGTCATCTCCGAAGGGCACTCTGGCTTCAGCCGCTTGTCGGATGTTGCCGGGCGGGTGCGGCGAACGTGATTCGGGTCATGCGGCGAAATCCTCTCCACACGGTCTCAGAGTGCCTGGATTCCCCCCCCCCCACCGGTGGTGGCGCATCACGGGTGGCCTGAGGGATGGACCGGGCCGCGTTTCAGTCGGCCCGTTCGGAGAGTGGCGGGCCTTTTACGGGGCCTCGGTCTTGAGCTTGCCCTCCGCGGCGAGCTTCTGGCGGAACTTGGCGACCTTGGGGCTGACGACGACGCGGCAGTAGCCGGCGCTGGGGTTCTTGACGAAGTATTCTTGATGGTAGTCCTCGGCCGGGTAAAACTTCTTGAGCGGGACGATCTCCGTGACGATGGGGTCGGCCCAGTCCTTCTGGGCTTCCTTCATGGACTGTTCGGCGAGGCGCTTCTGCTCGTCGTTCGAGTAATAGATGCCGGATCGGTATTGCTCGCCGACGTCGTTGCCCTGGCGGTTGAGGGTGGTGGGATCGTGGGCCAGCCAGAAGAGATCGAGCAGGTCCTTCAGGCTGATGACGGCCGGATCGAATTCGATCTGCACGACCTCGTTGTGGCCGGTGTCGCCGTTGCACACCTGCTTGTAGGTCGGGTTTTCGAGGTGGCCGTTGGCGTAGCCGCTGACGGCGCTCTTGACGCCTTTGAGCATCTCGTATTGGGCTTCAACACACCAGAAGCAGCCGCCGCCGAGCACGATCGTTTCGGTCTTGGCGGGGGCGGGGTCGGCGGCGAGAGCGGCGGTGGTGCTCATGAGGGCAAGAAGGAAGGCGGAGCGTTTCATGGTCGCAGGGGGAATTCGTCCACCATGGAAGCGTTACGACACAGGGCAAACTTTCGCGCGGGTCTTTTTTGTCTGGAGGCGGCGTCGATCCCGGCTTTGCTGGCGCCATGGATCCCCTGGCCAGCCTGTGTGACGTTGTCGGTGAAGCGCGCCTGCGCGCCTTGGTGTCGGCGTTTTACCGGCGGGTGCGCGCGGATGACCTGATCGGGCCGATGTATCCGCCCGGCGACTGGGCCGGGGCGGAGAAGCGGCTGGCGGATTTCTTGATCTACCGGTTTGGCGGGCCGCCGACCTACCTTGAGGAGCGCGGGCATCCGCGGCTGCGCGGCCGGCACCTGCCGTTTGCGATTGGCGAGGCCGAGCGCGACCGCTGGCTGCAACTCATGGAGGCGGCGATGACCGAGATCGAGCTGCCGGCCGAGGCGCTGCCGCCGCTGCGGGCTTTCTTTGCGCAGGTGGCGGATTTCATGCGCAATCGCGAAGGGTAGGGAAGCTGATGGTGGAGAGTGGAGAGTGGGGGCGAAAATCCTATTTCCGAGCCCGGGGTTTCGGCTTAACTGCGGTCATGAATCACCTGCTCCTGCTGGCGCCCCTGCCGGATTTTTTGCTGCAACCGCTGCGCAGTGCCTATGTCTGCCACGACGGGGTGACGGATCTGGAGGGCGTGCTGGCCCGCGCGGCCGGGTTGATTCGCGGCGTGGTGCTGGCCGGTGGCACGCGGGTGCCGGAGGCGCTTCTCGAGCGGTTGCCGGCCCTGGAAATCCTGTCGGTGTTCGGCGTCGGCTACGATGGCGTGCCGGTCGAGTCTTGCCGTCGGCGTGGCCTGCGGGTGAGCAACACCCCGGATGTCCTGACCGACGATGTCGCCGACCTCGCGGTGGCGCTGGTGCTGATGACCTCGCGGCGGCTGGCGGAGGCGGAGCGGTTTGTGCGGGCCGGAGCGTGGCCGGCCGGGCCGTTTCCGCTGGCGCATGCCCTGCGGGGGAAGACGGCCGGTATTTTCGGCCTGGGACGGATTGGGACGGCGATCGCCCACCGTTTGGCGGCGCACGGCCTGCGCATCGCCTACCACGGCCGGCGGCAACAGCCGGTTGAGCATGCCTACTGTCCGACCCTGCTGGAGCTGGCGGAGGTGTCGGATTTCCTGGTGGTGGCCTGTCCCGGCGGGGCCGAGACCCGGCAGGCGGTGAATGCCGAGGTGCTCGCGGCTCTGGGGCCATGCGGCACGCTGATCAACATCGCCCGCGGCAGTGTGGTCGATGAAGCCGCCCTGGTCCGGGCCTTGGAGGAGGGCCTGATCCGGGCCGCCGGTTTGGACGTGTTTGAAAACGAGCCGCAGGTGCCTGCCGGGCTGCGCACGAGTGAGCGGGTGGTGGTGCTGCCGCATGTCGGCAGTGGCACGCACGAGACGCGCGCGGCAATGGCCGGGCTGGTGGTGGACAATCTGGCGGCGCACTTTGCCGGCCGGCCGCTGCCGACGCCGGTGTGCTGAACGCGCGGTTGCGTGAGCGGAGGGCCCGGTGCATGGATGGCGGGCATGAAATTCCTCCTCTCCATCCTGCTTGCCGCCCTGGTCTCCTTTGGATGGAGCCTGCTGTCGCGCGAGGTGATGACCTGGCGGCAGGCCGGTGTGCACGGCTTCAATCACGAGAGTGAGCTGGCCGAGTTGATCCGCAAGGGTGCCGGCAACGGCCGTGGCATCTACACCCTGCCGCATCCGCGTCGGGCGCTGTCCTACGCCGGCCAGGAGCAGGCCGGACTGGATGCCGAGCATGCCAAGGCGCTGGCCGACGGCCCCTTCGTTCGAGCCATCGTTCGTCCGGGCCCTGCCGTGCCGGCACCCGGGTTTGCCCTTGGTCTTGAATTTGCGCGCTCGCTGCTGGGGGCACTTCTGCTGGCCGCCCTGATGGCGACCGCGCTGCTCAACTACGCCGGTCGACTCGCTTTCGCCGCGGGTGTGGGAGTTCTGGTGGGTTTGCTCGGAACGCTGCCGGAAATGATCCATCACGAGCTGCCGCCACGCGAAGTGCTGGTGGCGACGGCCGACGCCTTCATGGAGTGGCTGCTCGCCGGGGCCGTGATGGGGCTCTGGGTCGGTCGTGACCCGACTGCCCGCGATGCGGCCTAGGCCGAAACTTTAGGCTCGCCTTTCGGCTGCCCGCATGGAAGGATGGCGACTGAAACCCGCCATGTCGTTTTTCTCCAGCCCGCGCCTGCTTCGTTTCGCCACCGTCAGCCTGCCCCTCTTGCTCGTCGCCACGGTCTGGTGGCTGGCTGGTGAACCGGCCGTGCTGCCCCCCGGGGCCTCGCTGACCTCCGGCGGGTCGGACGGGGTTGTTTCCCGGCCATCGTCCCCGGGAGGGCGGTCATCGGGCGCGTCTGTGACCGCGACCGACGACATCTTCCGCCGCTTTGAAAGCTGGGCGGCCGCACAGCCGGGCGGTGATCTGCGCGAGGGCATCGAACTGGCGCGGGAACGTCGCCAGGTCCTGCAGCAGTTGATTCAGACGGATCCGCGCGAAGCCCTGGCACGGGCGCTGCCGTGGACCCTGCGCCGGCGACTGCCGTCCGAGGTGACGGCCCTGCTCGAGGAACGGGTGTCCGCCACGGGTGAATTTTCCGTCATGGCGTCGAGTCCGGCACCGGGCACGGATGCTCGGCCGGAGATCCAGCGGGCGTTCAACCTCGACGGCCGCAGTTACCGGGCTTTTGTGTTCGGCCGCCGCGAGTTCGTGGCGACCAAGAACCGCATGGCGGCGGACGGCGTGGCCGTTGATGACGTCATCGCCCTGTCCGAGCGTCCGGCGCGCGCGCCGGACGCCGATGAGCCGGCGCCGGCCGGACCGCCTGTCGTGGTGGCGCGTGACGGCCACGAAGTCGCTTCCGACAAGGACGTGCCTTTGATTTCCGGCGGCCGTTCGTACCGCGTCTGTTGCATGGCCCATGCCGATGCCTTCGGGCAGGAGTTGATGGCGGCGGAGGATGCTGTCGGACCCGATGCGGGGCTGGATGTGCAGCCATCAGTCTGGACGGAGGGCGCGAAGAAAGCCCTGGTGATCCGCGTCGACTTCAGCGACCTCCCCGGCACGCCGCGCAACACGAACAACGCCGAGGTCACGACGACGTTTGCGACCACTGCCATGAACGGCGTGGTGGCGAATTACATGTCCGAGGTATCCTACCGCAAGACCAGCCTGTCGCTGGCGACGGCGGATGTGACGCCGGTGCTACGCCTGCCGCAGACGGCGAATTTTTACGCGACCAACAACAATGCCAACCAATTGCGCATTGATGCGCTCGCCGCCGCGGCCGCGGCCGGTTACACCGCCAACAGCTATGACCGCCAGTTGGTGACCTTCACCAACATCGGCCCGGGACGCATCACGGATTCCGGCTTCGGTTGGGCCGGCCTTGGCCAGGTCGGCGGGCCGTTCACCTGGTACAACGGCTACTTTCAGGATCTCGTGCTGGTTCACGAACTCGGCCACAACCTGGGCAACCTGCATGCCAATCTCTGGCGCTCGAACACCAACAACCCGGTTGCCCTCACCGGCGAGGAGCAGGAGTACGGCGACCCCTTCGACGCCATGGGAGCGAACTATGGCGCGCCGGTGCCGCGGATGAATTTCAACCCCTGGTTCCTCAATCGCATTGACTGGCTGCCCACTCAGGCGGTCCAGGATGTGACCGTGCCCGGCACCTATCGCATCTACCGCTATGACCACCAGGACGCGCCGCTCACCCGCAAGATGGCCCTGCGTGTGCGGAAGGATGCGACTCGCAACTACTGGCTGTGCTACCGGCGCCAGTTTGCCGACGTGAGCGGCGGTCTGGCCGACATCTCGGCGGGCGCGCAGATTTTCTGGGGTTACAACAACAACCGTGGCAGCAGCCTGATCGATTGCGATACGCCGGCGACGAACGCTCAGGACGCCTCGCTCAATGTCGGCAACAGCCTGGTCGATGCCGATGAAGGCCTCACCTTCACCGTCAAGGCGGCCGGTGGCAGCGGCATCGACGCCTACCTTGACATTGAGGTCATCCAAAACGGGCGCGTCTTCCCGCTGCAGACGCAGTATGACGTGGACGAGGCGGCGGGCAAGGTGACGCTCCAGTTTGCCCGCTCGGGTTCACCCACCCAGGGTGCCAGTCTGGAAATCAGCACTGCGGACGGCACGGCGGTGGCACCCGGGGATTACACGGCGGTCAACACCACGCTCAGCTGGTCGGGGGCGGACACCTCCGTGCAGTCGATCGACATTCCAATCCAGTTCTCCGCCGCCCGCGAGCCTGCCGAGAGCTTCACGGTCAACTTTGCCGCGGCGGCCGGCAGTGGCCCGGGCGTCATTGTGGTGGGCAGTCCGGTGACCGTGACGATCCGCGAACCGGGCATGAACGACAACACCTTCCTAGCGGGCAACTTTGCCGTCAATGGCAGCGTGCGCTCGCTGGCGCTGCAGCCGCAAGGGGGCTTGGTGTACACCGGTGCGGCGACCCTGGTCGACGATGAGCCGGTCGACGGCCTTGGACGACTCGACGACGACGGTGCGCCCGATGAAAGCTTCAACCAAGGGGAGGGCATGACGCCGGCCGCCGGTCGTGTGGTGGTGCGCCAGCCTGACGGCAAGTTCCTGGTGGGCGGCAACTTCACCGCGCTTCGCGGCGAAGCGGCCAACCGCCTGGCCCGGCTCTACCCAGAGGGCTTCCGCGATGACGAGTTCGACATCGGCAGCGGTCCGAATGGCGAGGTGCGAGCGCTGGCGGTGCTCGCGGATGGCGGCATCCTGGTGGGCGGCCACTTCACAGAGTTCGATGGTCGGCCCCGGCGCGGTCTGGCGCGGCTGCATGCCGATGGCAGTCTCGACGAGACCTTCCTGGCGACGGCCATTCCCAGTCTGTCGGAAATGCAGGTTGAGGCTCTGCTGCCGCAGCCGGATGGCAAGGTTCTCGTGGGCGGCCTGATCCGCACGGAAGGCAGCGGCCAGATTTTTGCCGGTGGGCTCAGCAGCGGCGTGCTGCGCCTGCTCGAGAACGGCGCGCTGGACACCTCCTTTGACATCGGGGCCGGGGCCCACGAGCAGGGCAACACGGGCGTGCCGATGCGGGTGCTGGCACTGGCGCTGCAGACCGATGGCAAGGTCCTCGTGGGCGGGGATTTCACAGGTTTTCGCGGGCTCAATGCCCGCCGCCTGGCGCGGTTGGGGGCGAATGGCCAGCTCGACAGCGGCTTTCAGAGCGCCCAGGGAGCCAACGGGCCCGACAGCACCGTGTTCGGGCTGCTCGTTCAGGCCGATGGCCGCATCGTGGTGTCCGGGCAGTTCAGCCAGATCGGCGGTGTCAGTCGGCCGAATCTGGCGCGGCTGCTGCCGGGTGGCGCGGTGGATTCGGGCTTTGACGCCGCGCAGACCTCCCTCTGCCGGCAGGCTGTGATGCAGCCGGATGGGCGGCTGCTGATTGCGTCCGAGGCCTCGGGCTCGGCAGCGGTGCGACGGTTGTTCAGCGGGCAGTTG